>CAKQQG010000004.1 GCA_934270705.1 uncultured Oxalobacter sp. | reverse complement strand
CCGTTGAGATTGGCGGTCGTAATGGAGAGCATCGTTTTCTTCCGGTTAAAAAACTTATGATACCCGAAAGCGCAAGTCGCTTTTGCCTACCGGTTATCGGAGCGGCACGTTACAATACGGCATTCCCATTCTGTTGCGAGGTCTGAAAGTGAGTGCATTAAGAGAAGAATTCATCCGTTTCGCCGTCGATTGCGGTGTACTGCGTTTCGGTGAATTCGTGACGAAAGCCGGCAGGACATCTCCCTATTTTTTCAATGCCGGTCTGTTCAATGATGGACAGTCGCTGGGTCGTCTGGCCGATTACTACGCCGATACCCTGCTGCAATCGGGCGTGTCGTTCGATATGCTGTTCGGCCCCGCATACAAGGGGATTCCACTGGTTGCGGCAGTCGCCGTCTCGCTGGCTGCGAAAGGGCGGAATGTCCCGTTCGCCTACAACCGCAAGGAAGCCAAGGACCATGGCGAAGGCGGCGTCATCGTCGGCGCACCGCTTAAAGGAAAGGTCGTCATCATCGACGACGTGATTTCCGCCGGTACGTCCGTCAACGAATCGGTCGGCATCATTCGTCAGGCAGGCGCCACGCCGGGTGTCGTACTGATCGCGCTGGACCGCATGGAACGTTCCGGCAAGGACAATGCCCTGTCGGAACTGTCAGCCGTTCAGGAAGTGCAGAAAGCACACGGCATGCCCGTTCTGTCGATCGCCAATCTCGACGACCTGCTCGGCTATCTCGAAAAAGCAGGCACGACCGAAGAGCTGGAACGCTACAAAAATGCCGTCAAGGCATATCGCGACCGTTACGGCGCGACCCGTTGACCCTGTCTTGCGGGCGGTTTTCCGTCAGGGAAAACCGTCCGTTTGTCTGCCATGAAAACCGCAATGGCTTCACGGTATTGCTGACACAGACAGGCAAACAACGTTTCATAAAAAATCAAAAAAACAGCGTTTTTGTTGCGCTAAAGATACAAAAAAGCTTGAGTGGCGAACAAAATTCAAACACGCTACCTACCTACCTACCTACCTACCTACCTACCTACCTACCTACCTACCTACCTACCTACCTATCGCTATTCTGTCAATGACTCCCGCAGGGATTCTTCACTTTTTTTTAATTTAAAAGGGCAGAATAAAATGAAAAAAACGCTTATCGCTTTGGCTGTCTTGGGTGCCGCTGCCGGCGTGGCTCATGCACAATCCAACGTTACCATCTACGGTATCGTCGATACCGGCTACATCAAGAAATCCGGTCATGACGTAGAAATGGGCGAAAACGTCAACAACCGTCTGGGTTTCCGCGGTGTTGAAGACCTCGGTTCCGGTGTGAAAGCCACCTTTGAACTGGAAAGACGTTTCAACCTGAACAACGGTACGCCGAAGAGTACCGACAGCAAAGACAGAGATTGGGATGGTGCTGCCAACGTCGGGCTGAAGAGCGACACCTGGGGTGCTGTCCGTCTGGGTCGTGTCAACGAACTGACGACGGAAACCATCCGTAAATTCGACCCGTTCTATCAGTATGGCGTCGCAGCCATGCTGGAAGGCAACCAGCGTATGCCGCGTATCGACAACACCATCCGCTATGACAGCCCGAACTGGAACGGCTTCCACTTCGGCGCCAGCTACTCGCTGGGTGGCAACACCGATAACGATTCCATTGACGGTACCTATGACGATAAAACAGGAGATGGTACCGGAATGGCTCTCGTCAAAGGCGAAGGCGCTGACAATGACGGTTATGGCGTAATGCTCGGTTACGACAATGGTCCTCTGGCCTTGGTCGCCAACTGGAGTCGTCTGGCAGATTCCAAGAAATCGTCCGTCTGGAACTTGGGCGCCGCTTACCGCTTCGGCGATGCCAAGGTCGAATTGCTGTATCAACAGACCAAGGACAAAGGCTGGGCAGTCGGCGATCAGTCCAACTGGAATGATGCAAACAGCGATTTCCGTCGGTGGATGTTAACGCAGGATGCAGCAACCCAGGCTGAATGGGCAGACATCGACGAAATCAAGGAAAAACAATGGTTGTTGGGTCTGGAATGGAAACTCGGCCCGGGTCGCCTGAACGCTTCCGCACAGTGGATGGAAGTTGAAGTTGGTGGCGGAGATGTCAGCGACAAGGACATCTACAAGTATGCCATCGGTTATACCTATGATCTGTCCAAACGCACAGCCATCTACGGTAACGTTGCCTATACTGATTACGACGATGAAGAAGTCGCACGTCTGTATGGCGACACCGACGACGGCACCTACGGTGTTCAGGTCGGTATCACCCACAAGTTCTGATAACCGTTTGACAACAGAAGGAGGGTTCAGGCCTTCCCTTATCCTTCCCTCCTGTTGAATGGGATTGGTCCCCCATTCCGCCTGTTGGCCGAAGCCCTCGCAAGAGGGCTTCGGTTTTTTATGGTGTATCAGATGTCGGATATGCCGTTTGGGCGGTTGAATGGAATCGCAAGATGTCGTGCAGGATATGGCGACAGACTTGACGGAAAAGATGTATGGTGGAGGCGGCGGGTTTCGAACCCGCGTCCAGAAGTCCTCTACAGACAGTTCTACATATTTAGCATTGCCATTTGATTTGATCTGCCGGACGCGGACATGCACGCTGCCGACAGACGAGTCACCAGAGATTTAACCTTGTATCCGGTAACGAAACACAAGGCGATTTCCTGTCGATGACCCTGCGTGCCTTGCGGCCTGCCCCAGGAAAGAAACAGTGCAGGGATAGCCGGTATTAAGCGGCTAATGCGTAACTTTTATCGTTAGCGTTTACTTTTTTCTGGATGGATTTACGAGGGCTCCAGTCCTCGATATGCCCTGTTCTGCTTTGCAACCCCTGTCGAATCCAAGTCGCCCCCGTTTGTGTGGTGCGTTGGCTTTTCGTGAACAGAAAAGTATTGAAGCAATTTATAATTATACATTTTATCTGGCATTGCATCCAGCGGGGCTTGTCTTTCCGCAAGGGGGTGCCGGTGCCGTTTGTGTGTTTGCTGATTGAATGAAAGATGTTGCCATGAGTGTTGATTCCGCTCCGGAAGGTACGGTCGCAGTTGGGGAGTCGGTTGCAGAGTCCAGAGACAATCTGGCGAAAAAGATCGCGCGCGAGGTCGCGCGGCGGCGTACGTTCGGGATCATTTCCCACCCTGACGCGGGCAAGACGACGCTGACGGAAAAGCTGTTGCTGTTTTCCGGTGCCATTCAGCTGGCCGGGACGGTGAAGGCGCGCAAGAGTGCGCGGCATGCCACTTCCGACTGGATGGAAATCGAAAAGCAGCGCGGGATTTCGGTGGCCAGTTCCGTCATGCAGTTCGAGTATCGGGACCATGTCATCAATTTGCTGGATACGCCGGGTCACCAGGATTTTTCGGAAGATACTTACCGGGTGTTGACGGCTGTCGATACCGCGTTGATGGTGATCGATGCGGCGCGCGGGGTGGAAGCGCAGACGATCAAGTTGCTGGATGTGTGCCGCATGCGCAATACGCCGATCATCACGTTCATGAACAAGCTCGACCGCGAAACGCGGGATTCGCTGGAATTGCTCGACGAAGTGGAAACGGTGCTGAAAATCCGTTGCGCGCCGATTACCTGGCCGATCGGGATGGGCAAGAATTTCCGCGGGGTCTATCACCTCATCAATGACGAGGTCATGTTGTTCGCGCCGGGCAATGAAAAGGCGGATCAGGTTTTCGAGGTCGTCAAGGGGATCGACAATCCACGGCTGACGGAAATGTTCCCGATGGAAATGGAACAGCTGAAAATGGAAGTCGAACTGGTCAAGGGGGCTTCCAATCCGTTTGTGCTGGAAGAATTTCTGGCGGGTACGCTCACGCCGGTCTTTTTCGGTTCGGCGATCAACAATTTCGGTGTCCGTGAAGTCCTGAATGCACTGCTGGACTGGGCGCAGCCGCCTTTGGGACGTCATGCTACCGTGCGGGATGTCCAGCCGACGGAAACGGCCTTTTCCGGTTTCGTGTTCAAGATTCAGGCGAATATGGACCCGGCGCACCGTGACCGTATCGCTTTTTTGCGTGTCTGTTCGGGACGGTTCGAACGCGGTATGCGTCTGAAGCATTTGCGGCTCAACCGCGAGATCAAGGTTTCCAGCGTGGTGACGTTCATGGCGTCGTCGCGCGAGCAGGTTGAAGAAGCCTATGCAGGGGATATTATCGGTTTGCCCAATCACGGCAACATGCAGATCGGCGACAGTTTCTCGGAAGGGGAAATGTTGCAGTTTACGGGGATTCCCTATTTCGCGCCGGAAATTTTCCGCAGTGTCCGTATTCGCAACCCGCTCAAGGTCAAGCAGTTGCACAAGGGCTTGCAACAGCTGGGTGAGGAAGGGGCGGTGCAGGTTTTCAAGCCGGTTCTGGGCAGCGAGCTGATTCTGGGGGCGGTCGGTGTCTTGCAGTTCGAGGTTGTCGCCAGTCGTTTGATGAACGAGTACGGCGTCGACGCCGTTTTCGAGGGAACCAGCATCAGCAGTGCGCGCTGGGTCTCGGGCGATGACAAGAAGATGCTTTCGGACTTTGAAAAGTCGCTGGCGCACAATGTCGCCTATGATGCGGCGGGCAATCTGACGTATCTGGCGACTTCGCCGGTCAATTTGCGTCTGACGGAAGAACGGTGGCCGAAACTGACGTTCCATGCCACGCGCGAGCATTCGGTATCGCTGACAGGCTAGTGGTATTTACACGTTGCGGGGCGGTGGGTGTCATGGTGCCTGTCGCGTTTCCCACAGTGCATTGATGGCGGCCACTGCGGCCAGTCCGGCGGTTTCGGTACGCAGGATGCGCGGTCCCATCGACAGGAAGGTGACGCCTTGCTGTTCAGCCAGGGTTTCTTCTTCCGGTGAGAATCCGCCTTCCGGTCCGATCATCAGCGTGATGTCTTGCGGTTTTTGGCGGCGAGCCCATTCCGAGAGCGTTGCGGTCGCGCGCGGGCTGAACAGGATACGTGGAGAAGGTGTCGTTTGACGCAGGTATTCTCCGGTGCCGATCGGTGGGGCGATATGGAGCAGGCGGTTCCGTCCGCATTGCTGTGCGGCGGAAATGACGATGGCTTTCCAGCGTGACAGTCTTTTTTCGGCGCGCTCGCCGTCCAGCCGGACGACCGAACGTTGTGCAGCCAGCGGGATGATGTCGCTTGTGCCGAGTTCGACGGCTTTTTCGATGATCCAGTCCATTTTGCCTGCTTCCGGTATGCCTTGCGCCAGTGTGATGCGGTAGGGGAGTTCGGCTTCGCGCGGGGAATGGGAGACGACTTCCGCCATGACTTGCTTGCGGTCGATACGGGTGATTCGGGCATGGTATTCGCCGCCCTGACCGTTGAACAGGGTCAGCTCGTCGTCCGTGGTCAGGCGCAATACCATGATGTGCCGTGCGGCATCTTCGGACAGTTCAATGTTCTCGCCGATCGCCAGCGGGAAGTCGCAGAAAAGACGGGTCATATCAAACGGGTACCGATGCAATTGTAATCTGGATAACACTCTCTGATAGAATACAGGTAAAAGCTGGTTGGCATAACAGTCTTTTCGTTATGCCTTTGACATTTTGATGATTTGGGCGACCATGAACACCTCTTTACCTGTTACGAAAATGGCCAACGCGATCCGCGCGCTGGCGATGGATGCAGTCCAGAAAGCCAATTCCGGACATCCGGGCATGCCGATGGGCATGGCAGAAATTGCTGTTGCGCTGTGGGCAGGGCATTACCGGCATAATCCGGCCGATCCTGGCTGGTTCAATCGTGACCGCTTCGTTTTGTCCAACGGACATGGTTCGATGTTGCAGTACGCATTGTTGCATCTGACAGGTTACGATCTTTCCATGGATGATATCCGCCAGTTCCGCCAGTTCCATTCCAGAACGCCGGGTCATCCGGAAGTGCATGTCACGCCCGGTGTCGATACGACGACAGGTCCTTTGGGACAGGGGATTTCCAATGCGGTCGGTATGGCGCTGGCTGAAAAACTGCTGGCTGCCGAATTCAACAAGCCGGGTTTCGATATCGTCGATCACTATACGTATGTCTTTCTCGGCGATGGTTGCATGATGGAAGGGATTTCCCATGAATCCTGTTCACTGGCCGGTACCTGGAAGCTGAACAAGCTGATCGCGCTGTATGACGACAACGGCATTTCGATTGACGGGAATGTCAGTGGCTGGTTCACGGACGATACGCCGGGACGGTTCGAGGCTTATGGCTGGAATGTCATCCGCAGCGTGGACGGTCATGATGTGGCGGCTGTCGATGCGGCGATTACGGCGGCCAAACAGTCCGACAAGCCGACGCTGATTTGTTGCAAGACGGTGATCGGCAAGGGCTCACCGCACAAGGCCGGTCTGAACAAGGCGCATGGTGCTCCACTGGGTGAAGATGAAATCGCGGCGACGCGCAAGGCAATCGGCTGGGAATATCCGCCTTTCGTCATTCCGGAAGATGTGTATGCGGCATGGGATGCACGCAAGAAAGGCAGTGAAGCGGAAGCGGCATGGAATGATTTGTTCGCGCGTTACCGCGCGCAGTATCCGCAGGAAGCCGGTGAGTTCTCGCGCCGTATCGCCGGTGAACTGCCCGCCGGTTTCGATGAGGTCGTCGATCGCTATGTCGCCGATTGTGTCGCACGCAAGGAAACGATTGCCACTCGCAAGGCCAGCCAGAACGCTATCGAGGCACTGGCTCCGAGTTTGCCGGAATTTCTGGGTGGTTCCGCCGATCTGACCGGTTCGAACCTGACGAACTGGAAGGGATGTGTGACGGTCCGTGACGGCAATGCTGGCAATTACATCAGCTATGGTGTACGCGAGTTCGGCATGGCCGCGATCATGAACGGTATCGTGTTGCATGGCGGTTTCATTCCTTTCGGCGGAACGTTTTTGACGTTCTCGGACTATTGCCGCAATGCGATCAGAATGTCGGCACTTATGCAGATCGGGACGATTTACGTATTCACCCATGATTCCATCGGTGTCGGCGAGGACGGACCGACGCATCAGCCTGTCGAACAGATCGCCAGCATGCGACTGATTCCGGGGCTGGAAAACTGGCGGCCTTGCGATACGGTGGAAACCGCTGTGGCCGGGGGGCAGGCCGTCAGGAACCGCAAGATTCCGAGTGTGCTGGTGTTGTCCCGCCAGAACCTGCCGTATTTCGAAAGAACGCAGGAACAGATCGCCAGCATCGCCAAAGGCGCTTATGTCCTGAAAGATGCGACCGATGCACAGGCCGTTCTGATTGCGACTGGCTCGGAAGTCCAGCTGGCCATGCAGGCGGCGGAAGCGCTGGCACGGAAAAATATCGCCGTTCGCGTAGTTTCCATGCCATCGACCGATGTGTTCGACAAACAGGATGCCGCTTATCGTGACAGTGTCTTGCCTTCAGGATTGCCGCGTGTCGCAATCGAGGCAGCGGCATCGGATTACTGGCGCAAGTATGTCGGTCTTGACGGTGATGTCGTCGGCATGACCAGTTTCGGTGAATCCGCTCCGGCCGGCAAGCTGTTCGAACATTTCGGCTTTACGGTGGACAATGTGGTTTCCAGGGTTGAAGCCGTGTTGGGAAAATGAAGATATGCGGTATGGACCGGCGAAAAGGTTCGTACTTTTGACGGGTTTTTTTATACATTCAGGAGTGAATTTATGGCTATTCGCGTGGCAATCAACGGTTACGGTCGTATCGGAAGAAACGTTCTTCGCGCACATTATGAATACGGCAAGCGTCATGATATCGAAATTGTCGCCATCAACAATCCGGGCGAAATCGATACGATCGCCCTGTTGACCCGATACGATACGGCGCATGGCAAGTTCCCGGCCGATGTATCTGTCGAAGGCAATGAGCTGATTGTCAACGGCGACCGGATCCGTGTTACCGGTGAGCGCGATCCGGAAAACCTGCCATGGAAGGAACTGGGTGTCGATATCGTTATGGAATGTACCGGCATTTTCACATCCAAGGCTGCCGCTTCGGCACATCTGCGCGCAGGAGCGAAAAAAGTGATCATTTCGGCTCCGGGCGGCAAGGATGTGGATGCGACAGTCGTATATGGTGTCAACCAGCATGTCCTGAAAGCGACGGATACGGTCATTTCGAATGCATCCTGCACGACGAACTGTCTGGCACCGGTAGCGCTGGCATTGAATGAAGGTCTGGGAATCGTCGATGGTTTGATGACGACGGTGCATTCCTATACCAACGATCAGGTACTCACCGATGTGTATCACCGCGATCCGAGACGTGCACGTGCTGCCGGTCTGAACATCATTCCGACACGTACCGGAGCTGCTGCCGCTGTCGGACTGGTATTGCCGGAACTGAACGGCAAACTCGACGGTTTCGCAATGCGTGTTCCGACCATCAATGTTTCGGTCGTCGATCTGACGTTCAATGCAGCGCGCAAGACCTCGGTCGAGGAAGTCAACGAAGTGGTCAGGAAGGCATCCGAAGGCAAGCTCAAGGGTATTCTCGATTACAATGTCGAACCGCTGGTTTCTTCGGATTTCAACCATATTCCGGCTTCCAGCATTTTCGATGCCACGCAGACACGTGTCGTTGATGGTTCGCTGGTCAAGATTCTGTCCTGGTACGATAATGAATGGGGTTTCAGCTGCCGTATGCTGGATACGGCAACGGCACTGTGGAATGCGAAGTAAGTATTACCAACTGGCATGAAGGCGCTCTCTGGCAGGGCGCCTTTTCTGTATGGGGGTGCGTTTCTCGCATGACAAGAAGGGCGCGGTTTTATTGAATAGGGAGGAATGATGGTTACCAGAGAAGATGTATTGTCCGCTTTTCAGTTCCGGCATGCCACGAAGAAGTTCGATGCCACGAAAAAGATCAGCGATCAGGATTTTCAGGTGATTCTGGAAGCGGGGCGGCTTTCGCCAAGTTCGTTCGGTTTCGAGCCATGGCGGTTTTTGGTGATACAAAATGCCCAGTTGCGCGATGAACTGAAAACGGTGACGTGGGGGGCGCAGGGACAGTTGCCGACGGCCAGTCATTATGTCGCCATTTTGTGCCTGAAAGACGGTATGCGTTACGATTCATCGCATGTGACCCGGATGATGCGCGATGTCCAGCATCTTTCTCCGGAAATGATGGAAAAGAAACGGGAACGTTTCCGTGCCTTCCAGAAGGAAAACGGGATTCTGGATTCTTCCAGAACGCTTTTCGACTGGTCGGTCAAGCAGGCTTATATCGCGCTGGGCAATATGATGACAGCGGCGGCATTGCTGGGTATCGATTCATGCGCGATCGAGGGGGGCAATATGTCCGCTATCGAAAAAATATTGTCCGAACACGGTTTGCTCGATAACGGTCGTTATGGTTTGGGGGTTATGGTGGCTTTCGGTTACCGTATCGATGAACCAAAGGCCAAAACAAGACAGTCGGCAGACGACGTCGTGGTCTGGGTCCGCTAGTGTGAACGGGGCAGTGTCCGGCGAGGACACCGCCCTTGTGCATTACAGGACGTAACGTGAGAGATCTTCATCGGCGGACAGTGCATCCAGCCGTTCGTTGACGTAGTTTTTGTCGATGGTCAGGGTGCCGTTGTAATTGACGGCGGTGAAGGATATTTCTTCAAGCAATCTTTCCATGACGGTATAGAGCCGGCGTGCACCGATGTTTTCCGTCCGTTCGTTGACGGAGTGGGAAATTTCGGCAAGCCGCCGTATGGCGTCTTCGCTGAATTCCAGTTGCATGCCTTCCGTCGCCAGCAGTGCCTTGTACTGTGAAATGAGGCTGGCTTCGGTACTGGTCAGAATCTGCTCGAAGTCCTCGATGGAAAGCGATTCCAGTTCGACACGGATCGGGAAACGGCCTTGCAGTTCCGGTATCAGATCGGACGGCTTGGAGAGCTGGAAAGCGCCCGATGCGATGAACAGAATGTGGTCTGTCTTGATCATGCCGTATTTGGTGTTGACGGTCGTGCCCTCGACAAGCGGCAACAGGTCACGCTGGACGCCGGCACGCGAGACGTCGGCGCCGCCGATTTCGGAACGGGAAGCGATCTTGTCGATTTCATCCAGAAAGACGATGCCGTTCTGCTCGACATTGGAAATGGCTTTCTGGCGCAAATCGTCTTCGTTGATCAGTTTGGCCGCTTCTTCCTCGATCATCAGCTTGATGGCTTCACGGATTTTGACCTTTCGGTTTTTCTTGCGTCCGCCACCCAGTCCGGAAAACATGGATTTGATTTGCTCGGTCATTTCTTCCATGCCGGGAGGCGCCATGATTTCCATGTGCGGTCCTGTGTCGGCGACTTCGATTTCGATTTCCTTGTCGTCAAGCGAACCTTCGCGCAGTTTTTTGCGGAAGGCCTGACGGGTATTGTCACCTGATGCAGTTTTCGGATCGCCGGACGAAAAGCCGAAGTCACGCGGGGGAGGTACCAGAATGTTGAGAACCCGGTCTTCGGCGGCATCGATGGCTTTGGAGCGGACCTTGACCATTTCGGCCTCGCGGGTTTGTTTGATGCCGATATCCACGAGATCTCGGATGATGGTATCGACATCGCGGCCGACGTAACCGACTTCCGTGAATTTGGTCGCTTCGATCTTGATGAACGGTGCATCCGCCAGTCTGGCGAGGCGACGTGCGATTTCGGTTTTGCCGACGCCTGTCGGTCCGATCATCAGAATGTTTTTCGGGGTGATTTCATGCCGGAGCGGTTCGGCGACTTGCTGGCGTCGCCAACGGTTGCGCAATGCGACGGCGACGGCGCGTTTGGCTTTGGATTGCCCGACGACATGTTTGTCCAGTTCGGTGACGATCTCTTGGGGAGTCAGGTTCATGATGGATTCGTTCGGAAAAAATAACAAGTGAAATCCGGAATGTTCAATCCAGAGTTTCGATGATATGGGACTGGTTGGTGTAGATACAGAGGTCGCCTGCGATCGCCAGCGATTTTCTGACGATTTCTTCGGGCGAAAGTTCTGTGTCGCGTTGCAGTGCCAGTGCTGCGGCCTGTGCGTAAGGACCGCCGGAGCCGATGGCGCCTACGCCTTCTTCAGGTTCCAGCACATCGCCGTTTCCGGTGATGACAAGGGTCGATTCACGGTCCGCGACGAGGAGCATGGCTTCCAGACGGCGCAGCATGCGATCGGTTCGCCAGTCTTTTGCCAGTTCGACCGAGGAGCGTAACAGGTTGCCCTGGTGTTTTTCCAGTTTGGCCTCGAAACGTTCGATCAGGGTGAATGCGTCGGCCGTTCCGCCGGCAAATCCTGCCAGTACTCGTCCGTGGTACAGTTTGCGGACTTTTCTTGCAGTTCCCTTGATGACGATATTGCCGAGTGTGACTTGTCCGTCCCCACCCAGTGCGACACGGTCGCCGCGACGGACCGATACAATGGTTGTCCCGTGAAATTGTTCCATATGGTTTCCTATGTCAAGTCAGAACCAAGCCGGCAGAAAACCGCTTCGGCGTTTTTGCCGAAGATGGGGGCGGTCTTGCCGATTGCAAGTGTTGCCTGTTTGTTCAGGGTACTAGTTTACCCTGAACAGGTTCATATGGGTTTCGCTTCGCGCTGTTATAATGGCAGCCCTTGATGATTTCGGAATGTCGGTATGTCGAAGGATGCCTTTGCTGCATTGAATGCGCAGCAGTATGAAGCGGTGCATTATATGGATGGTCCTTGTCTTGTGCTGGCGGGCGCCGGGTCTGGCAAGACGCGTGTCATCACGCAGAAAATCGCTTACATGATCGGTAGCGGCAGGTATGAAGCGCGGCATATCGCGGCACTGACCTTTACCAACAAGGCGGCTGCCGAGATGCAGGAACGGATTTCGCATTTGCTGGCGGAACCGTCCGAGGCATCGCAGTTGACGATTTCGACGTTTCATTCGCTTGGCGTGAAAATTCTGCGTCAGGAAGCTGGCGAGTTGAACCTGAAAGACCGTTTCTCGATTCTGGACAGCGAGGATTGTTTTTCTTTGGTGCAGGATCTTGCGGTGACGACGGACAAGCAGGTGATTCGTCGTATTCAGGGAGCGATTTCGCTTTGGAAAAACGCCATGGTGGATCCGGAAACTGCGCTCAGGAACGCGCTGGATGACGAGGAAGCGCAAGCCGCACGGATATACCGCAATTATGTGGCGACGCTTTCGGCCTATCAGGCGGTGGATTTCGACGATCTGATCCGGTTGCCGGTCGAACTGTTCCGCTCCAGCGACAAGGTACGTGAAAAATGGCAGCGACGTTTGCGTTACCTGCTGGTTGACGAGTATCAGGATACCAATACCTGCCAGTATGAACTGGTGAAACTGCTGGTGACGGGTATCGGGAAAAAACCGATGTTTACGGCAGTTGGCGATGACGATCAGGCGATTTATGCGTGGCGTGGTGCGACGATCGAGAATCTGAAAACCTTGCAACAGGACTTCAGCGATCTGAAAGTGATCCGGCTGGAACAGAATTATCGTTCATCCATGCGGATATTGCAGGCAGCCAATTCGGTGATCGGGAACAATCCCAAATTGTTCGAGAAAACGTTGTGGTCCGATCTCGGTTTGGGTGATCCGGTCAAAATGCTGGCGATGTCCGATGAGGAACAGGAAGCAGAACGGGTCGTCATGTTACTGTCGGCGCAGAAGTTCGAGCGTCGTGCCCGGTATTCCGATTTCGCCATTTTGTATCGTGGCAATTATCAGGCACGTCTGTTCGAAACGATGTTAAGACGTGAGAACATTCCCTATACCATTTCAGGCGGACAAAGTTTTTTCGCTCGTGCAGAAATTCGAGATATCGTCAGTTACTTGCGCCTGATCGCCAATCTCGATGACGATCCGGCTTTTATCCGTGCCGTGACGACTCCGCGACGTGGCGTGGGACAATCGACGCTGGAAACGCTGGGTGCACTGGCGGGGCAGTGGCAATGCTCGTTGTTCGAAGCCGTATATAAGGGTGGACTGGAAGCCAGACTCGCGCCACGACAACTCCGGCCATTGCGTGAATTTTGTGATTTCATCAACGGTATCGAGGAACGGGCAAGTCGTCCGGGTGCTTCAGGCAAGGGTGAAAATGCCGCGGCGTTGCTGGATGAACTGATGCAGGCGATTGCCTATGAGACGTATCTCTACGACAATTTCGATGAGCGGACCGCGAAAAACAAATGGCAGAATGTGCTGGAGTTCACGAACTGGCTCAAGCAGAAAAGTCAGGGGGGCAAGTACGAGGACGGGCCGGAAAAGAATCTGCTGGAATTGACGCAGATGGTAGCATTGATGACGATGCTCGAAGGCAAGGATGAAGAGCAGGATGCCGTACATCTTTCGACATTGCATGCCGCCAAGGGGCTGGAATTTCCGCATGTTTTTCTGGTCGGTGTCGAGGAAGGCATTTTGCCTCATCTGGGCGATCCGGATACGCCGTCCGAACAGTTGGCCACACGGATTCAGGAAGAAAGGCGGCTTATGTATGTCGGTATTACCCGCGCGCAGCGGACATTGCATGTTTCATGGTGCAAGAAGCGGAAAAAGGCGCGGGAAACCGTACAATGTGAGCCATCGCGTTTTATTGCGGAAATGAAACTGGATGAGGGGATCGCCGTGCCGAAGGCGTCCGAAGTATTGACGCCGAAAGAAAGGCTGGCCAGACTCAAGGCGCTGTTGCAGAAAACGGAACAGGCATGAGATACCCGATGCCGCGGGAAGAACGTTTTCCGGAAGGGGAAGTATGGAAGAACGACTGATCGATCTTGAAATACGCATTACAAGACAGGAAGATATGATTGATGAACTGAACAAGACAGTTTATCAACAGCAGTTGAAAATCGATGGTTTCGAAGCAATTCTCAAGGAAATGGCAAGACGGATCATCGAACTGGAAAGCGACAAGCCGCTTAACGAGAGACCGCCTCATTATTAACCATTTTCCGGCAGGCTATTTATGACGACAGAACAGGAAGAATTGCTGTATGCAAAAATCAATCTGGAAACCGCGCAGATACCCTGGAAAGAACTCGAACGCTTTTTCGCGGGCGGACGGGTCATTTCTGTGGAAGATCATGTCGATATGATCCGCGTCGCACAGTTGATGGCATCCGATGATGTCAAGGCGATTTCAGGAATGCTGGAAAACAGGGAAATCGGAAAGGTCACTGATGAACAGGCGCAGGTATGGTCGGATTCCGATGCCTTGCTTTGGGCCGTTGTAGTCAGCCCATGGATTCTGGTTCAGCAGCGCAGAAACTGAATGGCATAGTCTGTTATTCAGGAAGATGTTTTTCAATTGCAGGCAATTATGAGTATTCGGCTAATTGTCGGGCTGGGAAATCCCGGACCCGAATATGAACAGACACGCCACAATGCGGGTTTCTGGGTGGTGGATAATCTGGAAAGCGGTTTTCACGGAAACGGTTGGCAAAAGGAAGCGAAATTTTCGGCACTGGTCGCACGAGTCAGGATCGGCGGACATGATGTCTGGCTGATGAAGCCGCAAACTTTCATGAACCGTTCCGGGCTGGCGGTCGGCGCGATGGCACGTTTTTTCAGGATCTCTCCGGAAGAGATTCTGGTCGTTCATGACGAACTGGATATTTCACCCGGACAGGCGAAACTCAAGCGTTCAGGCTCGACAGGGGGGCACAATGGTCTGAAGGATATCGCGTCTGCACTTGGCACACAGGATTTCTGGCGCTTGCGTATCGGTATCGGACACCCTCGTTCGCTGAATCTGAAATCGCCGGTGATCGACTATGTGCTTCAGCGTCCAAGACGGGAAGACATGGGAAGTATCGAGGATGCGATGACGCGCGCGATACAGATCGTGCCGATGTTGTGCGAAGGGCAGTTTGACAAGGCGATGAAGGAATTGCATACCGCGCATTGATACGAAAGAGTCTGGAACAATAAAAAAACCGCCGGTAACGACGGTTTTTTTATTGTGAGGGGTGACTGATCGTCAATGATACATTTCGTTTAGCAACGACATGACGGAGTCGCCGGTATTGATCCGTTTCAGTGTTTCGGCCAGCAGTTCTGCACAGGAAATCTGGCGGATTTTGGAACACTGGCGTGCGGCATCGGACAACGGGATGGTGTCGGTGACGACCAGTTCATCCAGCGAGGATGCGGTGATGCGTTTGACGGCGGGGCCGGACAGTACCGGGTGCGTGCAATAGGCGACGACCATCTTGGCGCCTCTTTCTTTCAGCGCTTCTGCGGCCTGTGTCAGGGTACCGGCGGTATCCACGATATCATCCATGATGACGCAGTTCCTGCCTTCGACATTGCCGATGATGTTCATGACTTCGGACTCGTTCGGGCGTGGCCGGCGCTTGTCGATGATCGACAGGTCGCAATGCAGGTGTTCCGCCAGCGCGCGTGCGCGGACGACGCCGCCGATATCGGGAGAGACGACAAGAAGATCCTTGTAGTTTTTCTTCTGGAGATCCTTGAGCAGGATGGGCGAGGCATAGATATTGTCGACAGGGATATCGAAGAAGCCCTGAATCTGGTCGGCGTGGACGTCCATGATAAGGACACGATCGACGCCAATACCTTCAAGGATGTTGGCGATCACACGTGCGGAGATGGCGACACGTGTGGAACGCGGCCGGCGATCCTGACGTGCATAGCCGAAATAGGGGATGCAGGCAGTGATCCGTTCGGCAGAAGCGCGCTTGAGTGCATCGACCATGAGAATGATTTCCATCAGGTTATCATTGGTGGGAGCACAGGTGGACTGGATGACGAAGACATCCTTGCCGCGGACATTTTCATTGATTTCGACAGTGGTTTCGCCGTCGGAGAACTTGGAGACGTGAGCCTTGCCGAGAGGGATGCCGAGTTTGCTGGCGACCTTGGCGGCCAATGCCGGATTGGCATTGCCGGTGAAAATCATTAAATTGCTGTCGGACATGAATTTCCTGCGACGATCTCGTTAGTGGGTTAAAAGTCACATAACGTCTAACGAATCCCGTTGTGTCACTTGCCGACAATATTTCATTGCAAGCACGCCTGGCGGCGGGCGCTGGAAAGTGGATGGCAGGGGAAGAAGGATTCGAACCCTCGAATGCCGGAATCAGAATCCGGTGCCTTAACCAGCTTGGCGATTCCCCTGCTGCAAAACAATATTATAACTGAAAATATTGCCGGTATGCTATGGTTTTTGATAAAAAAAAGCCCTGTCAGGTAAGACAGGGCTTTTTTGTCGGGCAAATTATGCTTTTGCTTCGCCTTCTGCAGCTGGTGCTGCATCAGTGGTTTCATCGGCACTTTCTTCTGACGGTTCAGCAACGTTGGCGACTGTGGCCGTTACGATCGGCAGGGATTCGTCGTGCGAGGTAGCGGAAACGCCTTCCGGCAGTTTCAGGCTGGCAAGATGAATGGATTGGCCGACGTCCAGATTGCCCAGATCGACTTCGATGAAGGACGGCAGGTTGGCCGGCAGACAGGAGATTTCCAGTTCCGTAGTAGCATGGTGAATGACGCCGGTCTTGGCAGCAGGTGAAGTTTCTTCATTGATGAAGTGCAGCGGTACCTTGACCGTGATCTTCTGGTTGGGATCGACACGCTGGAAGTCGACATGCAGAACGACCGGTTTGTATGCATGGATCTGAAAATCACGCAACAGTACCTTTTCGGCCTTGCCGTCGATTTCGAGATCAAGAATGGAAGAGTGGAAGGCTTCACGTTTCAGCGCATAGAAAAGCGCATTGTGATCCAGCTTGATGTTGACGGGTTCGCTGTTGCCACCATAGACGATGCCAGGTGCCATACCAGCAGCACGCAGGCGGCGGCTCGCTCCGGTCCCTATCTCTGCTCTTGAGTATGCAATGACTTTCATGTAAAAAACTCCAATAAAAACGAGGTCTGACCTCTTTGTTGAAAAAAGCCTCCGCGACCAGAGGCTTCGAAAAAACTTTTTGTTTTACGCTTGCCGTTCAGACGGCGATGATATCTGCCTCATTGAACAACGACATGACGGAATTGCCCGTGCTGATCCGTTTCAGTGTCTCGGCCAGCAGTTCGGCGCAGGACAGTTGTCTGATTTTGGAACACTGGCGCGCGGCATCGGACAACGGGATGGTGTCGGTGACGACCAGTTCATCCAGCGAGGATGCGGTGATGCGTTTGACGGCAGGGCCGGACAGTACCGGGTGCGTGCAGTAGCCGACGACCATCTTGGCGCCTCTTTCTTTCAGCGCTTCTGCGGCCTGTGTCAGGGTACCGGCGGTATCGACCATATCATCCATGATGACGCAGTTCCTGCCTTCGACATTGCCGATGATGTTCATGACTTCGGATTCGTTCGGGCGTGGCCGGCGCTTGTCGATGATCGACAGGTCGCATCCCAGACGTTTCGCCAGCGCGCGTGCGCGGACGACGCCGCCGATATCGGGAGAGACGACAAGAAGATCCTTGTAGTTTTTCTTCTGGAGATCCTTGAGCAGGATGGGCGAGGCATAGATATTGTCGACAGGGATATCGAAGAAGCCCTGAATCTGGTCGGCGTGGACGTCCATGATAAGGACACGATCGACGCCAATACCTTCAAGGATGTTGGCGATCACACGTGCGGAGATGGCGACACGTGTGGAACGCGGCCGGCGATCCTGACGTGCATAGCCGAAATAGGGGATGCAGGCAGTGATCCGTTCGGCAGAAGCGCGCTTGAGTGCATCGACCATGAGAATGATTTCCATCAGGTTATCATTGGTGGGAGCACAGGTGGACTGGATGACGAAGACATCCTTGCCGCGGACATTTTCATTGATTTCGACAGTGGTTTCGCCGTCGGAGAACTTGGAGACGTGAGCCTTGCCGAGAGGGATGCCGAGTTTGCTGGCGACCTTGGCGGCCAATGCCGGATTGGCATTGCCGGTGAAAATCATTAAATTGCTGTCGGACATGAATTTCCTGCGACGATCTCGTTAGTGGGTTAAAAGTCACATAACGTCTAACGAATCCCGTTGTGTCACTTGCCGACAATATTTCATTGCAAATACGCCTGGCGGCGGGCGCTGGAAAGTGGATGGCAGGGGAAGAAGGATTCGAACCTTCGCATGCAGGAATCAAAATCCTGTGCCTTAACCAGCTTGGCGATTCCCCTGTGGTATTTCGTGCCGTATTATAACCGAGCATCGGAAAAAATCTATCATTCGCCTTTATTATCAAGAAGATATTTGAGCGGATGATATGACAGTCCTTCTGCGATCCGTACTTCCCATGTTCCGGCAAGTTTTTCGGCGACATCCTGCGCTTGTGTCTTGCTGGCGAAACGTGCAAACACGCATGCGCCCGATCCGGTCATTCTGGCTTGTCCGAAGCGTTCCAGTTCGCCCATGGCCCTGCCTATTTCCGGATACAGCTTTACAGCGACAGGCTGGAGATCGTTTTTGCCGAAATGATCCGTCTTTTCACAAAAACCGGGAAAGTCAAACATTTTGATAGGTTCTGTATTCCTTGTCAATTCGTTTGCGCGAAAGATGGTTGCCGTCGGAACGGAAACGGGTGGTTTAATCACAACAAACCAGCCGCAAGGCGTTGTCAGCGGCATCAGTTTTTCGCCGATACCTTGTGCAAAGGCATTTTCTCCGAACAGAAAAAAAGGGATGTCGGCACCCAGTTGTGTGCCGAGCACCATCAGTTCGTGCCGATTGAAGTGGCAGTGCCACAAGTGATTCAGCACGATCAGTGTGGTGGCTGCATCGGATGAACCGCCGCCAAGACCGCCCCCTACCGGGATATGTTTTTCCAGTTCGATATCGACGCCGGGAACGTGCACGCCTTTTTGGCGGTATGCGGCATCCTGAAGCAAACGTGCAGCCCGAACGGTCAGGTCGTCGTTTTCGTCGATGTCGCCATTTTGTGTGATTCGCCGGATTTGCCTGTCGTCACGGCAAGTGAAATGCAGCTTGTCATACAGACCGATCAGCTGGAAAGCTGTTTCCAGCAGGTGGTAGCCATCGTCGCGCCGACCGGTTACATGCAGGAAAAGATTCAGTTTGGCCGGTGCAGGACAGTGGCGAACGCCGTTTGCGGTTATTTCGATTTCGGGAATTGCCATTCGTCTATGACCAGCTTGAGGTGAATATCGACATCAAAGGCGTTGTTGCCGCCCTTTATCAGATCGATGCGTTTTGGCAATGGCATCACAGGACCGTCGATCCAGCTGATATAGTCGATTTGCCATCCCTCACGAGTAATGACTTGCCTGGATTGGGGGGTTGCGATGAACGGATGGTTTTGCATGTCGGTGGCGCACCCTTGCAACCAGTCTCTCAGTCCTGAGACGGGCAACGTCCATCCCAGTTCGGAACGGATCAGTTCTTCCGCATTCGTGGCGCTTTTTGGCGCTTTCCCTGGGGCTGTGAAGGTCGTCAACTGGGGAGTGACCTCGATTTTCGCCATGGATTGGCCCAACGGGGAGAGCAGGGTAATGACGGTATAATCCGTTGTCTGTTGCCAGTCGAAATTGCCGTGCAGCGATTCTTCACGACCGTCGATCTTGTAACGGATGGAAAAACGTCCCCGGATATCGACATTGCTGGTGCAACTGCGCGGTGTCTTGTCCGAGAGGAAGTCCAGTGTTTCCATGGACGGCATGCTTGTGCATCCGGTCAGCATGGCGGACAAGAAAAAGAGTGATAAGGTCGTGACTTTGCAGTGCAGGAAAAATTTTTTCATATTGTGCGTGAGACGGATAGTCGATCATGCCGCAAGGCAGGTATGCCGGTGACGGCATTCTATACCAACGGGATGTGTGAATGGGTAAATTGTACGGGACATGCGACAGGGTATGGCGGGATTGATGGATGCATCGGAAAAACAGGCCGGCAAACTGGACAGGTCGTTTGCGGCAAGGCTTGTCGCATGGCAAAAGCGCCATGGACGCCATACGTTGCCCTGGCAGCATACGCGGGATGCTTACCGGATATGGCTTTCGGAAATCATGTTGCAGCAAACGCAGGTCGCTACGGTCATTCCTTATTACGAGCGCTTTCTGGGGCTGTTTCCGGATGTGTTTGCTTTGGCGAACGCGCCGCTGGATGCGGTCATGCAGTGCTGGAGTGGCCTCGGATATTATTCGCGTGCACGCAATCTGCATAAATGCGCAAAGATGGTAGTCGACGAGTATCAGGGAGTTTTTCCATCCGATCCCGCTTTGCTGGAGCGCTTGCCAGGTATAGGCCGATCGACGGCTGCCGCGATTGCGGTTTTTTCGTCAGGCGTCAGGGCGGCCATTCTGGACGGCAATGTCGTCAGGGTGTTTTCACGGGTTTTCGGTGTGGACGATCCGGTGTCGGAAGCGCAAGGAAAGAAACGTTTCTGGCAAATGGCAGTCGATTTGCTGCCGGATTCGGATATCGAAAGTTATACGCAAGGTCTGATGGATCTGGGCGCGACGGTATGTACACGGGGACGCCCGGATTGTGCGCATTGCCCTTTTTCCGGTACTTGTATCGCTTTTGCGGAAGACAGGATAGATGAGTTACCCGTGAAAAAGGCGAAAAAAACAATGCCGATCAGGCATGTCGTGATGTTGCTGGTATATGCGGATGACCGGATTTTGCTGGAAAAAAGGCCGGCATCCGGAATTTGGGGCGGCCTGTATTCATTGCCGGAAATCACCATGGATCCGGATGGCGGCGTTGCTGGGGATGAAGGGACCGCAAGTCGTGTGAGGCAGAAAGTCGCACGATGGGGTGAGATGGAGTCGATGACGTTTCTTTCTCCGTTCGTGCATGTTTTTACACATTTCCGTTTGCATATCACACCTTGTGTCGTGAAACTGGTCATGGCGGAAACGGCTGTGCAGAACGATACCGGGATCTGGCAGGATGCCGCCACGATACAGACAGTGGCGCTGCCAGCTGCGGTCAGGAAATTGCTGGATAACGCAAACCGTCAGGCTGGATTGGCGTTTACGGACTGATTACGAGGTTTTCAGCTCGCGGTGACGGGTGACGACCTGCTCGGATTTCCGGAAATGATCGGCCAGTCGTTCGACCATATAAACCGAGCGATGTTGTCCGCCGGTACATCCCAGGGCAATGGTCAGGTAACTGCGGTTGTCACGACGGAACGAAGGCAGCCATTTTTCGATGAAACTCCGGATGTCGTCCAGCAATTCGGCGGCTTCGGGCTGTTGCTCCATGAACGTGCGGATGGCGGCATCCTTGCCGGTCAGGTGCCTCAGACGGGTATCGTAATAGGGGTTCGGCAGGCACCGGACATCGAACATGATGTCGGCATCGAGCGGAACACCGAATTTGAAACCGAATGATTCGAAATGCAGCGTCAGTGGCGCTTGTCCGATGTTGACCAGTTCCTTGACGCGGTTTCGCAACTCGTTTGCACTGGAGTTGGATGTATCGATGACATGGCTGATCATCTGGATATCGGCCATCAGTTCCCGTTCTTCGCGGATGGCTTCCGTCAGGGTACGGTCATCCGATAACGGTGTGTTTTTGTGGTGACGGTGCGATAGGGGATGACTGCGCCTCGTCTCTGAGAAACGGGTGATCAGGGATTGCGTGTCGGAGGTGAGAAAGAGCACGCGGACTTCATGACCGTGGTCTTTCAGGGACTGGATGCTTTTTGGCAGATCGTCAAGCGAACCGGCGCTTCTGGAATCGACGGCAACCGCCAGTTTGTCGGAGTTTTCATCCAGTCGTGTCGCCACCAGCTTGGGAAGCAGAACCGGCGGCAGGTTATCGACGCAAAAATAGCCTGCATCTTCAAGCGCATTGAGAGCGACTGATTTGCCCGATCCGGAAATGCCGGTGATAAGTATGATCTGCACGTGAATCCAATGGAACGATAATGAAAATACAGTCGTAGATTATCATAACCCTGTGACAAAAATGTGATTTGCTTCAATATTTGCACGGATGAGCTTTCATTTGTCACCGGTCATGGCTTTGCGCTGGCGTTCCATGAATTCTTCCATGGTATTGAATCCGCGTAATTGCATGATGGTATTTCGGACAGCCGCTTCCAGCAGAACGGCGATATTTCGGCCGGCAGCCACCGGAATGACGGTTTTCCGGATAGGCAAGCCTAGTATTTCCTGTGTCGGCGAGTGGATCGGCAATCGTTCGATGTCTTCGTCTCCGGCACGGCTTCGAGTCAGGTGTACGATAAGCTTGAGCTGCATTTTTCGCCGGACGGCCGTTTCTCCGAATATGGCGCGGATATCCAGCAGACCGAGGCCGCGAACTTCCAGCAGGTTCTGGAGCAGTTTGGGAGCGCGTCCCTCGATGATGTTCGGCGCGATACGGGAAAATTCGACGGCGTCATCGGCGACCAGACCATGGTTGCGTGTTATCAGTTCAAGTCCCAGTTCGCTTTTGCCCAGTCCCGAGTCTCCTGTGATCAGGACGCCTACGCCCAGAACATCCATGAAAACACCGTGCATGATGATGCGCATGGCCAGTTGTTTGGAGAGATAGACGCGCAAGTAATCGATCACTTCGGCTGCCGGAAGCGGAGTGGTGAACAGGGGGATATTGTTGGCATCGCATATGGAATGGATGTCGTCGGGAACATCAAGGCCGCGTGCGATGATCAGTGCCGGTGGATTGCAGTCCGCGATTTCATGTACCAGATAGGCACGGGATTCGGGTGAGAGTCGTGCATAATAGTCGATTTCCTGGCGTCCGAATACCTGGATGCGCATGGGGTGGATCAGGTTCAGATGGCCGACTTGGTCGGCGGCAGAAGCGCTGTTGCTGGAAACTTGCCGGTGACCACCGTCCAGTCCTGCAAACCAGGACAGTTTCAGGACGTCACGGTTGCTGGCGTAGAGTTGCTGTATGGTGAGCGTGTTGGCGGTTGACATGGCAGTGGTTTTTCGGCAAAGCGCTATTCGGGAAGGGGCGAACCGGGCTTCCAGTTGGTGATGATACGATAGATTCGATCCTTGTCCGTTTCGGTTGCCAGCGCAAGGCGGCACTGGCTGTCGGAGAACATGGCCGCGATTTCCGAGAGAATTTCCAGATGTTGTTGTGTGACGTTTTGCGGTATCAGCAGGAAAAACAGAAGATTGACCGGCTTGCCGTCCGGTGCATCGAAGGCAATGGGCGATGATAGTCTGACAAACGCGGCGTCAGGCGTTTTCAGGCCGTCGATGCGGCCATGCGGGACTGCGACGCCGTAGCCAAGACCTGTGGAACCCATACTTTCCCTTGCCAAGAGATTGGCTGTGACGATGGCGCCTGACAGACCGCCGTTGTTTTCGAAAATCAGCCCGGCCTGCTCGAATACTTGCTGTTTGCTGGATGCTTCAAGATCCAGAACGATGTTTTCGAGAGGTAAAATTCTGGAAAGGTTTGAGGACATGATGAATCTATCCGGTATTGAGATGGGTGCATTATAAATCGGGATGTGCCGGTTCCGGTATGCAGACGACGACACATCACGTTTGGTGATCCTTATTGTCGTGCAGTTCGCAGGAGTTGCGGACGTTTGCCTGACGTGAAATTGCTGCGCCAGGGATTGATGTCGATGCCGCCACGACGCGTGTAGCGGGCATAAACCGTCAGGCTTTGCGGTTTGCATCTTCCGAGTATGTCCAGAAAAATCCGTTCGACACACTGCTCATGGAATTCCTGTGCGGTTCTCAGGCTGATGATGTATTTGAGCAGCCCCTCCTGATCGATCTGGGGACCGACGTAGTGGATTTGCAGGCTGGCCCAGTCCGGTTGGCCGGTGACCGGGCAGTTCGTTTTCAGAAGATTCGATACCAGCGTTTCCTCGACCGGGTATTCTTCTTGGTTGCTCTTTAAGAACGATGGATCCGGTTTATAGATACTGGCGGCGATATCCAGACGATCAAGGAGCAAACCATCGAGTTCCTGGAATTTGACGGATGCGAATTCGCTTTGTTGTCTGAGCGAGACCTGAACCGGAGAGCCGAAAGCATCGCTCAGGTCATTGCGCAGGATGTGAATCAGATCTGCGGTTTCATCCATGCGAGTTTGCGAGAATGAATTGAGATAAAGTTTGAGTGACTTGGATTCGACGATGTTGGGCGAGTCGGCGGAAACATTGAAATTCATGAGGGCGACTTGCGGTTTTCCACGCAGATTGAGCCATGAAAGTTCATAGGCATTCCAGAAGTCGAGCCCGAAGAACGGCAGCGATCCCGTGATGCCCAGTTTCTCACGCATGGGCTTGCGCTCGATCGGATAGAGCAGGGACGGGTCGTACTCGGTCGGATACACGGTCGATTTGCCAAGCGGCGATGCGTTTATGCTGTCTGTCATAACCAGTGAGTGGGAAGTTCGTTGAAATCAGAGGAACAACCGGTAAACCGGATTGTCGCTTTCGTTCCAGTAAGGATAACCGACAGAGGACAGGAACTGATCGAATGCTTTCATATCCTGTTTGGGAACTTGCAGACCGACCAGTACACGTCCGTAGTCCGCGCCGTGGTTGCGGTAGTGGAACAGACTGATGTTCCAGTCGGGCGCCATGGAGGAGAGAAAACGCATCAAGGCGCCGGGCCGTTCCGGGAATTCGAAACGGTACAACAGTTCATTTTCGGCAAACGGACTCTTGCCGCCGACCATGTACCGGATGTGCAATTTGCCCAGTTCGTCGTCGCTCAGATCGATGGTATGGTAGCCGTTTTTTTCGAATGTTGCGATAATGTCGCTTTTTTCCCTGTTGTTTTCGACTTCCACACCTACGAACACGTGGGCATCCTTGTCGTCGCTGATGCGATAGTTGAATTCAGTGATATGCCGCGGACCGATCAGTTCGCAGAAACGGCGGAAACTGCCCCGTTTTTCAGGAATGGTGACGGCAAGTACCGCTTCACGATCTTCACCGACATCGGCGCGTTCGGCCACGAAACGCAGGCGGTCGAAATTCATGTTGGCGCCGGATGTGACGGCGACAAGTGTCTGTCCGGTCAGCGGCGTTCCTGCTTCTTCAAGTTTTCCGATATAAGCCTTGATACCGGCGACAGCCAGTGCGCCGGCCGGTTCCAGAATGCTGCGTGTGTCCAGGAAAACGTCTTTGATGGCGGCGCAGACATCGTCGGTATCGACCAGAACGATATCATCCACATATTCGCGGGATATTCTGAAGGTTTCTTCGCCGACCAGTTTGACTGCTGTACCATCGGAAAACAGGCCGACATCTTGCAAATTGATGCGTCGGCCTGCATCAAGGCTTTGTTTCATGGCGCAGGAGTCGGCGGTTTCGACACCGATTATGCGGATTTCCGGACGGATTTGTTTGACATAGGCGGCAATGCCGGCGATCAGGCCTCCGCCGCCGACAGGTACGAAGATGGCATGGATCGGTCCGGAATGCTGACGGAGAATTTCCATGCCGATCGTGCCCTGTCCTGCAATGACATCGGGATCGTCGAACGGATGGATGAAGGTCAGATGTCGTTCTTTTTCCAGTTTCTTGGCGTGGTCGCAGGTATCGGAGAACGAATCGCCATACAGTACGACTTCGACATTGTCGCCGCCATGTGCGCGGACGGCCTCTATCTTGACGGGCGGGGTGGTGGTCGGCATGGCGATGACGGCCCGGCAGTCAAGTCGTCTGGCGGCCAGTGCGACGCCTTGGGCATGGTTGCCTGCAGAAGCGCAGATCACGCCTTTTTTCAGTTGGTCGGCAGAAAGATTTGCCATTTTGTTATATGCGCCACGCAGTTTGAAACTGAATACGCTTTGCATGTCCTCGCGCTTGAGCAGGATATGGTTGCCGGTACGTCTGGAGAGATTGGCTGCCTGTTCGAGCGGGGATTCGATGGCGACATCGTAAACACGTGCCGTAAGGATTTTTTTCAGATAATCGGTCATGATGATACTGGACAACGTCTGTAATTTTTCGCAACATTATAATCCCCGTCTGGTATGCTTGGTCTTTTTTGCTGGGCGCTTCTTCACAGATTGTGCACAGCGTTTGTGCCGTGCCTGATACGGCGAAAGGATTGCAAGGTTCAACATGATCGAGTCGGCCGTTCACTGGATACTGGGTTATCTGGCGGTTCCGCAGGTCGGGCTGACATCGGTATTCATTGTCAGTTTCGTGTCGGCCACCTTGCTGCCGCTCGGTTCGGAACCGGCGGTTTTCGCGGTCGTCGTCGCGGACAGGACGCTGTTCTGGCCGGTGATGGCTGTCGCCACAGCGGGGAACACGTTGGGCGGTATGCTGAATTACTGGATAGGGTATGGCGCGAAAGAGGCGTTTGCCAAAGAGCGCAAGGCGTTGTGGTTCGGCTGGCTGGAAAGGCATGGCGCCAAGACGATGTTGCTGAGCTGGCTGCCGGGTATCGGCGATCCGCTTTGTACGCTGGGGGGCTGGCTGAAACTGCCTTTCTGGCCCTGTGTCATCTATATGGCGATCGGCAAGCTCGGGCGTTATATTGTGATGACTTGGCTGCTTTTGTATATTCCTGACAGTTCATGGCGCGGACTCGCGCAGTTTTTGGGGTGATGGCCTTGATAAAAGAATGTGTGCTTTGTTCACGGAATCAGGACGGCATGATTTATGCTGGTGAAAACTGGCGGGTCATTGTGGTTGATGAGGCGGGTTATCCGGGTTTTTGCCGTGTGATCTGGAATCGTCACGTCGCTGAAATGACCGATCTTGACGAAAAGGACAGGATGGAACTGATGAGTGTCGTCTGGCTGGTGGAACGGTGTGTCAGGCAAGTGATGCAGCCTGACAAGATCAATCTGGCGTCATTGGGCAATATGGTGCCGCATTTGCACTGGCATGTGATTCCGCGCTATGCCGATGATGCGCATTTTCCCGATTCGGTCTGGTCTGTCGCCAGAAGATGTGCGGATGAACGGGCGATAAGGGAACGCAAGAGCCGTTTGCCGGAATTGCGCAAGCGGCTTGAGGAAGTGTTGACGGCTCAATATGGCCCTGCGCGGGGTTTGTGATTTATGGGCAAACTGACGCATTTCGGTTTCCAGAAAATCGATGAACACGAAAAAGCGGGGAAGGTAGCCGATGTGTTCAATCAGGTGGCCAGACATTATGATCTGATGAACGATCTGATGTCTGGAGGTCTGCACAGGGTATGGAAGGCGTTCGCCGTGTCGCAGGCCGGTATCCGGAAGGGCTTTCGGGTGCTGGATGTCGCGGGCGGAACGGGCGATCTGGCACTGGCTTTCGCCAGACAGGTCGGCCCTGAAGGTCAGGTATGGCTGACCGATATCAATGAGACCATGCTGCAATATGGTCGGGATCGTTTGCTCGACAAGGGGGTTTTGCTTCCGGTGATGGTATGTGACGCGGAGAAACTGCCGTTTCCGGACGATTATTTCGACAGGGTGATCGTATCGTTCGGCCTCAGGAACATGACGCACAAGGAAGATGCCTTGCGGGAAATGCACCGTGTGTTGAAGCGGGGCGGCAAGTTGCTGATTCTCGAATTTTCAAGGGTTTGGAAACCTTTGCAGAACCTGTATGATATGTATTCATTTTCCGTGTTGCCATGGCTGGGAAAGCATGTGGCGAAAAGCGCGGACAGTTATCTTTATCTGGCAGAATCGATACGGGTTCATCCGGATCAGGCGACGTTGCAGAAAATGCTTGAGGATGCCGGGTTCGTGTGCGCCAGATTTTTCAATCTGACTGCGGGAGTGGTCGCACTTCATACGGGCATGAAGTTATAACACAGGAGATTTATGAAAAAACTTTTGCTTGCATTTGTTTTGGTGGCAGGTCTTGCATCCATGGTCATGACGGATGCGGAGGCCAGAAGGCTGGGCGGCGGGTCGTTCGGACGCCAGTCATCCAATATCGGTCGTATCGCACCCATGCAGCGCAATATGGCGCAACCCGGCCAGCAGGCACAGCAGGGACAGCGTGCAACCAATCCGTCACAGGCTGCCAATACACCTCGTCCTGCCAGCCGGTGGGGCGGCATTCTGGGGGGCGCATTGCTGGGTCTCGGTCTGGGTGCATTGTTGAGTCACTTCGGTATCGGCGCAGGCATGGCGAATATGATCAGTACGGTTTTGATGCTGATCATCATTTTCTGTGTCGTCCGTTTCCTCATGCGGCGGTTTTCGGGAAAACGGCGTGAACAGGATGCCAATGCCTATGCTGGCAATTACCAGAATGCGGGTTATACGCATTCGGGAACGCCGGAGATCGGTTCCGCATTGCCGCATTCGTTCACGGGAACGGCAGCCGCCGGTATGCCGGGCGCGGATACCGGTAACGGTAACTGGGGGATTCCGGCCGATTTCGATGTTCCGGCCTTCCTGAGAGCGGCAAAGTCCTACTTTATCCGGATGCAGGCGGCATGGGACAAGGGGGATATCAACGACATCCATGAATTCACGACGCCGGAAATGTTTGCTGAAATCAGGTTGCAGCTTCAGGAACGCGGTACGGCGCCGAATGTGACCGATGTTGTGTCGCTGGATGCCGAATTGCTGGGTATTGAAACGCTGGATCATGAATATATGGCCAGTGTGAAATTCAGCGGCAAGATTCGTGAGTCTGAAGGGGCTGTTCCTGAACCGTTTGAGGAAGTATGGAATCTGACGCGACCGATTTCCAAAAAGGGCGGCTGGGTATTGGCGGGTATCCAGCAGTTGTCATGATACGCTGCTGAAAGCCTGTTGCGTGCAAAACCGTCCGCGTTGCGTTGCGGACGGTTTTGTTTTTGGGCGGGGGATGTTACATGTGTGTTTTGCCGGACAGTCTATGGTCAGATACCTCAAAATGACATATCGTATGTCAGGGATCGAAAAGCATATGATCGGGTACGGAGAATTGGGGGCGACAGGATAATGCGAAAGGTCTGGCGGCTGATCGTGATTTTTTACATTCTTTTCCGGTATGGGCTGGACGAGATGGCCGTGTCGTACTTTCCGGGGCGGCGTCTGGCGGTTTTGTATCGTTGCCTGTTTTTCTGGCGGAATATATCGGTACCTCCAGCCGCCAGATTGCGCAAGGCACTGGAAGAATTGGGGCCGATTTTCATCAAGTTCGGGCAGATGCTTTCGACCAGACGCGATTTGTTGCCGACGGAAATCGCTGACGAACTGGAGAAATTGCAGGATCGGGTTACCCCTTTCGACCCTTCACTGGCTATCGGACAGATAACGCGATCGCTGGGTGCTCCGCCTGAAAAGCTGTTTGCATCGTTCGATCGCACTCCTGTTGCATCCGCATCCGTGGCTCAGGTGCATTTTGCGACCTTGCATAACGGGCGTGAAGTCGCGGTCAAGGTCTTGCGTCCGGAAATGCAAAAGCGGATCGGACGCGATATCGAACTGTTGTATCTGTTTGCAGCGCTTGGGGAAAAATTCTGGCGTGACGGAAAGCGCTTGCGGCTGACTGCGGTTGTGCATGAATTCGACAAATCGCTTCATGACGAACTGGATCTGATGCGCGAAGCGGCGAATTACAGCCAGTTGCGCAGGAATTTCGCCGGTTCCGACAAGCTGATCGTGCCGGAGATTTTCTGGGATTACTGTTCTACCGATGTCATTGTGATGGAAAAGATGATCGGTATCCCGATCTCGCAGACGGACAGGCTTGTCGAAGCAGGACTCGATCTGAAAAAACTGGCCAGCGACGGCGTGGAAATTTTCCTGACCCAGGTTTTCAGGGATGCGTTTTTCCATGCCGATATGCATCCCGGCAATATCCTGATTTCCGTGGAACCGGAGACTTTCGGGCGGTATATCGCACTGGATCTGGGAATCGTCGGCATGCTGGACGATTTCGACAAGGAATATCTTTCCAGAAATTTCGTCGCTTTTTTCCGGCGTGATTACAAGATGGTGGCGCAAGCCAATATCGAGTCGGGATGGGCGCCGCCCGATACCAGTGTCGTGGAATTGGAAGCGGCGGTCAGAACCTGTTGCGAACCGATGTTCGACCGGCCGCTCAGGGATTTTTCGTTCGGGCTGGTTCTCATGCGGCTGTTCCAGACTTCGCGCCGTTTCAATATCGAGATACAACCGCAGCTTTTTCTGTTGCAAAAAACGATGCTCAATATCGAGGGGCTCGGCAGACAGCTGGATCCCGATCTTGATTTGTGGAAAACTGCCAAACCGTTTCTGGAAAACTGGATGGAGGAACAGGTTGGCATGAAAGGACTGATCGAACGGTTCAGGATCGAGTCCACCCATTACAGCCGTATTTTCCCGCAGTTGCCACGTCTGGTTCAGGAAGCGCTGGAAGCGATCGCGCGACCGGATGACAACTTCAGACGACTTGAGCGATTGCAGAGCGGACAGGATGCAATCAATCGGCGTCTCAGCCGTTTCATGTACTTTGCCGGTGGTGTACTGATCGGTATTCTGCTGGCGGGTTTCCTTGCGGGTGGCGCCTTGTTTTTCTGAATTTGCAATCTGTTCAAATAAAACAACAGACCGGCTTTTTGCAAGGAAAGGTGCCGTGTTTTCATACGAAAAATTTTCGTATGAATCCTCGCTCTGCCAGTATAATCAGCACCGTTTCCAACGCGTCATTTCCTGTATGCACTTTCATGAATACACTCATCTGGTTCGTTGTTCTGTACTGGATCATTTCCGTCGGCATTGGAATATATGCGGCGCGTTATGTCAGGAATTCAAAAGATTATGCAATCGCCGGCCGCTCGTTGCCGATGTCTGTCGTGACTGCTACGGTGTTTGCGACATGGTTCGGTTCCGAGGCGGTTCTCGGGATTCCGGCCACCTTCGTTAAAGAGGGTTTCACCGGTGTGATTGCCGATCCGTTCGGGTCGGCCATGTGTCTGGTTCTTGTCGGTATCCTGTTCGCCAAACGCCTGTACCGGATGAATCTCATGACGATCAGCGATTATTACCGTAATCGCTATGGCAGAACGGTCGAGATTATCGTGTCGCTTTGTATCGTCATTTCCTATCTTGGTTGGGTCGCCGCGCAGATCAAGGCGCTCGGTCTGGTGTTCAATGTCATTTCGGGTGGCGTCATTTCCATGAATATGGGGATGGTGATCGGTTCGGTCAGTGTGCTGGTTTATACCCTGATGGGGGGAATGTGGTCTGTGGCGATCACCGATTTTCTGCAAATGATCATCATCGTGGTCGGCATCGTCTATATCGGCTGGGAAGTGTCCGGTATGGTCGGCGGTGCCGATGTCGTCATCCGGCATGCGGCCGAAGCCGGAAAATTGCGGATCTATCCGAAACCTGAATTGCGGGATATTCTCTGGTTTTTCGGTGCCTGGATCACATTGATGTTCGGCTCGATGCCGCAACAGGATGTTTTCCAGCGGGTGGCCTCGTCGAAAAACGAGAATGTGGCCAGAAATGCCTCGATCGTCGGCGGTATTTTCTATTTGCTGTTCGCGCTGATTCCGATGTTTTTGTGTTATGCGGCGACACTGGTGGATCCTTCGCTGGTGGCACAATATATCGATCAGGATTCCCAGATGATACTGCCGGTCATGATCATGACCTATATGCCTGTTTTCGCGCAGGTTATGTTCTTTGGCGCCTTGTTATCGGCTATCAAAAGCTGTGCCAGCGCCACATTGCTTGCGCCATCGGTGACTTTTTCCGAAAACGTCCTGAAGGAGATGTTGCCGAATCTGACGGATAAGCAATCCCTGTTGATGATGCGTATTGTGGTGCTTGTTTTTGCCGGAATCGTTACTATCTTTGCCATGAATACCGATTCAAGCATTTTCGAGATGGTTGAAAACGCTTACAAGATCACGCTGGTGGCGGCGTTTGTTCCGCTGATATTCGGTTTTTTCTGGAAATACGCCAATAATCGTGGCGCGCTGACATCCATCATACTGGGACTGGTGGCCTGGGTGATGATGGAGATCGTTTGTCCGGATGGCGTTTGTCCACCACAGTTGGTCGGTTTCGGAATGAGCATAATCGGTATGGTCGCAGGTTCCCTGTTTCCCGGAAGAACCGGAAACACGGCATGAGCCTGATTTCGTGTATTTATTTTTGAAAAGAACTATAATCTCGTGCTTACGGGATTTTTTGGAGTTGAAAATGCCAATTTATGCTTATCGTTGTGAAGCATGCGGTTTTTCCAAGGATGTGCTGCAAAAATTGTCTGACAAACCGCTGACGGTTTGCCCTTCCTGCGGTAAAGAAAGTTTCAGGAAACAGCTGACGGCTGCGGCGTTCCAGCTGAAAGGAACGGGCTGGTATGAAACCGATTTCAAGAATGACCATGGCGGCCACGCACATGCAGGCGGTTCGGCGTGCAGTTGCTGCCCGATGAGCAATCCGGATACCGGTACATGCGGTTGATATGAACAGGTCTGCGTGGTCAGACCTGTTTTTCGATGTCCGGTACATTGGCGATTGACCGGCTTCATGACGTGAACGGGAAGATTCGACGGATCACGAACCTTTATAGATAAATAGATAAAAAGTAGATAGTTATGTCCATGCGAACGAATTATTGTGGCCTTACCACCGAAGCATTGCTCGGTCAGACTGTAACCTTGTGCGGCTGGGTACACCGGCGTCGCGATCATGGCGGCATCATATTTATCGATATGCGGGATCGTGAAGGGCTGGTTCAGGTCGTATGCGATCCGGATCGGCCGGAAGTGTTCAAAATCGCGGAATCGATCCGTAACGAATACTGTATTCAGGTGACAGGCACGGTACGCGAACGTCCGGCAGGTACTGCCAACGACAATCTGGCATCGGGAAAAGTCGAGGTGTTTTGTGAAAAACTGGAAGTGCTCAATCCTTCGGTCACGCCCCCGTTCCAGCTCGATGACGAACATCTTTCCGAAACGACTCGCCTGACTCACAGGGTACTCGATTTGCGTCGCCCGCAGATGCAGAATAATTTGCGTTTGCGCTACAAGGTCGCCATGGAGGTTCGCAAGTATCTCGATGAAAACGGTTTCATCGATATCGAAACGCCGATGCTGACCAAATCGACACCGGAAGGCGCACGCGATTACCTTGTGCCTTCCCGCGTCAATCCGGGAGAATTTTTCGCATTGCCGCAGTCGCCGCAGCTGTTCAAACAGTTGTTGATGGTCGCAGGTTTCGATCGTTATTACCAGATTACGAAATGTTTCCGCGACGAGGATTTGAGAGCGGATCGCCAGCCTGAATTCACGCAGATCGATTGTGAAATGTCTTTTGCGAGTGAACAGGAAATCCGCGATCTGTTCGAAAACATGATCCGTCATATTTTCGCTACGACGCTGGGTACGCAATTGCCGAATCCTTTCCCGGTCATGACGTATGAAATGGCCATGTCGAAATACGGTTCTGACAAGCCGGATTTGCGTGTGAAGATGGAATTCACCGAATTGACGGATGTCATGAAAGATGTTCCTTTCAAGGTGTTCAGCAATGCGGCGAATATGCCGGGTGGCCGTGTGGCGGCTTTGCTGGTTCCCGGAGGATCGGCCGAAGGTTCCGGTATGCCGCGTTCGGAAATCGATGCCTATACGCAGTTCGTCGGCATTTATGGCGCCAAGGGTCTTGCCTATATCCGTGTCAACGATATCAGCAAGGGTGCAGCCGGATTGCAGTCGCCGATCGTCAAGAACCTGACGGACGAGGCGATCCGGCAGATTCTGGAACGTACGGGGGCAAAGAACGGCGATCTGATTTTCTTCGGCGCAGACAAGGCGCGTATTGTCAACGATGCACTGGGTGCATTGAGGAACAAGATCGGTTATTCCGATTTCGGACATGCACATGGTTTGTTCGAAGACGGCTGGAAACCGCTGTGGGTAGTCGATTTCCCGATGTTTGAATATGATGAGGGGGAAAATCGCTGGGTCGCCTGCCATCATCCGTTTACTTCCCCGAAAGACGGTCATGAAGATTTCCTGGAAAGCGATCCGGGACGTTGCCGCGCCAAAGCCTACGATATGGTATTGAACGGTTGGGAACTGGGCGGTGGCTCGATTCGTATCCACAAGGAAGATGTACAGAGCAAGGTATTCGGTGCATTGAAGATCAGTGCGGATGAAGCCAAGGAAAAATTCGGCTTTCTGCTGGATGCGTTGCAATATGGCGCGCCGCCGCACGGCGGTCTGGCTTTCGGACTGGATCGTCTGGTGACCCTGATGACCCGCTCGGATTCCATCCGCGATGTGATCGCTTTCCCGAAAACGCAGCGTGCACAGTGTCTGTTGACACAGGCGCCATCGGCGGTCAGTGAAAAACAGCTGCAGGAATTGCATATCCGTCTGAGAAAGATCGAAACGGCGCAGCCTGCCTCTTGAAGGAATGGGAGCGTAACGCTCCCTTGTTTTGTTGTGAATGTGACATACAAGATTCCGCAATCGGTTCTGGTCGTGATTTATACGAAGGAACTGGATGTTTTGTTGATCGAACGGGCCGATCGTCCGGGTTTCTGGCAATCGGTGACGGGGTCGCGTGATTCGCTCTCGGAGCCGCTGGAGCAGACAGCCGTGCGCGAGGTGTTCGAGGAAACGGGGATACGGATTGTCACGACCGAACCCCGTACGGAACATCACGAGGTGTCTTCCGATTGTCTGCAGGACTGGAAAACAGAGAATGTCTTTGAAATTTTTTCGGTGTGGCGGCACCGTTTCGCGCCCGGTGTGACGGAAAATACGGAGCATGTGTACGGGCTTTGGGTACCTGAAAAATTCCCGGTGGTTCTGGCGCCGAAAGAGCATCTGAATGCGGTCTGGCTACCCTATCGTGAGGCTGCTGCGAAATGTTTTTCCTATACGAACCGCGATGCTATTTTGCAGTTACCGGAGCGTGCCATGTCGTTTGACTGAATGTCGTAAAAAAAAGCCGGTTCGTGCGAACCGGCTTTTTTATGGCATGCAAAGAAGGCTTATTCAACTTTGGCCTGTTTCATGAGACCCATTTCATATGCTTGCCATTTCTTTTCTTCGAGAGCAGCCTTGATTTTCGGTTTGACCTGATCCAGTGTCGGCATGGTGGCCTTGCGGACATCGATTACCTTGAGGATATGATAACCGAACTGGGTCTTGACCGGTGTTTTGGATATCTGGCCTTTCGGCTGTGCGACCATGGCATCCGAGAAAGGCTTGATGTAATTGGATGGGGATGCCCAGCCCAAATCTCCCCCGTTGGCAGCAGAACTCTGGTCGATGGATTTTTCCTTGGCAAGTTTTTCGAAACTGGTACCTTTGTTGAGCTGATTGATGATATTCTGGGCTTCGGCCTCTGTTTTGACCAGAATGTGCTTGACATGGTATTGCTTGCCGTTTTGCTGTGCGGCGACGCGATCGTATTCTGCCTTGACGTCCTTGTCAGATACGGGATTTTTCTTCAGGTAATTCGAACGCAAGGCGTCGATCAGGATGCTGCGTCTGGCAAATTCCAGTTGTTTTTTGACTTCATCGGTCGAGGCGATATTCTGCTTCTCGGCTTCCTGTACAAGGACTTCTCTCAAGACCAGCTTGTTTTTGACATCCTGTCGTAACTGTGGGGTATCTTTTTCACCATAGCTGACGAGTTCCTTGACCAGTGCATCGGAGTAGGATGCGGGAATCGGTTTGCCATTGACGACTGCCAGATTCTGGGCCAAGGCAGCGGTGGACATAAGGGAAAGCGATACAGCGCTTAAAACCAGAGCCTTTTTGATCATGGGATTTCCTTGCGAATTGATGACATCAAAAAATATTACTGGAAAATGTAACAATGCGCCATTTTGTTGCAAAAAATTACAAAACATTTACAGGTAACGGCGTATCGCTTTTTACTATACGCTTTTTTTGGCCAAAGTTCGCATGGCAAGTGACCGGATTTGGTGACAGAATAGCTTTTTCCGGTTTTCAGATGACTCAATGGTGCCATTTGGGTACCATGTCCGGTTTCTTTGTCGGGTTGTGAGATGCAGTATTTTGTCAAAATGGTGCGTTTGTTGCTGTTTTTATGGATCGGCGCGGGCATGTCTGCGGCACATGCAGCTGATCCCGACAAGGTGTTGCATTATGTGTTTACTGCTGCCGAGACCGGTTTCGACCCGGCGGTTGCGCACGATTTGTATTCGGCTCAGGTCATCAGTTCGATTTATGAAACGCTTTATACTTATGATTATCTGGCGCGTCCGGTCAGGCTGGTGCCGCTGACCGCAAGCGCCATGCCGCATATCAGTCATGACGGCAAAACCTATACCATTACCCTGAAAAAAGGGATTTATTTTGCGGACGATCCGGCTTTCGGCGGAAAAAAACGGGAACTGACAGCGGATGATTATATTTATTCGTTCAAGAGATTGCGTGATCCGCGTGTCCGTTCGGCCTGGAGCTGGTTGCTGGAAGGCAAGATAGCCGGTCTGGATGACGTTGCAGCCAAAGCCGCGAAAACAGGGCGTTTCGATTATGCGCATCCGGTGGCCGGACTGGAGCGGGTGGATCGCTATACGTTCCGGATTCATTTGAACAGACCGGATTACAACTTGCTCCATATTCTGGCACATTTTCCGACAGGTGCCGTGGCGCGGGAAGTCGTGGAGAAATATTCGGGCGATAGCGCGCAAATCATGACCAATCCTGTCGGAACAGGGCCTTACAGACTGACCCAATGGCAGCGAGGTTCGAAAATTGTTCTGGATGCCAATCCGGATTACAGGGGATTTATCTGGCAATTCGAGGCTTCTGCCGATCCGGATGACCGGAAAATCATCACGGATATGCAAGGCAAACGAATGCCGCAGATCGGTCGTGTGGTGATCGACGTCATTCCGGAAGACCAGTCGCGCTGGCTGGCGTTCCAGAATCGGGAAATAGACTTGTTCAGTCTGGAGGGGCCGCTTGCGCCTAAGGCGCTGGATAACGGTCGTCTGAAGCCTGATCTTGTGGCCCGTGGTATCCGGTTGTCGCGTATCGTGGAACCGGAGCTGACGCAATATTATTTCAATATGCGAGATCCGGTTGTCGGCGGGTTGTCGAAAGAAAAGATCGCATTGCGGCGTGCGATTGCCATGGCCCATAATGTTCAGGAAGAAATCGATGTGATCTGGAACGGTCAGGCACAGTTGCTGGAATATCCGGTGCCGCCTGGAATTGCAGGATATGATCCGGCTTACAAAAGCAGTATCCGGTATGAACCGGATGTCGCCAATGCGCTTCTGGACCGTTTCGGTTATCGTATCGGTGAAGATGGCTGGCGTCAGCAGCCTGATGGCAAGCCGCTTGTGATCGTTTTTTCGGCAAGAGCCGATTCGACCGGTCAGCAACAGCTTGAGATGTGGAAAAAAACCTTTGACAGACTCCATATCAGAATGGAAAGCGACAAAAGGCTTTTTCCGGATATGCTCAAGGCGGAAAAACAATGTCGTCTGATGATGCGGACCAGCAACTGGATTGCCGATTATCCGGACGGCAGCAATTTCATGCAGCTCTTTTATGGACCTCATATCGGACAGAGCAATAACGGTTGCGTGGAGATACCCTTGTATGACAGGCTTTATGAAGAATCTGCCGGTTTGCCCGATGATGACCGGCGCGATGTGTTGTATCACAAGATGGCAAGGGTGCTGGAAGTCTATACACCGATGCGTATCGGTTATGCACGTTACCGGAATATGCTGGTGCAGCCTTATGTAATCGGTTACAAGAAACATCCCGTCATGCATAATGAGTGGGTTTATATGGATATGGACAATAGCTTGCGGTAATGGTGAGCCGTTACCGGTTGTCCATGGTGTAACGATGTGAATGAAACGCTGAATTTATGAACAAACGAATACCTGTATTGAAATCCATGATGTGTGTCTTGTCGCTGGCTTTTTCTGCGATGGCGGCGGCTTCGGCTGAACGGCCGGTGTTGCCTTTGCCTCAGGCAGGCGAGATCGGAACGCAATGCAAGGCTTCGCTGGAAACACTGAGCCAGAAGGTCTCGGAGCTGGAAAACATACCTGTCGAGACGGAAGAGGGGGCAGAAGCCTTCCGCAGAGGCTGGAACAATTTGCAGATCGGGATAGAAAATCTTCAGGGACCCATGGCATTGCTGAGCCAGGTATCGCCTGATGCGGATGTTCGTCAAAATGCGGATGCCTGTTCGATCGAGGTTCAGCGTTTCATTACGGATTTGTACCAGAACGGAAAGTTGTACAGGAATATGCGCATTGTCCGTGTCAATGACGATGAAGAACGGAAGTGGCGACAGGACAATGTCAGCGCTTATGAAGATGCAGGCGTCTCCCTGATGCCTGAAAAGCGCCAGCGTGTTCGCCAGATTTTGTCCAGACTGGCGGAGATCGATCAGGAATTCAACAGGAATATTCGTGAAAACAGGACAAGGCTGACGTTCACGCCGTATGAATTGCAGGGGTTGCCCAAGGAGTATATCGACAGGGTGCCGCGTGATGACAAGGGTAATTTCCTGCTCGGTTTCTCGTATCCGGAATATATTCCGTTCATGCAGTACGCGGAAAACGACAAGGCGCGCGAACGGTACCGTTTCGCTTTCATCAACCGGGGTACGCCGGCCAATCTCAAGTTGTTGCAGGAAGCGGTCAATTTGCGTCATGAAATGGCGGTGCTCTCGGGTTATCGTAGTTTTGCCGATTTTGCGTTGCGCCGGCGTATGGCGAAAAAACCGGTGACGGTGGACAAGTTTCTTGAGGATGTCCGGAAAATTGTGGTGGCTCAGGAAAAACAGGAGCTCGATGAGCTGAGCGCTTTCAAGGCAGCGGTCAGGCAGATTCCGCTGAATCAGGCGGAAATCAAACGCTGGGATACCAATTACTGGTTGCAAAAAGTCAAGCAGGTACGTTACAACATCGACCAGAATGTCTTGCGACAGTATTTTCCGACCAGGGCGGCCATGGAATGGGCAATGGGGCTGGCCAGCCAGCTCTATGGGATCGAGTTCAGGCAGGCGGATGTTCCTGTATGGCATTCGGATGTGTTGTATTACGATGTGATCGACACGACGACAGACAAGCAGATTGGCGGTATCTATCTTGATATCTATCCGAGAGACGGCAAGTATGGTCATGCTGCCGCATTTCCGGTACAGGGGGCCAGTACGATGGAAAACCGCTTGCCCATTTCGGTACTGGTCGCCAACTTCAACCGGTACGGTCTTGATATGGATGAGCTGGAAACGCTGTTGCACGAATTCGGACATGTCTTGCATGGCGTCATGTCGAAAACGCGGTTTGTCGAACAGTCCGGTACCAGTGTGGAACGGGATTTCGTCGAGGCGCCTTCCCAGATGTTCGAGGAATGGGCGCATGATTATGAAGCCTTGTCACTGTTGCCGACTTATTGCGGCAACGCATGCCCACAGGTTGACAAGGATATGTTGAGACGACTTAATGCCGCAAGACGCTTCGGACAGGGTATTTTCTATTCACGGCAGACATTGTATGCCCAATACGATATGAAGATATATGGCGACAAACCGGTCGATGTCATGGATACCTGGATGGACATGGAAGGAAAAACGCTTCAGGGTTACGATCAGGGTACACAGTTTCCGGGGCAGTTCGGGCATGTCGTCAGCGGTTATTCGGCAGGATACTATGGCTACCTCTGGTCGAAAGTGCTGGCACTTGATATGCTGTCGCGCTTCAATGGGCAGCTGATGAATCCGCAGGTCGGCAAGTTTTACCGGAAAACGATTCTGGAACGTGGAAGCGAATTGCCAGCCGACCGGATGGTTCGGTATTTTCTGGGGCGTTCGCCGGACAGTACTGCGTTTTATGAGGACATTCGCGGTCTCGAACCGGCGAAATAATGTACCGTGCCGGTCACGGCCGGCATGATACAGCTGAGTGTCCAGACAGGAAGCGTCACATATTATGTTGCCTTATCTGATCCGTCGTCTCTGGCAGATGATTCCGACTCTGCTTGGCGTGTTGTTGCTGGTTTTTCTGCTTTTCAACTGGGTCGGGGGAGACCCGGCCTATGTGCTGGCCGGAAAAATTTCCAATCCTGAACAGATCGCCAATATACGCAGGCAACTGGGTATCGACGAACCGTTGTATGTGCAGCTCTGGATATTTTTGAAGCAGACCGTCTGTTTCGATTTCGGAAACAGCTGGAGTACCGGTGAGTCTGTCTCAGGCATCATTCTGTCTCGTCTCGGTCCTTCGCTGACCTTGCTGGTTCCGCTCACGATTCTCGAAACGGGACTGGCCATTGCGCTTGGACTGGCGGTCGCCTATGTTCGTGGTTCGCTGACCGATCGCATGATCATGATTGTCTGTACTGTCGGAATGTCGGTCAGCATTCTGGTCTATATCATCGTTTTCCAGTACTGGCTGGCGTACAAGCTCGGATGGTTTCCGGTGCAAGGCTGGGGGCACGGCTGGCTGGAGAATCTGTTCCGGTATGCTTCTCTTCCGATACTGATTTTGCTGGTTGTCGGCATTGCGCCCAATCTTCGCCTCTACCGGACATTCATGCTTGATGAAATCGGGCAGGATTATGTCCGGACGGCGCGAGCCAAGGGAGTGTCGGAAAAAAGAATTTTGTGGGTCCATGTATTGCGCAATGCAGCAATTCCGATCATTACTTATGTGATGTCGAATTTGCCGTCATTGCTGATCGGCGCGTTTCTGGTCGAACGGTTTTTTTCCATACCCGGTATCGGGCGGGAAATCATTCTGGCTGTGGAACGCAGTGATTTTCCGGTGATCAAGGCTATTACGGTGTATGTCGCCATTGCGACGATGTTTTTCAATCTTGCCGCGGATTTGCTGTATCAAAAGATCGATCCGCGTGTGCGTTTGCGGTGATGGATATGGCGAACCGGAAAACGCTGTCCGACGGATTGTGGATGCTGACATGGAAACGCCTGAAAGCGGACAGGGTCGCCATGTGTTCGATGGGGATCGTCCTGCTTTTTCTGGTGATGATCGTGTTGTCGGTGTCCGGTCTTGTCGCATCGGACTGGTCGAAGGAAGTGGGTGTTCACTACGCGCCGCCTGATTTTATCGGTGTACAGACGGCAGATGGACCGGAACGGGCATCAGATGTACCGGCGGCCGATTTGCCGCCTGAAAATCCTGTCGATCCGTTAAGGGATGTGCTGCGCAAATTGCGGAAATCGATGTCGCCCGGGCAGGCGGTTTTTGACGATTACGGCATCGCCGATCCGTTGCAGGAAGAACTCGATACCATCCGTCAGGCACAACAGTCCGGTGGGATAACCGCCGGTAATGGCGAAGCTCGCCGGAAGACGTTGCCTTTCGGCGCGGACAAGTGGGGGCACGATGTCATCAAGAAGACGATCAAGGGTTCCGAAACATCTATTCTGGTGGGGCTGGTTGCTGCACTGGTAGCGACGGTACTGGGGACACTTTTGGGGGCGTTCGCCGGATATTTCGGCGGCTGGCTGGATGATTTGATTAACTGGTTTTACAACGTGTTCACTTCGATTCCTTACCTGTTGCTGATTCTGGCGGTAGCCGCAGTATTGCAAAGCAAAGGGGTATTGACGATCATCCTGATTCTGGGACTTACCGGATGGACCGGTGTGTTCCGTCTGGTGCGTGCAGAATATATGAAGCACAAGGAAAGGGAATATGTGCTGGCCGCCAGTACGATCGGCGCATCGGACTGGCGGAAAATGTTCGTGCATATCTTTCCCAATGTCAGTCATATTTCACTGGTGCAGATGTCGATTCTGTCGGTCGGATTCATCAAGTCCGAAGTGATCCTGAGCTTTCTCGGGTTCGGTGTGCCGGTCGGCGTGGTGTCATGGGGCAGCATGCTCAATGAGGCGCAAAACGAACTGATTCTCGGGAAGTGGTGGCAATTGGCGGCGGTGACTGCTGCCATGGCGGTTCTGGTGACGGCACTGTCGTTGTTTACGGACGGCTTGCGCGACGCGCTGGATCCGAAACTGAAACAGGGGGACGCATGAGCGGGACAAAGCCTGTGCCCCTTCTGGAAGTGGACAACTTGCGCGTTTCGTTCAGAACGGGCAAAAAGACTTTTTTCGAGGCGGTCAAGGGAATTTCGTTTGTCGTACCGGCAAATAGTACAGTGGCACTTGTCGGTGAATCGGGGAGTGGAAAATCGGTCAGTGCGCTGGCGATCATGGGACTGTTGCCACCTGAAAATACTGTGATCGATGCCGACTCGGATATCCGTTACCGGGGAAAAAGTCTTTTTGACATGACGCCGCAAGAGCGGCGGAAGTTATGCGGTTCGGAAATTTCCATGGTGTTCCAGGAACCGATGTCGTCGCTGAATCCGGTGTTTACCGTAGGTGCCCAGATCGGCGAGGTGCTTCGCCTGCATAGGGGAATGGATGCACGGCAGGCACGGGGCAGGGCGATTGAATTGTTGCATGAAGTCGGTATTGTCGATCCTGAACACAAGGTGGATGCCTATCCGCATCAGTTGTCCGGCGGACAGCAGCAACGGGTCATGATCGCCATGGCGATTGCCTGCGAGCCGCAGCTTCTGATCGCAGATGAACCGACGACTGCACTGGATGTCACGATACAGCGGCAGATTATCGGATTGATTCAGGCATTGCAGCGCAAACGTCATATGTCCGTGCTGTTCATTACACATGATTTGCAACTGGTGTCTGAAATCGCCGATGAGGTCATCGTCATGCGTTACGGTGAAATCCGGGAGCAGGCCAGCGCGCAAGCGGTTTTCGAACATCCGTCCGATCCTTATACCAGGGCGTTGCTGTTGTGTCGCCCGCCGATGGATGCGCGCCCGCGGCGTTTGCCCGTGATCGAGGATATCATGGCGTCGGGCGGAAAACCGCTGTCGTGCGGTCCTGACAGGATCAGGGGATATGCGAAAGATGATGAAGTCGTGCTCGAGGTACGGCACTTGAGCAAGTATTTCGAGATGAGGGACGGTTTCTTTCGCAAGAAGGTTTTTCAGGCGGTTCGTGATGTGTCGTTTACGTTGCCGCGCGGCAAGACGCTCGGCATCGTTGGCGAATCGGGATCAGGAAAGACGACGCTGGGTCTTACGCTGATGCGCTTGCACAAGGCAACGGGCGGTCAGGTATTGTTTAAAGGGAACGATATTCTGGCCATGTCGGACAGGGAGTTCATGCCCTATCGGAGAAGGATACAGATTGTGTTCCAGAATCCCTATGCATCACTTAATCCGCGTTTTACGGTCGGCCAGATATTGATGGAACCCCTGACGATCCACCGAATCGGCGATTCGTCGGCAGAACGGCAGCAAATGGCATTCGACTGGCTGGAGAGGGTCGGTTTGCCGTTGGATGCGTTTTACCGTTATCCGCATGAGTTTTCAGGCGGACAGCGCCAGCGGATCGCCATTGCGCGTTGTCTGACGATGCAGCCGGAAGTTCTGGTATGCGATGAATCGGTCTCGGCACTCGATGTTTCGGTGCAGGCACAGATTCTCAATCTGTTGCAGGACTTGCAGGACGAATTCGGTTTATCGTATCTGTTTGTTTCCCATGATTTGTCCGTCGTGAAATATATGGCGGACGAGGTGATGGTCATGCAGCATGGTCAGGTTGTCGAAACGGGACAGTCCGATGCCTTGTACGATCATCCTTCCCATCCTTACACGCGGGCATTGCTGGCGGCGATTCCGCAAGACCGCTATCATTCTGGGGTGGTCTGACAGGGTTGTTTTCATCCATGCCGCCGGAGTGTTTTCCGGCAACATCTCCGGATGTGTTCGTGTCGTCCGGTTTGACAGATCATAAAGTACACAGGAGTTATGGCGCTTTCCGCATCGATTTTCAAGGCGGCTGTCCGGATCGCCGATATGGACAGGTCGCATTACGGTACGTATTCATTGACGCTGGCGCGGCATCCGTCCGAGACGGATGAGCGCTTGATGGTGCGTTTGCTGGCGTTCATGTGTCATGCCGATGAACGACTTTCGTTTACGAAGGGCTTGTCCGAGACGGATGAGCCTGATTTGTGGATACATGACCTGCAGGGAAACGTGACGTTGTGGATCGAAATTGGTACGCCGACTTTGCGTCGTGTCGTGTCGGCTTGCCGCAAGGCCGAAAGAGTCGCGGTGTTCGCTTACGGGCGTAGTGTAGAGCAATGGTGGCGGAAAAACGGGGCGGATTTCGGGAAAATGGGCAATCTCGATGTAGTATGCCTGCCGGAAGCGTTGGCGGATTTTATGGCAGCCCGTGTGCATCGCTCGATGCAATGGCAGTGTCTGGTTCAGGATGGACAAATGACCGTTATGGATGAGACGGATACATTTGAATGGGATTGGCGAAACAGTATCCGGTTGGCTGCACACAAGGTCGTCCCGTGATGTGTCGTCACGGGACGCATGGACATGTCACGCCAGGAGCTTGCGCAACCAGTTGCCGAGGTCGTTGACCTCGGTGAGGGACATGGTATGGGTCATGTGGTATGCATTCCAGTCCACATTGTAGTTCAGTGCACGCAGCAACCGCATGCTGTCCTCTCCCCGTGAAAACGGAACGACTTCATCCTGTGTGCCGTGAGCCAGGAAGATCGGGGTGTCCTGATTGGCGGGATTCCGATCTTCCGGAAAAGAATAAATGAGCGGGATGTAACCGGACAAGCCGATGATACCGCACAGTTTTTCGGGAAAACAAAGACCGGTATACAGTGCCATGGCGCAGCCTTGCGAAAAACCGGCAAGCAGTATCCGGTCATATGGTACGCCGCGTTTTCTTTCCTGTTCGATCAGGCCGGTGATGAGCCGTTGTGATTCATGAACACCTTCGGTGTCTTCCATGTCGGTATCTTCAAAACCACTGTAAATATCGAACCATGCGCGCATTGGATAACCGGCATTGGCGGTGATCGGGCGTTCCGGAGCATGCGGGAAGATGAAACGGATAGGCGGGCAGCCCGTGAGATCGAATTCATGGACCAGAGGAATGAAACTGGAGCCATGATCTCCCAGACCATGCATCCAGATGATGCTGGTTTTCGGGTCGGCGCCGGTATCGGTCTGGCTGTATTGCAAAAAGGTTCTGTTCATTGTTTTTCTCGTCGGTTAAACAGGGGGAAAAAACGGTTCAGTTTGTTTGGGTTTCCGGACGCCATGCCTTGCATACGGTGTCGTTCGTTTCGATGGCTGGTCCGCCGATCAGTTCGATGCAGTAGGGGATAGCGGTGAAAATGCCGGGTTCTGTGATATTGCCTCCGGCATCGCGGACACCTTCCAGTGTCTGGCGGATGGCTGCCGGGCGACCCGGCAGATTGAGGATCAGGGCCGCATGGTCAGGACGTTCGCAAATGACGGCGACTTGTCTGGAGAGTACGGCGGTCGGAACGAAATGGAGGCCGATCTGGCGCATCCGTTCGGCGATGCCGGGCAGTTCGCGGGTACCGACGGCCAGTGTGGCTTCCGGTGTCTGGTCCCGACGGGATGGACCTGTGCCACCTGTGGTGAGGATCAGCGAGCAACGGTCTTCGTCGACCAGTTCGCGTAAAGTTTTTTCGATCTGTTCACGATCATCCGGAATCAGTCTTGTTTCAAGCCAGTACGGCGAGGTGATCGCAGAAGCAAGCCAGTCCTGCAAGGCCGGAATGCCCAGGTCGGGGTAGGTGCCGTTGTAGGCGCGGTCCGATATGGAAACGAGACCGATCGAAATATCCTTGGTGTTATTGTTCATGGTTTTCCTCGTTATGGGTGTCATATAAGACAACTTTTGCATGTGATGATTCGGTCATGATTTGTCTGAGCAGACGGTATATTTCACGATAGGCCTTCGGCGGTTTGCCTCCGGAAATTTCCTTTCGCGCATTGCGGATGAGCGTTCGCAGCTGCTGGACATCTGCATGCGGGTAGCGTTGCATGAATTCCGTGAGCGCCGTTTCCTGCGACAGGAGTTTCTCGCGCTGGTTTTCCAGTGCGTGCATGAAAATCGTGTCTGCACGTGACAGTCCCTTCCAGCTTTCGATGGCGTCGTTGATTCTGGTGATATCTTTTTCATCGAGCGAGCGCATGAGCTTGCCGATGTATTGCAGTTGGCGTCTTCGGCCTTCGTGGTTTTTGATGCGGCGGCATTCGGTAATGGCGTTATGCAAATCTTCGGGTATTCCGATACGATCGACGCGCTCGGCTGATGCATCGACCAGCTGTTCGCCGAGTTTCTGCAATGCGGTCATTTCGCGTTTGCGTTGTGATTTTGAGGGGCGATCATATGTTTCCCCGAATTCTTCAGACTGGAAACCGCAGTCGCCTCTGTTGGAATTTGGCATAATCGGACTTCTGTACAGGATCATTAAATCATTTGGGTTTGGCTGTTATCATAACAGCCTTGACAATACCTTCAATAAGATAATCATCATGGTTGATCCCGATTTCATTTATACGAGCGATCAATTGAAGCAGATCGCCGAAGATACGTTGCGTTATGCACGGCAAAAAGGTGTTTCCGGTGCAGCGGTTGGCGTAAGCGAGGGAAACGGCCTTTCGGTCAGTGTGCGCAAGGGTGACATCGAAACGATCGAAAAAAACAGGGACAAGGGGATCGGTGTTACCGTTTTTATCGGAAAGAAACGGGGTAATGCCACGACATCGGATTTTTCTCCCGAATCGTTGAAGCAGACGGTCGATGCGGCGTATAACATCGCGTCGTTCACTTCAGAGGATGCAGCCGCTGGCTTGCCTGATGCGGATATGCTGGAACAACATCCCGTGGATTTGTCGCTTTATTATCGCTGGCCGATCAGTACGAACGAGGCGGTCGAGCTGGCACGACGTGCCGAGGCGGCTGCATTCGATACCGACAAGCGGATTACCAACAGCGAAGGTGCCAGCGTTAACGTGCAGCATTCGCATTTCATTCTGGCAAACAGCGAAGGGTTCTCGGGTGGTTATCCTGCATCGAGCCATTCTTTCTCGGTGGCGCCTATCGCCGCGTCCAATGGCAATATGCAACGCGATTACTGGTATACCGCTTCACGTAATCCGGATCATCTGAAAACACCTGAAGAAGTCGGGCAGCGTGCGGCACGCCGTGCACTGGCAAGACTGGATGCACGACAGATCGGAACGCGGAAATGTCCGGTATTGTTCGAGGCGCCAGTTGCGATCGGACTGGTCAATTCACTAGTTTATGCCATTTCGGGGGGCGCGCTGTATCGCAAGTCCAGTTTTCTTCTGGATTCGCTGGGAAAGCAGGTGTTTCCGGAACATATCGGGTTGCTTGAGGATGCGCACGTCAAGGGAGCGATGGGTTCTGCGCCTTTCGATGACGAGGGGGTCAAAACCGGAAAGCGGCAAATTGTGGAAAACGGCCGGGTGTGCGGTTACTTTTTGTCGACGTATTCAGGACGCAAGCTGGGGATGCAAACGACAGGCAATGCCGGCGGTTCGCATAATCTGGTGTTGTCGTCGTCCCTGACGAAAGCGGACGATGATTTCGGGGCTATGCTGAAAAAGATGGGGACCGGTCTGGTCGTGACCGAATTGATGGGGCAGGGTATCAACCATGTGACCGGCGATTATTCACGTGGAGCTTCCGGCTTCTGGGTGGAAAACGGTGTGATCCGGTATCCGGTACAAGAAATTACGATTGCAGGCAATCTGAAAGATATGTTTGCACATATCGTCGCAGTCGGTGCAGATACCCTGATTCGTGGCGCCAAACAGTCCGGGTCGATTCTGATCGAGGAGATGATGGTTGCCGGGATCTAGACTGGAGTGCAGGGTTCCCTGAATTTTTCCAGTGCATTGCGCCAGTATCCGATGTCGCAATGCACTTCGGTTTGAAACGGTGTCCGTTCCCAGTTGATGACGCGTCGAATACCATGAAGGGCATTGACGGCCCAGACTTCACGCCGGTTCAGCTCATGCGGCTTGCGCATGCGTGCGGCGACCGGAATTCCGTTTTGGCCAGCGATACGCAAAATGAGTTGGCCTGTGATACCCGGCAGAATACGGCATGACGGCGGTACGTGGCAGAGAGTGCCGTTTTCCCACCACAGGATCGTGGTTGTCAATCCTTCGAGAATGAATCCTTGTGCGGTCGTGATCAACGCTTCCTCGGCGCCGGCAGGCAATATGTTGCGGCGCATGGCGATACATTTTGCCAGATCGGGGCCTTTGTGACGCGGTATTTTGCGGAAATCGGCAAAATGGCTGTGGTACAGGCGGATCGTATGATGCAGTGCAGGGGCCTTGCGAATGCGGAGCTGGAAAACGGGATTGCCGGCGGAACCGGCCAGCTCGATGCGCGGGAACCAGAGGCCGGTCGCGGGAATGTGTGCCATGGCGGCATCCCAGAACAGCACGATATCCTGTTCTTGCAGGTTGGTCAGTGACAGTACGCTTGACAGGAAACGTTGCCTGTGCAGGTGCAATGCGCGTGTCTGGCCATCGTTGACGAGCCATGAATCGGCAACACACAGGACGGTTTCCGGCGTGTCGACGGAAACAAGCATTTTTCCGGGAAAGTATTGGAAGATGGTTTCGGCTGTCATCGCTTTCAGGGTGTGGATGTCTCGTTTGCAAAGCCGGTCCGGAACAGATCGAGAAAGGCTTTTGCCTTGACGCGGGTTTCTTCGAATTCTTCTTCCGGATCGGACAGTGCCGTGATGGCGCCACCTACGCCGAATGTCATAGTGCCGTGCGACATGACAAGTGTACGGATGACGATGCTCAAATCCACGGCTCCGCATAAGGAAAAATAGCCGATGACACCTGAATAGATGCCGCGTGCGGCACCCTCGAGTGAGTCCAGTATCTCCATGGTGCGCAGCTTGGGTGCGCCTGTCATGGAGCCGCCCGGAAATGCGGCGCGGATACACTGGCATGGCGAGGAATCTTCACGGATGGTGGATGTGATGGTACTGACCAGCTGGTGGACGGTCTGGTACGATTCGATGGCGAACAGTTTCGGTACGGCGACGCTTCCCGGGGTTGCAGTCTGTCCCAGATCGTGGCGGACGAGATCGACGATCATCAGGTTTTCCGCCCGTTCCTTTTCGCTGGATACCAGTGCTTCGTACAGTTGCCGGTCTTTTTCTGGGTCTGCCGATCTTGGGCGCGTTCCCTTGATGGGTTTCGATTCGGTGGTACGGTCTCTGGCAATTTTCAGGAAGCGTTCCGGTGAGCAACTCAGGATATGCAGGTCGTTCAGTTGCAGGTAGGCACCATATGGACTGGGATTATTGCGGCGCAAAATGCGGTATGCCGTCCAGGGATCGGCATCTGTCTGACCGATAGCGGTGTTGGTGAGGCAGACTTCGTAGGTTTCACCCTGACGAATGTGGTTCTGGCTTTTCAGGATCAGGTCGATGTATGTCCGTTTGTTGTGTCTGAGTCGGAAGGGCGCCTTGATGGGAAGATGTGATGGCGGTTCAGGCAGACGAATATCGGCGTGCCGGAATGAATGCAGCCGGTTTTCCGTATCGGCCAGCCATTTCACGGCAGCTTCGTCCGCGTTTTTTTCGGACAATGCCAGCAGATGAGTCTGTTTTTCCTGATGATCGATGACGATGCCACGATCGCAAAACAAAAGAGTGGCATCGGGATAGGGAGACGGGTGAGCGAGATTTGCCGTGTTGTCCGCTTTCATCTCATAGCCGATGTAACCCATCCATCCCAGTGCGAATTCAAAGGGGATGTCGATGCCATTACCTGAAATGCGGTTTTTCTCCAGATCCTCATCCAGCCATTCGAAAAAGGAATGCCGAACGGTATGGGCTCCGGAAAAATCCGTTATATGGACACTGCGGGTTGCGATATCGGCTTTGGCGATACGTCCGAGTGGTCCATCGGCACATCCCATGAAAGAGAATCTTCCCGATCCATAGCCGCTGCGGTTGCTGTCAAGCCAGATGGCATGAGTATGGTGTCTGAAACAGGTATCGAACACGTGTTCGCTGTCGGGTTCGTACGGCAGGCGACGGTGATGCAGAATAAGCGAGGTTCGTTCCGGGTGGGCTGACGAGACTGAAACGGCAGGTTTTTCGGATGATGCGACAGACGGACTTCTGTTGTGACACCGGTTCCAGTCTTTTGTCAGTTTGTCGAAGTTTTCAAAAAGCTGGTGGCCGAAAGCCGTTCCGATGGATTCAGGATGGAACTGTACGCCCCATTGCGGCAATGTACGGTGCCTGATACCCATGATGGTTCCGTCTTCCGCATGGGCTGTGGCAACCAGTGTTTCCGGAAGCCTATCCACGGCAAGGGAATGATATCTGACGGCGGTAAACGGGGATGGAATGTGCTCGAAAAGGCCGGTGCCGTTGTGTGTGATACGTGAGCGCCTGCCGTGTCGCGCATGGGCTGCAAGACCGACATGGCCGCCATGGAGGTGGCAGATGCCCTGATGTCCGAGGCAGATACCGAGTACCGGTACGGTGTTTTGCAGGACGGCGTCCCGGCAGATACCGAAATCGCGGTCATGATCCGGTCGTCCCGGGCCGGGCGAGATCACGATGTTGTCGAACCGGAGCAATATCTCCGGATGCCAGTCGCGTGCATCGTTCGGTATGACAGTCGGCGCGCAGCCATTGACGGACAGAATCAGGTGGTAAAGGTTGCAGGTAAAGGAATCGTAGTTGTCGATCAGCAGGGTTCTAGTCAATTTTGCGTTTCTCCGGCGGATGGCGCAGGATGTGCGATACGGAACGTGACCGGTTTACGGGTACGATTGGAGCCTGCAACCATATCGAAGCGGAACAGGCGGCATTCGATCGGACCATTGTAAAAAGGCGTTTTGCGTGATTCTTTCAGGCGAAGCAGTCTGGGGACGTTGAAATCAGCGGTAAACAGAAAAACGGTCCAGCCCGGAAAACGCTGTTTCAGCGTGGTTCCGAAGGCCTGATAGAAACGGGTAGCTCGCTCCTCATCTTCCAGATTGCGGTTACCCCGCACACCGATACGTTCACCGTATGGCGGATTGGTCAGGATGATGCCGGATTTTTCGGTCGGCAGGCGGATTTCCTGCGCTTCGATCTGGTGTAGCGGAATATCAAAAGTGATGCCGGCCGCTTTCAGATTGTGGCGGGTCATGTCCAGCATGTCGCCGGAGATATCGCTGCCGAAGATCGACGGTTCTTGCGGCGCAGGGTTGATGCGGATTGCCGATTTCATGGCTTGCCATTTTCCACGATCGAATCCCGTGAATTTTTCGAACGAGAAAGTGCGGTTGAGTCCGGGTGGAATGCCCAGCATGATTTGGGAAGCCTCGATCAGAATGGTGCCCGATCCGCACATGGGGTCCAGTAGCGGGATGCCGGGTTTCCAGCCTGCGGTTCTCAGCAATCCCGCGGCGAGGTTTTCACGCAGTGGTGCGTCGCCTGTTTCATGACGCCATCCACGTTTGAACAGGGCTTCGCCGGACGTATCCAGATACAGGGTGACGTTGTGCGCGTCCAGAAAAGCGGCGATACGGATGTCCGGCGTATGGGTATTGACGGAAGGCCGCGAGCCTGTGAAGCTCCTGAAACGGTCCACGACGCCGTCCTTGATGCGCAAGGTCGTGAAATTCAGGCTTTTCAGGGGAGACCGGATGGCGGTGACATCGATACGGATGGTATTGTCCACGCCGAACCATGTTTCCCAGGGTTGTTTCACGGCGAGACGGTATATGTCTTCTTCATGGCGATAGGACGACTGTGCGACTCGTTGCAAGACACGCGATGCAATACGCGAATGCAGGTTGATGAGCCAGCCGTCCTGCTGTTGTCCGGAACAGTGGATACCGCCCGGAATGGTCTGGTGAATGCGGAGCGTGTCGCTTTTGCGAGCGATTTCATGGAGTTCTTCGGCAAGGGCGGTCTCAAGTCCGCGCGGACAAGGGCAGAAGTAGGAGTGGATGGACGGCATATCGGTTACCTGTTGACCGTGATGGATGGGTTATTTCCGGATTTCGCCATGTCCCAGAACGACATATTTCATGGAAGTCAGGCCTTCCAGACCGACGGGACCACGGGCATGCAATTTGTCGTTCGAGATGCCGATTTCCGCACCCAGACCGTATTCGAAACCGTCAGCGAAACGGGTCGATGCGTTGACCATGACCGATGACGAATCGACTTCACGCAAGAAACGGAGGGCATGGCTGTAGTTTTCCGTGACGATGGCGTCGGTATGCTTGGAAGAATAGCGGTTGATATGATCAATCGCTTCGTCGAGATTGTTGACGATACGGATGGACAGGATCGGCGCCAGATATTCCGTTTCCCAGTCGGTTTCGGTGGCGCGTACCAGATACGGATATTCGTAGAGGATATCGTGTGCCTTTTCATCGCATCGCAATTCGACTTCTTCGTCATGATAGCGTTGGGCGAGCATGGACAATGCTTCCAGCGCGACATTTTTCGAGACCAGCAGTGTTTCCATCGTGTTGCAGGTTCCGTAACGCTGGCATTTTGCATTGAATGCGATTTCGGTGGCTTTTTCGAGATCGGCGCAGTCGTCAATATAGATGTGGCAAATCCCGTCCAGATGCTTGATCATGGGGATTTTCGATTCACGCATCAGTCGTTCGATCAGTCCTTTTCCGCCGCGAGGGACGATCACATCAACGTATTCTGTCATGGTGACGAGTTCGCCGACGGCAGCCCGGTCGGTTGTTTCCACGACTTGTACGGCTTGTTCCGGCAATCCGGCATGTTTGAGACCTTCACGCACGAGCGATGCCAGTACCTGATTGCAATGAATAGCTTCGGAGCCGCCGCGTAAGATGGTGGCGTTGCCGCTTTTGATGCACAAACCCGCGGCATCGACAGTTACGTTGGGACGAGCCTCGTAAATGATGCCGATGACACCGAGCGGTACGCGCATTTGCCCCACCTGTATGCCGGACGGGCGCATACTGAGATGGGTGATTTCTCCGATGGGATCGGCAAGGGATGCGATCTGTTCCAGTCCGGCCGCCATGGTTTCAATGGCTTTGTCCGAGAGGGTCAAACGATCCAGCAGTGCCGGTTCCAGACCGTTTTCGCTGGCGATATCGAGATCTTTTTGGTTGGCAGCACGCAGTTGCGCCACATCACGGCGAATTGCCTCGGCGATGTATCGCAAAGCGCGGTTTTTGGTGTCGGTATCCGCTTTGGCCATCTGGCTGGCAGCTTTACGGGCCTGTTGCCCGATCCGGGTCATGTAACTTTTAATGTCCATTGTCGCGTATGTGGTTGGTGGCTGGAAGAAATAACGTTATCATCGGACGGATATCCGTTCAAGGGTGTGTCAGCGACAAACCCAGTTGTGTCATGGCGTCCCACGCATCGTCCATCCATGAGGCGGAGCGCAATCCCTTGATGATCCGGTCGATTTGTGCCGTTTGTTGCAGCGCGGCACGGATATCCTGTGTATTCAGCCGGTTCACTGCCGTTTGTATCAGCCGTTCCCTGGGTCCCCAGAGGCGAAGGGTTTTGGCGATACTCTGAAAAGATTGTCCGTTTTCCAGTGCGATCTTGCATTTGAGTAAAGTCCGGATTTCTTCAGCGACAGTCCAGAGGATGAGCGGCAGGGGTTCGCCTTCACCTTTCAATCCTTCCATCATCCGGATGAAACGACTCCGGTTGCCGCCCAGCATGGCTTCGTTCAGTTTGAAGATGTCGTAGCGCGCGACGTTGAGAACCGATTGGCGGACTTGTTCGAAATCCAGTTCGCCTTCGGGATACAGCAAACCGAGTTTCTGGATTTCCTGATGCGCTGCCAGCAGGTTGCCTTCCACGCGTTCCATCAGGAAATCGATGCATTGCCGGGATGCGCTCTGATGTTGTTTTTTCAGTCTTGCGATGATCCAGTTTCCCAGACGTGAAAGATCGATAGTCGGAATTTCAACATAGATGCCGTTTTTTTGCAGCGCTGTCACCCATGCGGATTTCCGTGTTGCCATATCGAGTCTGGGCAGGGTAATCAGCGTGATATTGTCAGTATGCCGGGCGACATATGCCTGCAGTGCCTGACTGCCCTCTTTTCCGGGTTTGCCACCGGGTATGCGCAATTCGATGAGTTTCCGGTCGCCGAACAGGGACATGGCATTGTCAGCAGCATACAGCTGCCCCCATTTGAATCCACGTTCGACGGTCATGACTTCTCGTTCGCCGACGTTTTGGCGCCGTGCCGCCTGACGGATCATGTCGGCCGATTCCAGCAACAATAGCTGTTCATCGCCCGTCAGGATATACAGGGGCGCCAGTTCCTGATTCAGGTGCGTTTCAAGCGTTTCATATCTGAGCAGCATATATTCGGGCGGTCAGGAGCGCGTTGCACCCGAAACGTTATCGTCAGGATCGGTGGTATTGTCCACGCCGTTCATATTGAGACCGGCCAGTCGCCTGAGCAAGCGTTGTGCCATATCCGATTGCATGTCCTTGTACAGAAGATTGGCCTCGTTTTCCTTGGACAAGGCTTCCGAATCGTCATAGGTCATGGTTCGGCGAAGCGTTACCTTGGTGGGTGGCAACAGTACTTTCCCCTGTGCGGTCTTGATCGTGTATTCCAGATCGTAATGCAGGGAATATTCGCGCACACGTCCCTGTACGTTGTAAGTCAGGATTTCCCTGCGATTTTTTTCCGAAATGGCAGACAGGATGACCTCGGCTTCCTGTGGACTGTTGACGATGCGGGTGGCGTTCATCCCCTGGATTTGCCGTTTCAGGACATTGGCGGTATGAGAGCCGGCAGGAAAGTTGATATACAGCGTGGAAAACGGGAAATCGTAGTTGCCACGTAAATGGAAGCCGCATGAAACCAGTAATATGACTGTTGCGGCAATAGCGATCCTGCCAAGCAGGGAAACCGGTTTCATGAAGGCTTTTTTCATGGACAGTCCTGTCAGATATCACACCACGATGTTGACCAGCTTGCCCGGAACGACAATGATCCGTTTCGGCGTGCCAGTCACGAATTTCGCCACGCTGTCGTTGGAAAGAGCGACTTGTTCGATAAGCGATTTGTCAGCGGATTTCGGAACGCGGATGTTGCCGCGTAATTTGCCGTTGACCTGAACGACCATGCCGATTTCATCCTGTTCCAGAGCGGCCGGATCGACCTGGGGCCATGCCGCATCGAGCAGGTCCCCGTAATGGTCGGCATAGCCCAGTTCTTTCCACAGGATATAGGTGATATGGGGTACGACCGGATACAGTACCCTGAGGAAAATGGAAAAGGTTTCGTACAGTACGCCGGCGAATTCGGCCGAACCGTCGGGTTTTGCCGCCTCCAGCGTATTGAGCATTTTCATGCAGGCCGATACGACGGTGTTGTACTGGATGCGGGCATAATCCTGATTGGCCTGCTGCAGTATCTGATGGATGTCACGGCGCAGGTTCTTGAGCGGTTCTGGCAGACTGTCCGGCAGCGAGCGGTTGGCGCCTGCAAGTATTTCACGGTTTTTGTATGCGAAAGCCCAGACGCGGCGAAGGAAGCGGCTGGCGCCTTCCACGCCTGAGCCAGACCATTCCAGTGTCTGTTCCGGTGGCGCGGCGAACATGGTGAACAGTCGTGCGGTATCCGCTCCATACTGGTCGATCTGGGTTTGCGGGTCGATACCGTTGTTTTTCGATTTCGACATTTTTTCGATGCCGCCGATCTGGACAGGGCGTCCATCCGCTTTCAGGCTTGCCGAGACCGGGCGTCCCTTTTCGTCCAGACGCAGTTCGATTTCTTCAGGATTGAACCAGATCTTTTTGCCGGATTCGTCTTCCCGATAGTAGGTTTCGTTCAGTACCATGCCCTGGGTAAGCAGTCTGACAAACGGTTCGTCGAATTTCACCAGCCCGAGGTCACGCATGACCTTTGTCCAGAAACGTGCATAGAGCAAGTGCATGACAGCATGTTCGATGCCGCCGATGTACTGATCCATCGGCATCCAGTAGTCGTTTCTTTCATCGACCATGGACTTGTCGGAGCCTGGTGAACAGTAGCGCATGAAATACCAGCATGAATCGACAAAGGTATCCATCGTGTCGGTTTCACGTCTTGCCGGGCTGCCACAGCGTGGACAGGTGGTGTTGACGAAGCTTTCGTCTTTTGTCAGGGGGTTGCCGGTTCCATCGGGAATGCAGTCTTCCGGCAGCAGGACGGGCAAGTCTTTTTCGGGTACGGGAACGGCACCGCAATCGGGACAATGAATGATCGGGATCGGCGTTCCCCAGTAACGCTGGCGCGAAATACCCCAGTCACGCAGGCGGTAAGTGGTTTTTTTCTCACCCAATCCTTTTTCTGCCAGTACGGCAGCGATGGCATCGACGGCTTCCTGATAGCCTAATCCGTCGAATCGGCCGGAATTGATGCATTTTCCGTGTTCCTTGTCGGCATACCAGTCGTGCCAGACGTCTTCCATGAAGGTCTTGCCTTCGACGTCGATGACCTGCCGGATCGGCAGACCGTATTTGTGGGCGAATTCGAAGTCGCGTTCATCATGTGCGGGGACGGCCATGACGGCACCGTCACCATAGCTCATGAGGACATAATTGCCGACCCAGACTTCAACGAGCTGGTTTGTCAGAGGGTGACGGACGAAAAGACCGGTGGGCATCCCTTTCTTTTCCATGGTGGCCATGTCGGCTTCGATGACGCTGCCTTTTTTGCATTCTTCGATGAATTCGGCCAATTCAGGATTGTTTTTCGCGGCGAAACGTGCCAGTTCATGCTCCGGTGCGACAGTGCAGAAAGTGACGCCCTTGATGGTGTCTGCGCGGGTGGTAAATACCCAGAGTTTGCCATCGCCGATAAGTTGACCGTCGGTGTCGTGGATATCATGCAGAAACGCGAACCGGACACCTTCGGATTTGCCGATCCAGTTGATTTGCATGGTGCGCACCCGTTCAGGCCAGCCCGGCAGCCTGTTCGTGACGTAGTCCAGCAGTTCTTCAGCATAGTCCGTGATGCGGGCGTAATACATCGGGATTTCACGTTTTTCGATCAGGGCACCGGAGCGCCAGCCGCGGCCGTCGATGACCTGTTCGTTGGCCAGAACAGTCTGATCGACCGGATCCCAGTTGACGGTTCCCGTTTTCTGGTAAATGATGCCTTTTTCCAGCATTTTCAGGAACATCCACTGGTTCCATTTATAGTATTCCGGCTTGCAGGCGGTCATTTCGCGCGACCAGTCGATCGCCAGCCCCATCGAGGCCATCTGGCCTTTCATGTAAGCGATATTGGAGTAGGTCCATTCGGCAGGCGGGATACCGTGTGCCATTGCTGCGTTCTCGGCAGGCATGCCGAAAGCGTCCCAGCCCATGGGCATGAGAACGTTGTAGCCGTTCATGCGCAGATAGCGATACATCACGTCGTTGATGGTGTAGTTGCGCACGTGTCCCATATGCAGGCGTCCGGAAGGGTATGGGAGCATGGAACAGGCATAAAACTTCCCTTTCGGAAAACGCGGATCGTTTTCTGTCGTCTTGTAGGCCTGCGCGGATTCCCATTGATCCTGTGCGGCTTTTTCTACTTCTGCATGGTTGTATCTGTCTTGCATGATGAGCTACGCAAATAAGGTTATTCGATTCGGTTTGATGCCGTTATGATAATACGATGGTGCACGGGCGGCGTATCCATGAACCGTGCGGGCCGGCATGGCTATAACGATTATTTCAGATGCAGAACATCCTGCATGTCGAAAAGACCGCCGGATTTGTCTGCCAGAAAACGGGCTGCCCGCAAGCTGCCTTGCGCATAGGTGGCGCGGCTGGAGGATTTGTGCGTGATTTCAATCCGTTCTCCGGTACCTGCAAACAGTACGGTGTGATCGCCGACGATATCGCCGCCGCGGATCGTCGAAAATCCGATAGTCGAGGGATCGCGCTCACCGGTGATGCCTTCGCGGGAATAGACCGCACATTCTTCTAGATCACGTCCGATGGCATTTGCGATGACTTCACCCATCTTGAGTGCCGTTCCCGAGGGAGCATCCACTTTATGACGATGGTGTGCTTCGATGATTTCGATGTCGTAGCCTTCGGCGAAATTTCTGGCGGCTATCTCGATCAGTTTCATGGTGACGTTGACGCCGATGCTCATATTGGGGGCGAATACGATGGGGATTGTTTTTGCCGCCTTTTCGATGGCTTTTTTGCCGTTTTCATCGAAGCCGGTTGTCCCGATGACCATTTTGATTCCATGGATGGCGCAATAGGCAAGGTGTTCAAGGGTTCCAGCCGGACGTGTGAAGTCAATGACATATTCGGCATTTCCGAACGCTTTTTCCATATCGGATTCGATACGGACGCCGGTGGTTTCCCCCAGAAAAAGACCGGCATCGTTCCCGATACCTGGTGCATTGGCGACATCGAGCGCACCGGTCAGAACGGCGTCGTCAGCGCGCAAGACGGCTTCGATCAACATGCGGCCCATACGGCCATTGGCTCCTGCAATTGCTATTTTCATTTTGTTCATTGGATATTTCCGATCAATTCATCATTCGGTGAGTGCGGAAGCATTCTGCCGGCACGACTTGGTGTGCTGATGGGCTCGAATGCCCCGAGCGTTCCGGAAGATGTATCTTCTTCATCTTCATAATCTGCCTGTGCAGGCGGTCTCGGTAGCGGCCGCACGATACGTCTGGTCTGGCTGGACGGCAGGGACGGTTCGGCTGCCCGTACCGGTTCGGATGTACTGACCGGTTCCGGTGTACGAACCGGTTCCGGTGACGGCAGGGCAACAGGTTCCTGTGCGGTTGGTACGGCATCGGACGACGGGGTTTGTCCACGCACAGGTGCTGTACGAGGTTGCTGTGCACGTGTCGCTCTCGGCAGACGAACGGCACCCGATGGGCGCAGTGTGGGCTGTACGGTAACGGGAGCGGTTTGCGCGGTACGGCCGCCATCATCCGTGTCATCCTGGACGGAAGTTCCGGTATCGCCTGACGGTTCCGGTTCATTTCGCGGTTCGACTGCATCGGCAGGTGCCGAACGTTGTTCTTCTTCAGTGACTCCCGCGCTATCGGCAGCCGTTTCAGCAGATTCGCCGGAAGATGTTTCGTCCGTTTTCTTTTCCGTCGCTTCGGTATCGGTTTCTTTTTTCGTTTTTTCCGACACTTCGTCATCGGATGTAATGTGCATCAGGTATTCCTTTTCGTTCGGCAATTTGTCACTGACGATACGATCGACCAGATTGCCGCTGAAAAAAATGGTGACGCGGTTGGTGGTGGTGGCTCCATTCGGTTTTTGCAGGCGGAACAGATAATCCCATCGATTGGCGTGGAATATGTCCATCAGCAATGGCGTTCCCAGAATGAAACGTACCTGTTCCTTGGTCATGCCGTACTGTACTCTGGACAACATTTCCGATGATACGAAATTCCCTTGCTGGATATTGAGCTTGTAGGGCGAGAGCATGTTCAGCCATTTTTTCAGACCGGTCGGTTTGCTGTTCAGATCGTTTTCGGTTTCGGCAAGGGCCTCGTCGTTCTGCCTTTGTTCATTGATGGCGGGCATCGGCTCGATTACGGTTGGTCGGCGTGGTTGCTCCATCAACGGCGCTTCTGCCATGGCGCCGGATTGCGCCGGTGTTTCGTTGCTTTGCCAGAGGTTTTTCCCCGGTGCTGATGATGTCGCCATGTTGTCAGGACGTGTGCGTTCCGTTCCAACCGGTTCCGGCATGGCGTCTGATTCTTCACGCATTACGTCATTGCGTGGGATCGTTTTCGCAGCGGGTGATGGAGTGGCCATGCTGTCAGATCGTGGCTGCTCCGTTTCGACAGGTTCGCGCAAGGTGTCTGGCTTGGAAGATGTCGTGACAGTACTTTCACGAATGCCGGTGGTCACCGGTGCGTTATCCGCTGTACGGTCTGTTTTGTCTGGTGTGATTGCGACTTTTTCCGTGTCTTCGGCAGGTTCAGCTTCGTCTATCAGGGGGTTTTTTGAAGCACAACCGATTACGAAAACGGTTGCCGATGTTAGCAGTACAGGTGTACGAAGGTATCGCCACAGGCTGACCATTTTTTTATACATTACGAAGTTGAATCCCAAGAGCAATTTATTGAGCAGATTTCACAAACACTATATGATAAAGCAGATAATAATAAAGAACCAATTTTGATCATTGCAAACTTCTCAAAACGATGAGTCATAATGCTGTCGAATTGAAAGCAACGGGGCTCAAGGCCACGTTGCCGAGATTGAAGATTCTCGATATTTTCCAGAAAAATGCCGAACGCCATCTGAGTGCGGAAGACGTTTACAGGCTGCTTTTGTCCGACAAACTGGAAATTGGGCTGGCGACGGTTTATCGGGTGCTGACACAGTTTGAACAGGCAGGCATATTGTCCCGGAATTATTTTGAAACCGGCAAGGCAGTTTTCGAACTCAACGAGGGAACGCACCATGACCATATCGTCTGTGTGGATTGCGGGCATGTCGAAGAGTTCCATGATGATGAAATCGAAAAAAGACAGCGTGAGATCGCAAAGCGCAACGGGTTCGAAATCGTCGATCATACGCTGGCGATCTATGGACGATGCAGCAAATGCAGGCAAAAGTGATGCAGGGTGTTTGTTCCATAGCAAAAAAGCCGTGTATTTTCACGGCTTTTTTGCTTTGGGAGCGATCATGGTTTCGGATGCGTCGTTGTGGGGGTTTCTTGTGGCGCAATGAATTTTTGTGCCAGCGCATGATAAAGCGGAACCGGGCTGACATATCTCGATACCAGTGTGGCAAGCAGTGAAACGGCCATCAATGCCAGTAGCATCTGGTGGCTGCCGGTCATTTCCATGGTGATGATGAAAGATGTCAGCGGGGAACGTGTGACGCCAGAGAGATAGGCTGCCATGACCAGAATGATGATGGCGCCATGCGGTGCCAGATTCGGGAAAAGGGCATAGACATTGTCGCCGATGCCCGCACCTACCGACAGGGTCGGCGCGAACAGACCGCCTGGAATGCCACTGAGTGTCGAGACGAGTGTCGCAATGAATTTTGCCGCTCCGTAATACCAGACCAGACAGGTGGTATCGCTTTCCAGTGTCATGCGTGTCGGCTGATAGCTGGTACCATAGACGAGACCGTCAGTCAGCAGACCCGTTATGGCAACAATCAGGCCGCATGCAGCTGCGAAGATCAGTGGGTGTTCTTGTATGGCCTTGCGGATTTTGGGCGTGGGCGTGACGGAAATTTTTTGTACGATCAGGCTGAACAGTCCACCGGTAAGTCCGCCCGCGATGCCGCATACAAGAATGGCGGGAATATTGGTCAGCAGGGAAAGCGATTCGTTGGTGTAGCCGAAGTAGGTGTAGTTGCCGACAAGTGCCATGGAAATCAGACCGGAGATGATGACGGTCAGCAAAGTGGAACTGTGAGCGTTGAAAATATATTTTTTAGTCAGTTCTTCCATGGCGAACATGATGCCGGCCAGCGGGGTATTGAACGCCGCAGCAATTCCTGCAGCCCCTCCGGACAATGCCAGCATGCGCCGTTGCTCGGCAGTGCGGAGTGTTCCGTAGCCATAAAATGCGTGCATGATGGAAGCGCCGACCTGTACGGTGGGGCCTTCGCGCCCGATGGATGCGCCGATCGTCAGTCCGCCCAGCAACATGGCGATTTTGCCGACCAGTATTTTGATGGAGAGCAGGTTGCTTTTTTTCTTGTGATCCGGGTCGTCGATGACGGCAATGGTCTGCGGAATGCCGCTGCCTTGCGTACCCGGAAAAAAACGCCGTGCGATATAGGCGATCAGTGCAAATCCTGCCGGCATATACAGGATGGATGCCCATGGTATGCGCTTGACGATCCATGTGTTGATTTCAAAGGCGTAATCGCTGGCTTGCGCCATGCCGACACCGACCAGGCCGATCAGTACCGGCGCCAGAATCCAGGCACAGGTCCGTTTCCAGTACCGTGCTGTTTTTTTGACGATGACCCGTTTCGTCAGATGCGGAGGTTCAAAATGCGAAAATGGCATAACGTGTACTTTTGAAAGATGATCCGTATTATTATATTTGAACAAATATATTTCAAGTTATCCAGTGCGGACAGGGGGCGGCGTGAACAAAAACAGATGTCAAAAAGAAGAAAAAGATGGCGTTTCCTATCTGGAAATTCTCCAGAAATTCAGGATTATCGTCCGGGCGGCGCAAAAATATTCACAGAGAGTCGAGAAATCGCTGGGGGTTTCCGGCGCGCAGTTGTGGATCATGAAGGAAATCGAGCGTGTGCCGGGATTACGTGTCGGGGAAGTGGCAAGAAAGCTGGCGATTCATCAAACGACAGCCAGCAATTTGCTGGATACACTTGAAAAAAAAGGAATGGTTTGCAAAATGCGGATGCCGGCAGACCAGCGAATCGTCAATCTGAACTTGACGGAAAAGGGCAGAGCTTTGTTGACGACTGCGCCTGATCTGACGCGGGGTTTGCTGCCGGAAGCGTTGTCGCAGATGCCGGATGCCGATCTTGTGCGACTCGGCGAGAGTCTTGATTTGCTGTTGCATACGATGTCGCAGGTGGATGTGGATTTCGCATTGCAACCGTTACCGTTCACTATGTAAAAAAGCCTGCAAGCTTTCGCTTGCAGGCTTTTTGCGACTGAAGATGTGGCAGTCGGGCAGATTACATCATGCCGCCCATGCCGCCCATACCGCCCATGCCGCCCATACCACCCATGTCAGGTGCAGGTTTTTCTTCCGGAATGTCGTAAATCATGCAATCCGTAGTCAGCATCAGTGCGGAGATCGAGGCTGCGTTCTGCAATGCGGAACGGGTGACCTTGGCCGGATCGACCACACCCATTTCAACCATGTCGCCATAGGTGCCGTTGGCGGCGTTGTAGCCGAAGTTGCCGGAACCTTCGATGACCTTGTTGACGACGACGGAGGCTTCTTCACCTGCGTTGTGAACGATCATGCGCAGCGGTTCTTCCAGTGCACGCATAACAATGTTGATGCCGGCTTCCTGATCGGCATTGTCACCTTTGACATTAACGTTGGCACGTGCGCGCAGAAGGGCGACACCGCCTCCCGGAACGATACCTTCTTCAACAGCGGCACGGGTGGCATGCAGTGCATCTTCGACACGTGCCTTCTTTTCTTTCATTTCGACTTCGGTTGCGGCACCGACTTTGATGACGGCAACGCCACCAGCCAGTTTGGCGATACGTTCCTGCAGTTTTTCCTTGTCGTAGTCGGATGTGGCTTCTTCCATCTGGACGCGAACCTGTTTGACGCGTGCTTCGATTGAGGCAGCCATACCGGCACCATCGATGATGGTGGTGTTTTCCTTGTTGACTTCGACGCGTTTTGCCTGACCCAGCTGATCCAGCGTGGCTTTTTCAAGGGTCAGACCAACTTCTTCAGAGATGACCTGTCCACCGGTCAGGATGGCGATGTCTTCCAACATGGCTTTGCGGCGGTCGCCGAATCCCGGAGCCTTGACGGCACAGGTCTTCAGAATGCCGCGGATGTTGTTGACGACCAAGGTGGCGAGTGCTTCACCTTCGACATCTTCGGCAATGATCAGCAACGGACGGCTTGCTTTTGCAACTTGTTCCAGAACCGGCAACAGATCACGGATGTTGGAAATTTTCTTTTCGTACAGCAGGATATACGGATTGTCGAGTGCGACAACCTGTTTGTCTGCGTTGTTGATGAAGTACGGCGACAGGTAGCCGCGGTCGAATTGCATACCTTCGACGATATCGAGTTCATCGTTGAGGGATTTGCCGTCTTCGATCGTGATGACACCTTCCTTGCCGACCTTGTCCATCGCTTCGGCGATGCGTTCGCCGATGGAGTGGTCGCTGTTGGCGGAAATGGAGCCGACTTGCGCGATTTCCTTGCTGGTCGTGCAGGGTTTGGCAATTTTCTTCAGTTCGGCGATGGTGGCTTCGACGGCCTTGTCGATGCCGCGTTTCAGATCCATCGGGTTCATTCCGGCGGCGACGTATTTCATGCCTTCACGGACGATGGCCTGAGCCAGAACGGTTGCGGTGGTGGTGCCGTCACCTGCGTTGTCACTGGTCTTGGATGCGACTTCCTTGACCATTTGTGCGCCCATATTCATGAGCTTGTCTTTCAGTTCGACTTCTTTTGCGACGGAGACACCGTCCTTGGTGATGGTCGGAGCACCCCAGGTGCGTTCCAGAACGACGTTTCTACCTTTTGGTCCAAGTGTGACTTTCACTGCGTCTGCCAGAATATTGACGCCTTCGACCATTTTGTTTCGGCCATTATCACCGAAAATGACTTCTTTAGCTGACATGGAATTCTCCTAATATAAAACGGGTATACGTTGACAGTCCTTGATGATGCCGGCCTGGAATTATTGTTCGACGATGGCCATGACATCGGATTCATGCATGACGAGCAGTTCCTCACCATCGACCTTGACGGTCTGTCCGGAATATTTTCCGAAGAGCACCATGTCACCGACCTTGACATCCAGCGGCAGAACCTTGCCGTCTTCCAGTACCTTGCCGTTACCGACGGCGAGGACTTCGCCTTGATCCGGTTTTTCAGCTGCTGCATCGGGAATGACGATGCCGGATGCCGTGGTTTTTTCCTGATCGACGCGTTTGACGATAATGCGGTCTTGCAAAGGACGAAGTTTCATAACGATTCCTTATTCAATCAAATAGGTTGTGTGTGAACGATAAAACCCTGAACTTTCAGGCCCACTTTGTATTCCTGTCCCTGTTACAGGGCAATCCGGGAGAGGGTTGTTAGCACTCTCCGCTAACGAGTGCTAAGTATATGGGCGCTTATCAAAGATTTCAAGATAAAAGAAAAATTTTTTTCCGGTTTGCGTCAGAACATAGAAATTGCAGAAGGAATTCTGAAATCGTATAACGCGATTCAGTTGCGTTTGCAGGGCGGTTTCATGAAACGGATGGGCTTTTCGGAAGTCGCTGTGCAGCCGGAGCATCCGTGGCAACCCGGATATGGCGATGGCGGTTTGTGTTTCGGGGCGATATGCTGTGCCAGTGTGTGGATGCGTAAAAAGAGAAAGATGTACGACAGCGCTGTCCGGATGCGGTATTTCCATACGGGCGGTGTACCGTGTATGTACAAGATGCCACATGCAACGGCGACGATTATGCAGACGATCAATTCTTGCATATCATGTACCCAGTATCAGAGTGCTGATGCGGTAGGTGGCCCAGGATGCGAGATAGGCCAGGCCGAAGAGGTAAGTCATGGCGAAAAACATGATCCACCATGAATTGGTTTCGCGCCGGATGACCCCCAGTGTGGCGAAGCATTGCGGAGCGAATACAAACCAGGCCAGTAACGACAGGGCAGTTGGCAAACTCCAGTTTGAGGCAATGACTGATGCCAGCGCCAACGAAAGATCTTCGCCTGTTGCGGACAGTGCATAGACGGTTCCCAATGCACTGACGGCGATTTCCCGTGCGGCCATACCTGGAATCAGCGCGACGGCGATTTGCCAGTTGAATCCGATTGGCTCGACGATATATTCCAGCCAGTGTCCCAGTTGTCCGGCAAAGCTGTACTGGATAGGGGAGCCGACGGCTTCGGCAGGTGCCGAAGGGTAGGTTGAGAGTGCCCATAGCAGAACAGACGTGGCGAAAATGACCGTGCTGACCCGGATGAGAAAAACACGTGCACGTTCCCAGAGGCCGAGAGCAATACTGCGTAAATGTGGCATGTGATAGGACGGCAATTCCATCAGAAGCGGCTGATATTCGTTTTTTCCGATCAGGCGATTCAGTATCCAGGCGACGCTGATGGCAGCGAGGATGCCGCTGATGTAGAGAGTGAATAGAACGAGTCCCTGAAGGTTGAAAGGGCCGACGCTGCGCTGCGGGATGAAGGCGCCGATGATGAGGGAATATACCGGTAGCCGCGCGGAGCAGGTCATGAGCGGCGCGATCAGGATGGTGATGATTCTGTGCTTGCGGTTTTTGATGGTACGTGTTGCCATGATCCCGGGTACGGCACAGGCAAAACTTGAGAGTAGCGGTATGAACGCATGTCCGGACAGGCCGATGCTGCTCATCATTTTGTCGAGCATGAAAGCCGCACGGGGCAGATAGCCTGATTCTTCCAGAACGAGTATGAAAAAGAACAGGATCAGGATTTGTGGCAGGAAAACAATGATGCTGCCGATACCTGCAATGACGCCATCGACGATCAGGCTGCGCAAAATGCCTTCTGGCAACAGGGCAGAGCAGAGATCGCTGGCTGCGCCGACGCCGTTTTCTATCCATTCCATTGGCAGTTCCGCCCAGCTGAAAATGGCCTGAAACATGAGAAAAAGTATGCCAAGCAATATCGGCAGTCCGAAAAACGGATGCAGAACAATGGCGTCGATTTTCCGGTTGAGTGTGTAGGTATCGGCGTTTTTCCGGATGATGCTATCCAGAATGCGGCGCGATTCGGTGTAAGTTGTACGCGAACCGGATGTCGCAAAAGGAGCGGCAGGTACTGTTCCGCTCTTGTCGTGTGCGGTTTGGTCGAGCCAGTCAAGTAACGGTGCAACACCATCCGCTTCGACGGCTACAGTTTCAATGACCGGTATGCCCAATTCGGATCGCAAACGATCCAGGTCGATGATTTGTCCGCTTTTTCTGGCAAGATCGGTCATGTTCAGCGCAAGAATCGTCGGATGTCCCAGCGCGATGACATCCAG
>CAKQQG010000003.1 GCA_934270705.1 uncultured Oxalobacter sp. | reverse complement strand
ATGTATCCCTGTTTTGCGAATATGCGGAAGTATAGCGATTAAATGATCTGAAATCATGTTATGAATTTAGTGTTTTTCAGACAAATATGCATGTTATCCCACAACTTGTTACAAATAAAATAAAGCGCAATATTTTGTATCCTGTCTGTGAAATGGCGGGAATGTCCGGCTGATCGGATTGATTGCGGGCAAGATTGACCGGTGGTTTGATTGCGTGGTTCGTCATATGGAGGATCGGCATGACGGTCCGCGACAAATAATTGTTTTTTGAGTATGATGAGCGTTTTTTATGACAGGTAAAATGGATAGCCGTTTTATCGGACTTGATTACTGACTGGCTCTTTCATGAATTTTGTTTTGGTTTTGAAAGCCTTCATTATGGGTATCGTCGAAGGCTGTACGGAATTTCTTCCCATTTCATCGACAGGACATCTCATCCTTGCAGGTAGTCTGCTGGATTTTACGGGAAACAATGTCAAGGTTTTCTCGATCGCCATCCAGTCGGGGGCCATGTTGTCCGTCGTATGGGTCTATCGCCTTAAGATAGTGCGTGTTGTCAAGGGAATGTTCACCAACTCGCGTGACCGCAAGTTTGTGCTCAATCTGATCGTCGCCTTTTTCCCGGCAGCCATATTGGGGGTATTGTTCAGCCGTGCCATTCAGGATTTTCTGTTTTATCCGGCTCCGGTTGCCGCTGCTTTCATTGCAGGTGGCTTGCTGATTATTTTCGTGGAAAAACGGAATATGAAAAATCCGGTGTCGCGCGTGGAATCGGTCGATGATATGACAATCGTTGACGCATTCAAGGTTGGATGTGCGCAGGCATTTGCATTGATTCCGGGAACCAGTCGTTCCGGCGCGACAATTATCGGCGGGATGCTTTTCGGGCTGTCGCGCAAGGCAGCGACAGAATTTTCCTTTTTTCTGGCGATGCCGACGTTGTTCGGGGCGGCTGTGTATTCCGTTTTCAAGGAGTATGCGCATTTAAGCGTCTCGGATGTGCCGTTGTTTACGGTCGGAACCATTTCGGCTTTTGTATCCGCCTTTTTTTGTGTGCGCTGGTTGTTGCGTTATATCAGTTCACACAGTTTCATCCCTTTTGCATGGTATCGCATCGCTTTCGGTATTTTTGTTCTGGTAAGCGCTCATTATGGCTGGATTGCCTGGGTTGAGTAGGTCAACAGGCGAAGTCGGGTATATAATCGGATATGCGTGACAGTCAGACGGTACCGGAGATCGGTTCCCGTGCGCTGGAAATATTGCGGACGGTTTTCGGTTATCAGGCATTTCGTGGACAGCAGCAGGATATCATTACGCATATCGCATCGGGTCGTGATGCATTGGTGCTTATGCCAACAGGTGGCGGAAAGTCGTTGTGTTACCAGATACCGGCGATGATCCGTCATGGCGTGGGAGTGGTTGTTTCCCCATTGATCGCCCTGATGCAGGATCAGGTCGATGCATTGGAAACGGCAGGCGTCAGGGCAGCTTATCTGAATTCGACACAGTCTTATGAAGAAGTGCTGCGGGTGGAAAAGGCTGTGCTGGAAAATGCGCTGGATCTGCTGTATATCGCACCGGAAAGACTGGTGACGCCACGGTGTCTGAACTGGCTGAAAAAAGCGGAAATTTCCCTTTTCGCCATCGATGAAGCTCATTGCGTGTCGCAATGGGGGCATGACTTCAGGCCGGAATATATCCAGTTGTCGATATTGCATGAATGTTTTCCCGATGTGCCGCGCGTGGCGCTGACGGCAACGGCGGACCGGCAGACACGAGAGGAAATCGTCAGTCGCCTGAAGCTGGATGACGCGCGGCAATTCATTTCATCGTTTGACCGACCGAATATCCGCTACATCATCGTCGAAAAAGAAAACGCACGTCGGCAGTTGCTGGATTTCATCAGGACAAGGCATTCAGGACAGGCCGGTATCGTCTATTGTCTCTCTCGCCGCAAGGTGGAAGAAACGGTCGCTTTTCTGACGGAACAGCATATATCGGCATTGCCGTATCATGCCGGTCTGGATCATGCCGTTCGCGCCGAAAATCAGGCCAGGTTTTTGAGAGAGGACGGTATCGTCATGGTGGCGACCATCGCTTTCGGAATGGGAATCGACAAGCCTGATGTCCGGTTCGTCGCGCATCTGGATATGCCGCGGAGCATGGAAGGTTACTATCAGGAAACCGGTCGTGCAGGACGGGATGGTCAACCGGCGACGGCATGGATGGCGTACGGTCTTCAGGATGTTGTGTTGCAGCGGCGTATGATCGATGAGTCGGATGCCGATATGGCGCATCGCCAGATTCAGAGAGGAAAGCTCGAGGCACTGCTCGGTTTCTGCGAATCGCTGTCATGCAGGCGTGTCCGGTTGCTCGAATATTTCGGCGAGTCGTCTGAACCATGCGGTAATTGCGATGTCTGTCTGTCGCCGCCGGTCGCAATGGACGGTACGGAAGACATGCAGAAACTGCTTTCGACGATTTATCGTGTTGGACAGCGTTTCGGTGCGTTGCATGTGATTGATGTATTGCGGGGCATTCATTCGGAACGAGTGTTGCAGTGGCATCACCATCAGCTCTCAACCTTCGGTATCGGCAGCGGAAAGAGTACGGCGGAATGGCGTTCTGTTTTGCGGCAAGCAGTTGCAGCAGAATATGTATTTGTCGATCATGATGAATACAATGCCCTCAAACTGACAGAAAAAGCCCGCCCTGTACTGAAAGGTGAAACGAAAGTGTTTTTGCGTCCGTATGTACGGCCCGAAAGAAAACACAAGCCTTTGTCGATGGCTTCCGGTCAGTCCGTGTTACGCCCTCAGGAACAAAAGCTCATGGATCGGCTAAAGTGGTGGCGTATGGAAGTGGCACGCAGGCAAAATATGCCGGCTTATGTCATTTTGCAGGACGTGACATTACGTGAGATCGCAGTGCTCAAACCGAAAACGCCGGATGATCTGTTGCGTATTTCCGGCATGGGTAGCAAGCGGCTTGCCATGTGGGGGAGCGATATACTGAAACTGGTCAGCGAATTTGATGCGCCTTCTGCCGAGTGACCCGTTTTGTCCGGTCAGGCTTCCTGAAGGCGGCAGTTGCCTTAAAGAGAGTTGGCGAACCCGGAGCGACATCGACACGTATCCAGTCAGGCGTCAGTCCGAGCGTACCCAGACGGTTTCTCCAGACAATTTCTCCAGGGTGCGAAGTATGCTGGCCGTGCACGAGCAGTACACGACCGGGATACTGTGCGATCAGTGTATCCAGCTTTTGCCGGATTTCCCGGAAACCGTCCCGTGCTGCAGTTGTGCTGTGCGCTTTATGCACGGTTGCATACGGATTGCCATCGGAAAACAGGACGATGCCTTTGTAGCGATGCCGGTTTGCAATGCGGAAAAGCCGGTCAAGCCAGTTGCGGTTGGCGACAACACGATCCTCGAATTCGTTGTTTCTTCCTGCAGCAGCGAGGTAGTGATTGTTCTCGGACGGCATATGCAATGTGGCGAACAGGACAGTATTTTTAAGCCAGTATGCATTTTCAGGATAATTGGCGAAGCGGCTTCCCAGTGATTGCCTCGTCAATGCAAGGGGTGTCGCGCCCAGGGAATCGGTACTGTCAAAGAAGATTTGTTTCAGACGGATCAGCCGTTCGATCGCCAGCGAGTCGCCATGCCGGTTGCGGCAGTTGACCCAGTCAGCGTTCGACAGGGACAAAACGACTGGCAGATTGACGGCATTGGCCAGCTCCTTGCGTTCATAGTACAGTTTGTCGCTGCAGGCTTCTTTTTCGGATTTGATTCCATTGATGACGACAAAGGCTGGATGGGTGTGTGCCAGTTTTTCGAATGCAGTTTCGAGCGCTTTTTCGTTATTTTCCTGTTGTGGTTGGCTCATGGCCAGAAAATGAAACGAATTACCGGCTGCGGCAGCCTGTGCAGTTGCAGTGATGGCCAGCAGCAAAAAAAGAATCCATTTTTTCATGGTAGCCAACAGGAACGGAAAAACGGATATAAAACGACCATCCGGTATGAAGGTGTTGTTCCGGATAGTCGGAACAATCGTTATGGTAGCAGGGATTGTAATTGTTTTTTCAGGTCATACAATGCATTGAGTGCATCTCGCGGAGAAAGCGCATCCGGATCGAGTTGCTCCAGCGAGTCGATAACTGGCATGAAGCGGAAGTCCTGTGTGCTTCCTTCCTCTGGTGCCGTTTCATCATGCAATGGTGTGGAAAACAGACTGAGCTGGTTCTGGTCGATGATGAAGTGGGACTCCAGTTCCGCCAGATGTTTGCGTGCGACACGAATGACCGAAGGGGGAACGCCTGCCAGTTTTGCGACCTGAAGTCCATAGCTTTGCGATGCGGGACCGGGTTCCACGGCATGCAGGAAAACGATACGGTCCTTGTGTTCGATAGCGGATAAATGAACGTTAGCCGCTGTCGGACAGGTATCGGGCAGTTGCGTCAATTCGAAATAGTGGGTGGCGAACAGGGTGAAGCTGTTGTTGTGCTCGATCAGATGGTGTGCGATGGCCCATGCCAGTGCCAGACCGTCGAAGGTAGATGTCCCACGGCCGATTTCATCCATCAGAACAAGCGATTGTTGTGTTGCGCCGTTGAGAATGGATGCGGCTTCTGTCATTTCGACCATGAAGGTGGAACGGCCTCCGGCCAGATCGTCGGCTGCACCGATACGGGTGAATATGCGGTCGATCGGGCCGATGACGGCACGACTGGCTGGAACGAAGCTGCCGATATAAGCCAGCAGCACGATCAGCGCCGTCTGGCGCATATAGGTGGATTTGCCTCCCATATTGGGACCGGTGATCAGCAGGAATTTGCGGTTGGCAGAAAGGTCGCAGTCGTTGGCGATAAACCGTTCTATCCGGTTTTCGATCACGGCATGGCGTCCCTGTTCGATATGAATGACAGGTTCTTCGACAAGTTGCGGTTTTGTCCATCCGGATTTCCCGGCATGAAAAGCCAGTGCGTTCAAAACGTCGAGCAAGGCGGCGTGTCGGGCGATCTGTTGCAAGGGGACGATATAGGCAGTCAGATCCTGCAACAGTTGTTCATAGAGTGTTTTTTCCAGAGCCAGCGCTCTTTCGCGTGCCGACAGAACCTTGTCCTCGAATGCCTTGAGTTCCGGTGTGATGAACCTTTCTGTATTTTTGAGGGTTTGCCGACGGCGGTAGTCGTCGGGGACCTTCGAGAGTTGTCCCTGCGTGACTTCGATATAAAATCCGTGTACCCGGTTGTACTCCACACGCAAGTTGGCAATGCCGGTACGTTCTTTTTCGCGTGCTTCCAGATCGACCAGAAATTGTCCTGCATTGTCGGCAAGCGCACGCAGTTCGTCGAGATCGGCACTGAATCCGGGGGCGATGACACCACCTTCGCGTATCATCGCGGAAGGTTCTTCGACAAGGGCGTGTTCGAGGAGGTCGAGACAAGCTTGCGGAACGGCCAGATTCCGGTAAATGTCGCGCAGCAGCGAAGAGTCGTCTTCCATGACGCACTGATCCAGATAGGAGCGTACTCCCGGAAGTTGTTGTAATCCGGATCGCAAGGCAGTCAGGTCTCGCGGACGTGCCGAATACAAGGCAATGCGTGAGACGATACGCTCGATATCGGGGATGTTGGACAATATGCTGCGCAAGCCGTCGATGACGCAGGCTTCCGTCAGCGCCGTAATGACGGCGTGTCTTGAGCGTGCTACGGATTGCGCACGACAGGCATGATGCAGCCAGTGCCTTAGCAGACGTGAACCCATTGCGGTTCTGCAATGATCGAGTTCCGCCAGAAGAGTCGGCGACTGGTTTTTGACGCTGTCGAACCTGATCGGTTCGGTCAGTTCCAGATTGCGTCTCGTCATGGCGTCCATGGCAATGTAGTCGCTTTCCGTTTCGACGGACAAATTCCGGACATGACGGAGATTTTGCGATTGTGTCGCATGGGCATATTTCAGAATGGCACCGACAGCACCGAGAGCAGGGTTCAGACCGGATGCACCGAACCCGTCCAGCGTGGCGACGGCAAGCTGTTCCATCAGTTCCTTTTCGCCGTTATCCCTGTCGAAATGCCATGCAGGTACCGTTACGATACGTGCTGAAAAACCTGCAAGACACCCGGTATCGAATCCGTCTGGAACCAGAATTTCCGCGGCACCAATGCGCTCGATTTCCTGTTGCAATCGGCTGGCAAAAGTTTTGTCATCGACGGTTATTTCGCACAGTTTCAGCGAACCGCTCGAAAGCGAAAGCCATGCCATACCGAGTAGCCATTGTTTTTTGTTTTGCTGGCAATACAGTGCCAGCAGCGGACGATCCGCTTTTTCGGGCAGCAGGTTCGAGTCAGTCAGTGTGCCAGGGGTGACGATGCGGACGACTTTGCGTTCGACAGGCCCTTTGCTGGTCGCCGGATCGCCGATCTGTTCGCAAATGGCGACCGACTGACCGGTGGCGATCAGCTTTGCGAGGTACTGATCCAGTGCGTGAAAGGGGATGCCGGCCATGGCCACATTTTGCCCTGTCGATGATCTTTGCGTCAGGACGATGCCGAGGATTTGCGATGCCGTGATGGCATCTTCGAAAAACAGTTCATAAAAATCGCCCATCCGGTACAAGAGCAACATATCGGGATGTTCTGCCTTGATCCGGAGATACTGTTGCATCATCGGCGTGTGTTTTGCCGATTCTGCGATGGCGCTTTTGCTGGAAGATGCTCGTCGGGATGGAGGGGTCATGGAATCGAAACGCTGCTTGGCAAAGATACCCGACAGTGTAACCGATACGGTTTTCCATGTTAATGCAGGTACGGATCGGAAACGAAAAAGAGCGCACAAGGCGCTCTTTTTCACTACATTTCCCGTTGGAAATCAGTTTTTGCTCTGATCGACCAGTTTGTTCTTGGCCAGCCATGGCATCATGGAACGCAGACGGCTGCCGACCTGTTCGATCTGGTGTTCGGCAGTCAGACGGCGGCGTGAGAGCAGAACCGGTGCGCCTGCCTTGTTTTCCAGAATGAAGCTCTTGGCATATTCGCCGGTCTGGATGTCTTTCAGTGCCTGACGCATGGCGTTCTTGCTCTGTTCGGTGATGACCTTCGGACCGGTGACGTATTCACCATATTCGGCGTTGTTGGAAATGGAATAGTTCATGTTGGCAATGCCGCCTTCATGAATCAGATCGACGATCAGTTTCAGTTCGTGGCAGCATTCGAAGTATGCCATTTCCGGTGCATAACCGGCTTCGACCAGTGTTTCGAAACCTGCCTTGATCAGTTCGACGGCACCGCCGCACAGAACGGCCTGTTCACCGAAAAGGTCGGTTTCGGTTTCTTCACGGAATGTGGTCTGGATGATACCGGCACGACCGCCGCCGTTTGCCATGGCGTAAGACAGCGCGATGTCGCGTGCCTTGCCGGACTTGTCCTGATAGACGGCGATCAGCTGCGGAACGCCACCGCCCTGCGTATAGGTACTGCGGACGGTATGACCCGGTGCTTTCGGTGCAATCATGATGACATCGAAATCGGCACGTGGAATGACCTGACCGTAATGGACGTTGAAACCGTGTGCGAATGCCAGAACAGCGCCCTGTTTGGCAACCGGTGCAACGCTTTCGTTATAGACTTCGGGGATGTTTTCGTCCGGCAGCAACATCATGACGACATCGGCATCCTTGACGGCATCCTTGACTTCCTTGACTTTCAGACCGGCGTTTTCAGCTTTTTTCCAGGAGTTGCCGCCTTTGCGCAGACCTACCGTGACATCGACACCGGAGTCGTGAAGATTCAGTGCGTGGGCGTGTCCCTGTGAACCATAGCCGATGATGGCGACTTTTTTGGCCTTGATTAAAGACAGATCACAGTCTTTGTCGTAAAAAACATTCATTATGCTTCCTAATCCTAATAAAAAATACAATCGTTTACACTTTCAGAACACGTTCGCCGCGACCGATTCCGGAACCGCCGGAGCGGACGGTTTCAAGAATGGCGGCACGGTCGATCGAATCGATGAATGCATCGAGTTTTGCCTTGTCACCGGTCAGTTCAACCGTATAGGCACGATCGCTGACATCGATGATGCGTCCACGGAAAATATCCGTTGTCCGCTTGATTTCCTCACGTTCCTTGCCGACGGCACGGATCTTGATCAGCATCATTTCGCGTTCGACGAAATAACCGTCCGTCAGATCGACGACCTTGACGACCTCGATCAAACGGTTCAGATGTTTTGTGATCTGCTCGATGACAGCTTCCGATCCGATGGTGACGATCGTCATGCGCGACAGGGTCGGGTCTTCTGTCGGTGCGACGTTCAGGGTTTCGATGTTGTAGCCGCGAGCGGCGAACAGACCGACGACACGGGCAAGCGCGCCCGCTTCATTTTCCAAAAGAACAGAAATGATATGCCGCATTTTATTTGTCCTCCAGACTCATCAGCATTTCGGTCAGACCCTTGCCTGCCTTGACCATCGGCCAGACGTTTTCCGAGGAATCCGTCAGGAAATTCATGAATACCAGTTTGTCTTTCATCGAGAAAGCCTCGCGCAATGCGCCTTCCACATCGGCCGGTTTTTCGATCCGTAATCCGACATGACCGTATGCTTCGGCCAGCTTGTTGAAATCCGGCAGGGAAGCGACGTAGGTTTCCGAATAGCGTGACTCGTAGTCCAGACGTTGCCACTGACGAACCATACCGAGAACGCCGTTGTTCAGCATGACGATCTTCGGTGTGAGATTGTACTGTTTGCAGGTGGCCAGCTCCTGAATGTTCATCTGGATGGAGCCCTCGCCCGTGATACAGGCAACCGTCGCGCCCGGGTGAGCCATCTGGATACCCATGGCATAAGGCAGGCCGACGCCCATGGTTCCCAGACCGCCCGAATTGAGCCAGCGGCGTGGTTTGTCAAACGGATAATATTGTGCTGCCCACATCTGGTGTTGCCCGACGTCGGAAGCGATATAGGCATCACCTTTGGTGACTTCCCACAGTTTTTCGATCACGAATTGCGGCTTGATGATCTGGTCGGAATACGTATATTTCAGGCAGTTTTTCTTGCGCCATTCATTGATCTGCGCCCACCATGGGGCAAGCGCTTTCGGATTGATCGAACCGGCCGGTGCGGCATCGAGTTGGGCAAGCATTTCCTGCAAGACATCCTTGACGTTGCCGACGATCGGAATATCGACCTTGACGCGTTTGGAAATCGAAGACGGGTCAATGTCGATGTGGATGATCTTGCGATCCACTTTCGAGAAGTGTTCGGGATTGCCGATGACACGGTCGTCGAAACGGGCGCCGATAGCGATCAGGACATCGCAATGCTGCATGGCCAGATTGGCTTCGTACATGCCATGCATGCCGGGCATGCCGATGTATTTTTCGCTGGATGCACGGTAGCCCCCCAGTCCCTGAAGCGTATTGACGCAAGGCGCACCCAGACGATCGACCAGCTTGTTCAGTTCCGGAGCGGAATCGGAAAGGATGACGCCGCCGCCGGCATAGACGAGCGGACGTTCCGCCTGAAGCATCATCTGGACGGCTTTGCGGATCTGTCCGGTATGTCCCTTGTCGATCGGTTTGTAGGAGCGCATTTCGATTTCTTTTGGATAATCGAAAATGCAGGATTGCATGCTGACATCTTTGGGAATGTCGATCAGGACAGGACCGGGGCGCCCAGTGGAAGCGATATAGAAAGCTTTCTTGATGGTGACTGCCAGATCACGAACGTCCTTGACCAGGAAATTGTGCTTGACGCAGGGGCGCGTAATGCCGACGGCATCACATTCCTGGAAGGCATCGGAACCGATAGCGTGAGTGGCGACCTGACCGCTGATCAGAACGAGTGGAATGGAATCCATGTAGGCGGTGGCCAGACCCGTGACGGCGTTGGTGACGCCCGGGCCGGATGTGACCAGCGCAACACCTACCTTGCCGGAACTTCTTGCGTAGGCATCTGCCGCATGAACGGCTGCCTGTTCATGACGGACAAGAATATGCTTGAATTTGTCCTGTTTGTAGATGGCGTCGTAAATATAGAGGACGGCACCACCGGGATATCCGAAAACGTGCTCTACTCCTTCTTCGGCCAGACTCCTGACGAGAATGTCGGAGCCTGTCATTTCTAAACTCATAATTCTTTCCTTTCAAGGTCCACTGGAAATTGATCGGATGCTCTTTCCTGACGAAACCGTGATTGCCAGAGGCAATTTTTTCATGTCATTGCGAAACACCGCAAAACAAGTGTCAATTTCTCGCGCTTGTGGCGCGGGTCAGAGCAAACAGCTTTCAAAACAGCAAAGCAGGTTTTCACGACAGGCGGCATGATGGGCACCGGTGAGAAAACGTTCCGCCACAGGGTAATATGGCGGCTAGCAGATAATCGCTTTCGATATTTTGATCAAGCGCTACTCAATTTTACAAATTTACAATACTTCGGCAATTCTATAAAACAAGTAATTTTACACCACTATCTGCACAAGCAGGTTTTTCTTTGCTAGCATGTGCACCTGTTTGACGTGGCTGCTATGCTGCGTCTCATTTCTTTCTGTATGGCTGGTTTTCCTGCCAATTCGCATGGCAACGGGCAAAGAATTATCTGATTTTCTTGCAAGTATCGAAAAGCGGGCTTTCAAGCAGGCTGCCTATGCGGTCAGGCGTGATGAAACGGCGCTGGACATCGTTCAGGATGCGATGATCAAACTTGCGGAAAAATATGGCGACAGACCGGCATCGGAATTGCCGATGCTGTTTCAGCGTATCCTCCAGAATACGATCAGCGATTTTTTCCGGCGCGAGAAGGTCAGGAATACCTGGGTCAGCCTTTTTTCGAGCATGTCGGGCAAGGGAGACGATGACGATTTCGACTGGCTCGAGGTTTATCAGGGTGATGACGGTCATGAAGTGGTGGAGTCGTCTGCCGACAAGCTCGAGCGAGCGCAGGTATTGACGATTATCGAAGAGGAAATCGAAAAATTGCCTGCCCGTCAACGGGAAGCGTTTCTGATGCGTTACTGGAATGATATGGATGTCGCTGAAACTGCAGAAGCGATGAATTGTTCCGAAGGGAGCGTCAAGACGCATTGTTCGCGTGCGGCTCATGCGCTGGCAAAAGCGCTCAAGGCAAGAGGGATTGAGCTATGAACATGAATGAGGAAAATTTCGCTTACAAGGTGCGTCATGCATTGAACGAAAAGCTTGATGATATACCGGAATCCGTTGCGCAGCGACTGGAGCAGGCGCGTCTGGCAGCTGTCGGACGCAAGAAGGCATCCCCGCTTTATGTGAATGTCTTTCAGCAGGTATGCGCCGCTATGTCCGGCAGTTTTTCAGGCAGACCCTCATGGATTGCAAAGCTGGGACTTGGCTTGCCTGTGCTTGTGCTGGTAGTCGGACTGACGGGCATATGCCATTATGAACAGCAACGGCAGCTTCGTGAGCTTACCGATATCGATATTGCCGTTTTGTCCGACGAGTTACCACCGTCCGCTTATGCGGATACCGGTTTCAGAGCTTACGTTGCCGACAGATCGTGAATCGGGGTTTGGGTCATGAGCGAACGGCATCATGCTGGCAGGAAGACGGTACCGTGGTGGGTATCCGTATCAGTGATTCTGGTGCTGGTCGTTGCCGGAGCGGTTTATGTTTTTGTGCCGATGGAGGATCTGCGTACGTTTCTCGGCATGGAACAGACGCATGAGAAAAATATGGCAGGTGATTCATGGGACAGTCTCACACCTGCGCAAAAAGAGTCGCTCGCACCGCTTGAAAGTACCTGGACACAGCTAAGCGCCGCACAGAAAAGGAAATGGCTGGCGGTGGCTGACAAGATGGAACAGATGTCTCCGGAGAAAAAACAACGTTTCCGGAACCATATCCATGACTGGCTGAAATTGACGCCGGAGCAACGGCGTCTGGCCAGACAGAATTATCTGGGTTTCAGAAAACTCAATCCCGAACGAAAGTCGCAAAAGTGGCAGGAATATCAGAGATTGCCGGAAGAAAAAAAGCGGAAATTGGCGGAAAGCGCGAGAACGAAACAGCGGCTGACCAGGCTTGACGGTAGCCAGAACGATAACGACGTCATTGAGCCGCTGAAACAACGTTCGGGAAAAAACGCCCATTCACAGGATGATATGCCTGAATACTGGCGTTAGCTTGCCGGTTGTCCACTTGTCATCCTGCCGTCGCGGATTTCGATGACTCGATGGCATCTGGCGGCGATTTCCAAATCGTGCGTTACCAGAACCAGCGTCATGTGCCGCTCCCTGTGCATGGAGAACATCAGTTCGATAATTTCCTGTCCTGTCCGGGTATCGAGATTGCCTGTTGGCTCGTCGGCGAACAGAAGCGGTGGTTCGGTGACGAAAGCACGCGCCAGCGCCACACGCTGCTGTTCTCCTCCGGAAAGGTATCTGGGATAATGTTGTGTACGTGATGAAAGTCCGACTCGTTTCAGGAAGGACAACGCACGTGAGGCAGCGTGGGGAACGCCTTGCAATTCCAGCGGAAGCATGACGTTCTCAAGTGCGGTGAGGTGTGGAAGCAGCTGAAATGACTGGAATACGAAACCGAGCATTTTTTTTCTCAGCATTGCGCGTTCATCTTCGCTCATTGCGAAGATGTCGATGCCGCACAATCTGACGGTTCCGGAAGTCGGTGTATCCAGTCCCGCAAGAAGGCTTAAAAGCGTTGTTTTTCCTGAACCCGAAGCGCCTATGATGGCAACGGTTTCATTGACGGGAATGCTGAAATGAATGTCGTGCAATATGGCAAGCGTATCGGTCGCATCGGCGACCGTTTTGTACAGATGAACAGCCTCGATGGCGGTGTGATGGAAACAAGGAGTGTTTGACATGGATATATCGGGTATCGTCCGCTTCAGATTGTCCGTATTTCGTTTATGGCAAGTCATCGCCGTCATGTTCCTATTATGTCTTTTTTCCGGAAATCCCGCCTGCGCAGCCCCGAAGACCGTGTTGGTATTGGGCGACAGTCTTTCTGCCGGGTATGGGCTGGAAAAAGGGAGCGGTTGGGTCGATCTGCTTGAAAAACGGTTGAAAAAGGATTATCCGGAAACGGCTGTCGTCAATGCCAGTATCAGTGGTGATACTTCGGGAGGGGGCAAGGCGAGACTGCCTGCCTTGCTCAAACGATATGCGCCATCGGTGGTGGTGATCGAACTGGGCGCCAATGACGGATTGCGCGGATTTTCCGTCAAATCCCTTTATGACAATTTGCTGGCCATGGTGGAGATGGTCAAACAGCAGAAAGGAAAAGTATTGCTGCTGGGGATGCAGCTTCCACCCAATTACGGTCAGGTATATACGCGTGATTTCGCCGGTGTGTATCCTGCGGTGGCGAAAAAAGGCAAAGTATCGCTGGTGCCTTTTTTCCTGAAGGGCGTTGCGGAACGTGACGACCTGTTCCAGAGCGACAATATCCATCCGGTCGCCGCTGCACAGCCCATCATGCTGGACAATGTGTGGCTTTATCTCGAACCATTGCTGAAATAAATGAAAGATCAGGTGTCGTTGCCACGTTGGATGCGTCGTCGTCGCAATTCCTGTGGTGTGGCGGCAAGCGGGCGGTAGATTTCAATACGGTCGCCTGCATCGAGAATGGTATTGAAAGGTTTTTTCTGACCGAAAATGCCCACGTTGCCTTCCTTGATGGCAATAGACAGTTTTTTTTCAATGCCGCTTTGCCGGATGGCTTCGATCAGTCTTGTGCCTTTGGTAACAGTCATGTCGATCAGAAACTGGTGATTCGCCTCCGCGTAACAGACCTGAATGGTGATCGGCGGTATGGCGGATGATGTGATGTTATCCATGGATTTTCCGGGCACGTTCGCAAAAAGAATCGACCAGACTGTTGGTGACTATATCGAAGACAGGTCCCAGCAGTTTTTCCAGGAAAAAATGCGAGAACTCGTAGTTCAGGTACAGTTCCACACGGCAGCGGTCGTTGTCCAACGCATTGAATGTCCATTGACCATCAAGCCGGCGAAAAGGACCGCGAACGAGCTTCATCCGGATGGATGAAGGCTCGGTATGGGTGTTGCATGTCGTGAAACTTTGTGTGATGCCGCAAAAATTCAGGAAAATGGAAGCGACTACCGTCCGCCCATCGGGATCGCGCTGGATTTCGACACGGTCGCACCAGGGGAGAAAAGACGGGTAGCTTTCCATATCATCAACCAGCGCATACATCTGCTGTGCGCTGTAATTGAGCAATACCGATTTGTGTACGATCGTCATCTGGACGTGAATGATTTTGATAAAATCGCTATTTTATACAAGGAAGCGTGTGCGTTTATGACTATTGCCGATAATAAAAAAGCATTTCACGATTATTTTATCGAAGAACGCTTTGAAGCGGGCATGGCGCTGGAAGGTTGGGAAGTCAAAGCCATCCGTGCCGGTCGGGTGCAACTGAAAGAGGCGTATGTCATTGTCCGTGCAGGTGAAATATTCCTGTTCGGTGCACATATCAGCCCGTTGGCGACAGCATCGACACATATCAAACCGGATCCGGTACGTGACAGGAAGCTGTTGATGCATGCTTCCGAGATCAACAAGCTGATCGGCAAGGTGGAACGTGCCGGTTATACGCTGGTTCCGCTCAATCTGCATTTCTCGAAAGGGCGAATCAAATGCGAAATCGGTCTTGCCAAGGGCAAGAAACAGTATGACAAGCGGGAAAGCGAGAAAGCACGCGACTGGCAGCGCGAACAGCAGCAAATCATGAAGCAGAACCGGCGTTGACAAAATGCCGGAGATGCCGCATCAGTCCTGTGCTTCCTTTATCCAGGCCATCAGGATCGCTTCGAGGATTCTTTCATTGGAACGGTTGGGGTCGTCGTCAAAGCCATCCAGACGGCAAATCCAGTCGTGCAAATCCGTAAAGCGTACACTCAGGGGGTCGGTATCCGGATAGCGATCGGTCAGTTCTTCAGCGATTCTTTGGGTATCGGACCATTTCATAATACGGTTTTCCACAGGGGTATCAGCGGTTTTCGCTGACGAGATTGATGTTGTATTTCGGTATTTCGACCGTCAGGTCTTCTTCGCCGATTTTTGCCTGACAGGAAAGGCGGGATTCCGCTTCCAGCCCCCACGCCCTGTCGAGCATGTCTTCTTCCTTCTCGCTCATTTCCGAAAGCGAGGAGAATCCCTTGCGGATGATGATATGGCAGGTACTGCATGCGCCGCATTTTCCGCAAGCGTGTTCGATTTCGATATGGTTGTCCAGAAGGGCATCGCAAATCGACTGCCCTGAACGGGCGTCGATGACCGCACCATCCGGACAAAGTGCCTCATGGGGCAATACTGTGATTTTTGGCATGCTGTCTCCGGTAAATTCAGATAACGTCCTTGATCGCCTTGCCGGAAAGGGCTTTCCGGATACTGCGGTTCATGCGTCTGGCAGCGAACTGCTCCGTGCCTCTTGTCAAGGCTTCGATGGCATCGTGCAGGACGGTTGCCGAGTCCCCTTGCAGGTGTCGGCGTGTGTTGGCAATGAGTTGTTCGATTGTCGCGCGCTCAGTTGCATCCAGAAGGTCGCCGTCGGTATTCAATGCTGTTTCCGTCGCCTGAATCGTCCGTCTGGCCTCGACCTGTTCTTCTTTCAGGGCGCGCAATTGCATGTCGCTTTCGGCATTTTTTCCGGATTCCTCAAGCATTTTGACGATTTCCGTATCGGTCAGGCCGTAGGATGGCTTGACGGTGATGGATGCTTCCGTACCTGAAATGGTTTCCCGTGCCGAGACGGAGAGCAGACCATCGGCATCGACCTGAAAGGTGATGCGGATACGTGGGACGCCAGCAGCCATTGGCGGTATACCGCGCAGTTCGAAGCGTGCCAGCGAACGACAGTCATCGACCAGTTCGCGTTCACCTTGCAAGACATGGATGGCCAATGCGGTCTGTCCGTCCTTGAAGGTCGTGAATTCCTGTGCATAGGTGCAGGGAATGGTGGAGTTTCGCGGAATGATCTTTTCCACCAGTCCTCCCATGGTTTCGATACCAAGGGAGAGCGGAGTGACATCCAGCAAGAGCCAATCATCGCCAGGCGCACGGTTGCCCGCCAGAAGATTGGCCTGTATGGCTGCACCGAGAGCGACGACTTTTTCCGGATCGATCGAGGCGTGCGGTTTTTTACTGAACAGCTTTTGTATTTGTCGGCGGATATGCGGCATGCGCGTGGCACCGCCGATCAGGATGATGCCGTCGATATCGGGAATGGTGAGGCCTGCATCACGAATGGTTTTCTTGACTTGTTGCATGGTTTTGCAGACAAGTGGATGCGTCATTTGTTCAAAAGCGCGTGCAGTCAGTTCCAGGTTGATTTTTTCCCCGGACGAAAGGATGGTGTTGATGGTCACGCGAGCGCGTGCGGACAGGCGTTCTTTTGCTTCCCGTGCCTTGGTCATCAGCTGTTGTTTGTCTTCCGGCGAAAGCGGTTTCAGGTGGGCTTTTTCGATTATCCAGCAAAATATACGGTGGTCGAAATCGTCGCCCCCCAGTCGGGAATCGCCGCCTGTGGCCAATACTTCGAAAACGCCCTTGTTCAGTTTCAGGATCGATATATCGAATGTCCCGCCTCCGAGATCATAAGCCGCATAAATGCCTTCGGGTGCATTGTCCAGACCGTAGGCGATGGCGGCGGCCGTCGGTTCGCTCAAAAGACGCAGGACATGGATACCGGCAAGTTTCGCGGCATCCTTGGTGGCCTGGCGCTGCGCATCATCGAAGTAAGCGGGTACCGTAATGACCGCTCCGGCAAGTGGTTCATCAAAGGCATCCTCAACGCGGTATCTGAGTCTGGCGAGAATTTCGGCAGAGACTTCGACAGGACTTTTTTCTCCGGCGACTGTGGCGATTCTGACCATGCCGGGATGATCGACGAACTGGTAGGGCAGACTCTCGATGTTGGTGATATCCGAGAGTGTGCGTCCCATGAGACGTTTGACGGACGCAATGGTATTTTTCGGATCGCTGTTTTGCGCTTGTCTTGCCGCATAGCCGACTTCGGTATGTCCGTCAGCGAAATAGCGAACGACAGAAGGGAGCAACGGACGGCGTTGCTCGTCTTCCAGTACTTCGGGAATGCTGTTTCGGACAACCGCGACAAGCGAATGCGTCGTGCCGAGGTCGATTCCGACAGCAAGACGGAACTGGTGTGGTGCGGCGGACATGCCGGGTTCTGCGATCTGGAGGAGTGCCATGTTCAGTTTGTGAAATCAGGTTCCGTCAGCGAACCGGCCGATCTCCTCGCCGAATTTTTCGAGGAACATCAGTTTCCGTGTTTCACTGGCAGCCTGTTCGAATTGGTGTTGGTTCAGGAGGGTTTCGACACACTGCAAGCATTTCTCACGTGATTGCCTGCATTGTTCATTCAGTGCCTGCAAGTCTTGCCGGTTACCTGACCGGCGTGCCTCCTCAAGGGTTTCACGCCACTGCATCTGTTGCATCAGAAAATCGGGCTCCATGGATACGTGTGTTTCTTTACGTACGTTGTAGCCATTGAGTTCGCACAGGTAAATGGCACGTCTTACCGGATCGCGCAGGGTCTGGTAGGCGTCATTGGCCGTTGCCGCCCATTGCATGGCAGCCCTTTTTTCCGTTTCGGTCGCGGTCACGAAACGATCCGGATGAACCAGATGCTGTATTTTACGGTAAGCGTCATCAAGCATGGCCCGGTCAACGGTGAATTGTGCGGGCAGGCCGAAAAACTCGAAATGGTTTTGCATGACGAAGGATGAGTCGGCTCAGACCTTGAAGCTGTTGCCGCAGCCGCAGGTATCTTTCACGTTCGGATTATGGAACTTGAAACCTTCGTTCAAGCCTTCCCTGACGAAATCCAGTTCCGTACCATCAAGATAAGGCAAACTTTTCGGATCGACGAAAATCTTCACTCCGTTCGATTCGAAAACCGTATCGTCTGTCCCCGGTTCGTCAACATATTCGAGCTTGTAGGACATACCGGAACAACCGGTTGTCTGAACCCCGAAACGCAAGCCGAGACCTTTGCCGCGGCGTTCCAGAAAGCGGGTGACGTGTCTGGCGGCTTTTTCTGTCAGTGTAATTGCCATGATGGTTCCTGTCCTTTCATGCCTCGTTCTTTTTTTCCTGACGTTTGCGGTAATCGCTGATCGCGGCCTTGATGGCGTCTTCTGCCAGAATCGAACAGTGAATCTTGACAGGAGGCAGCGCCAATTCGTCTGCAATATCAGAGTTCTTGATTTGCAGGGCCTCATCCAGTGTTTTGCCCTTGACCCATTCCGTGACCAGGGAACTCGATGCGATGGCTGAACCGCAACCATAGGTCTTGAAACGGGCGTCCTCGATTTTGCCTTCGGCATCGACCTTGATTTGCAGGCGCATTACATCACCGCATGCAGGCGCGCCGACCATACCGGTACCGACGTTGTCGTCATCCTTGTCGAAACTGCCGACATTGCGCGGGTTTTCATAGTGATCGATGACTTTTTTCGAGTATGTCATAGTATTCTCCGGTGACCTTTTCAGTGGGTTGCCCACTGGATGGTGTTGATATCGATACCTTCCTTGTACATGTCCCACAACGGTGAAAGTTCGCGCAGCTTGGCGACCTGTGTCTTGACCAGTTCGATGGCGAAGTCCACTTCTTCTTCAGTTGTGAAACGGCCGATCGTGAAGCGGATCGAGCTGTGCGCCAGTTCATCGCTTCTGCCCAGCGCGCGAAGCACATAGGACGGTTCAAGGCTGGCGGAAGTACATGCGGAGCCGGATGAAACAGCCAGTCCCTTCATCGCCATCATCAGCGATTCACCCTCGACATAATTGAAGCTGACGTTGAGATTATGCGGAATACGGTGAACCATATCGCCGTTGAATACGACAGCTTCGATTTGTGACAGACCGTCCGCGAGTCGTTTTGCCAGGACACGAATCCGTGCGACTTCGGAATGCATTTCTTCCCGTGCGATACGGTAGGCCTCACCCATGCCGACGATCTGGTGCGTGGCCAGTGTACCGGAACGCATGCCACGTTCATGTCCGCCGCCATGCATTTGCGCTTCCAGACGGATGCGGGGACGCCGGCGGACGAAAAGGGCGCCGATACCTTTCGGACCGCAAATCTTGTGTGCGGTCAGTGTCATCAGATCGACTTTTGTTTTTTGCAGATCGATGTCCATTTTGCCTGCTGCCTGTGCGGCATCGCAGTGGAAAACGATGCCTTTGCTGCGGCACAGTTCGCCGATTTCATCAATTGGCTGAATGACGCCGATTTCGTTGTTGACCATCATGACGGATACCAGAATCGTGTCGGGACGAATGGCTTTTTCCAGTTGTTCGAGTGTGATCAGACCGTTTTCCTGAGGATCGAGATAGGTCGCTTCGAAGCCTTCGCGTTCCAGTTCACGGAATGTATCGAGAACGGATTTGTGTTCGGTTTTGACCGTGATGATGTGCTTGCCTTTGGTCTTGTAAAATTGCGCGGCCCCCTTGATGGCAAGGTTGTTCGCTTCCGTGGCGCCGGATGTCCAGACGATTTCACGGGCGTCTGCATTGATCAGGGCGGCGACGTGACCGCGAGCTTCTTCTACCGCTTTTTCCGCTTCCCATCCGTACATATGGCTGTTCGAGGCAGGATTGCCGAATTTTTCGCACAGATAAGGAATCATTTTTTCGGCGACGCGCGGATCAACAGGTGTCGTTGCCGAATAGTCCATATAGACCGGGCGCGAGGCGTCCTTCGTGAAGTCCTTCAAGATGCTGCATTGTGCAGGTTGTACCGTGGTGTTCATGCTGTGTTCTATCCTTTTATTTCGCCGTTTTCGTATAAATTCCGATGTGGTTCGTGCGCGGGTTTTGCGGTGGCGTCACGTTTTTGTCGCCTGAAAGATCCGACAGGGTGACGGATTCCAGATAATCGATGATTTTTTCATTGAGACTGGCCCACAAATTATGGGTGACGCACTTGATGCTGCCTTTTGCGCAGTTGCCGTTCCCGCCGCAACGGGTGACATCCAGCGGTTCATCCACGGCGAAGACAATATCTGCGATCGTGATGTCGGCAGCATCTTTTGCCAGAACGTATCCCCCACCGGGCCCACGGATGGATTTGACCAGATTGCCGCGCCGGAGTTTTGAAAACAGCTGCTCCAGGTAGGCAACGGAAATATCCTGCCGTTCGCTGATGCCGGCCAGAGACACCGGACCACCTTGCTGGTACCGGTTCACATCGATCATGGCCGTTACGGCGAAACGTCCTTTTGTGGTCAGTCGCATATAATCGTGATGAAGCGTCTATTAGTTGAATAATTTACTCAAGTATATCAGAGGTCGCTGGACTCTGCCAGCAGGCCTTTTTGTTCAACGGAAAGACAGGGGAGCGATGACGTGGATATGGAAAGGATGCCATGGGGTATCCTTTCCGGTTCGGGATGTATCAGGGAGCAAAGGAGGAACCGCAACCGCACGTCGTCGTAACGTTCGGATTGCGGATAACGAACTGGGCGCCGTCAAGATCTTCCTTGTAATCGATTTCGGCTCCGACAAGGTACTGGTAACTCATGGGATCGATCAGGAGCTGGATACCGTTTTTCATCATGGTCGTGTCGTCTTCGTGTACGTTTTCATCAAATGTAAAACCGTACTGGAAGCCAGAACATCCGCCGCCCTGGACGAATACACGCAATTTCAGGTTGGGATTGCCTTCTTCAGCGATCAGTTCTGCAACTTTCCGCGCTGCACTGTCGGTGAAAATGATCGGTGCTGGCATTTCTTGATTATCGCTCATTATTTACTCCGGAATGAAAAGATGCGCACATTATAAACAGGATGCGTGATTTGTGTTTGCAGCATGTCACGGCAATACCGGAACCTGCTTCAGGCCAGCGGTTTCTTCCAGTCCGAACATCAGGTTCATGCACTGGACGCCTTGTCCGGCTGCCCCCTTGACCAGATTGTCTTCGACGACAAGAATGACAAGGGTGTTGCCGTTTCCGGGCCGATGGACGGCGATCCGCAAATAATTCGAGGCGCGAACCGAGCGGGTTTCCGGATGCGAGCCGGCTGGCAGGACGTCAACGAATGGATCGTCACGGTAATGGTCTTCGTACAGTTTCTGGAAATCGGTGTCACGTGCTTCCGGAAGCAGGGTTGCGTACAGTGTGGAATGGATGCCGCGGATCATCGGGGTCAGGTGCGGTACGAAGGTCAGGCCGATTTCACGGGTGTTTCCGGTAATGGCTTTCAGCCCCTGAACGATTTCCGGCAAATGGCGATGTCCCTTGACGCCATAGGCATGGAAGTTGTCGGCTGATTCAGCAAACAATGAACCGACCGATGCGCGTCGCCCCGCGCCCGAGACGCCGGACTTGCAGTCTGCAATCAGCGCCGATTCGTCAACCAGCGGTTTGCCATGGCTCAAAAGCGGTGCGAACCCCAACTGAACCGATGTGGGATAGCAGCCCGGCAGGCCGATCACGCGAGCTTTGCGGATCGCTTCGCGGTTGACTTCGACCAGACCGTAAACCGCTTCTGCCAGAATATCGGGACATGCATGTGGCATACCGTACCATTTTTCGAATTCGGCCGTGTCTTTCAGACGGAAGTCGGCTGCGAGATCAATGATTTTGACCTGATGGGCCAGCAATTCCCTGGCATGAGCCATGGCGATGCCGTGCGGCGTGGCGAAAAAGACGACATCACAATCGTTCAGTGCCGATTCATCGGGCGAGGCAAAGGTCAGATCGACGATGCCGCGCAGGGAAGGAAACATGTCGGCGACTGGGGTACCCTTGTCGCCTCGTGATGTAATCGCTGTCAGTTTGACATCCGGGTGTGCCGAAAGAATACGCAAAAGTTCGACGCCGGTATAACCCGAACCGCCGACGATGCCGACTTTGATCATGATAGCCTCACAGAAGAAGTTGACAGGAACATGCTGCCTATTTTAGCGGGATTGCCGGGGTTTTGCCCGGTTGCAGCATACAGAAAAAAAGTCGCCCGGCATTGCCGGACGACTTCATGAAACGACCATCTACAATATCTGGTCGGTATTGTATGAAATGGATTAACGTTTGGAGAACTGTTTTGCACGACGTGCCTTGCGCAGACCGACCTTCTTGCGTTCGACTTCACGTGCGTCCCGGGTGACGAAGCCAGCCTTGGACAGCGCCGGTTTCAGGCCGATGTCGTAATCGATCAGCGCACGGGTGATGCCGTGACGGACAGCGCCTGCCTGTCCGGATTCACCGCCGCCCGAGACGTTGACCATGATGTCGAAACGTTCGACATTGTCCGTCAGTTCGAGTGGCTGGCGAATGACCATCAGACCGGTTTCGCGGGAAAAATATTCGTTGGCCGGTTTGCCGTTTACAGTGATTTTTCCAGAGCCTGCCTTGATGAAAACACGCGCTACGGCGCTTTTGCGACGGCCGGTTCCGTAATTGTAGTTACCGATCATGTCTGCTCCTTAGATTTCGAGTGGCTTGGGCTGCTGTGCACTATGTGGATGGGTGGCATCAGCATAGATTTTCAGCTTCTTGATCATGGCATAACCCAAAGGTCCCTTCGGGAGCATACCCTTGACGGCTTTTTCGAGCGCACGCCCCGGAAAACGCTGCTGCATTTTTTCGAAGGTCGTTTCGTAAATGCCGCCCGGATAACCACTGTGGCGATAGTATTTCTTGTCGGTTGTCTTGTTGCCGGTTACACGCAGTTTGCTTGCGTTGACGACGATGATGTAGTCACCGGTATCGACATGTGGGGTAAATTCAGGTTTGTGTTTGCCACGCAGACGGCGTGCCACTTCGCTGGCGACACGTCCGAGAACCTTGTCGGTTGCGTCGATCACAAACCACTCACGCTGGACGGTACTGTCCTTGGCGGAAAAGGTTTTCATAGTAATTTCCTGTAGTGTTTACACGTTCAAACGGGTGGTTCCGCACCAGTCAGGGCGGACACAGCCTTCTCTTGTTTTTCCGGAACGGACGGAAAGTGTTAAATTATAGACGTATCAATAACTTGACGTCAATTCGCTTGTCGGCTTCCGGTGGATGCTTTTTGCGGATTCGTCAGTAAAAAGGGGCATCAATGATTTTATTGAGAGCCAGGTTCGGGTATTCTTTGCATTTTCCAGTTTTATTCAGGTTTTTTTATGATTCCGATTGATGTGCTTGGGACGTATTTCATCGCATGCCTGATTCTGGCGATCGCTCCCGGGCCAGACAATATTTTCGTACTGACGCAGTCAGCCCTGCAGGGAAAAAAGGCCGGACTTCTCGTGGTGATCGGGTTGTGTACCGGTCTGTTGTTCCATACGACGGCTGTGGCATTGGGTGTCGCCGTTATTTTCAAGACATCGGAGCTGGCCTTCACTTGTCTGAAACTTGTCGGGGCAGGCTATTTGCTGTATCTGGCATGGGGGGCTTTCCGAAGCGGTGCCACGACTATCGAGAGCGGTAACAATGTCATGCTGACGAATGGCCAGCTGTTTCGGCGTGGTGTGTTCATGAACATCACCAATCCGAAGGTCAGCATATTTTTTCTGGCGTTTCTGCCGCAGTTCGCCGATCCGTCACGCGGTATGCTGGCGTTGCAGATGATGGAACTGGGTTTCGTTTTCATCGTGTCGGCCATTCTGGTGTTCGGCGCGATTGCGCTGGCTGCCGGCGCGCTGGGTGAATGGCTGAACCGTTCGGCCAATGTGCAGAAATGGATCAATCGCCTGGCAGGCACGATATTTGTCGGGTTGGCGATCAAGTTGCTGTTGACCGAGCGCGTATGATACACGGCTTGCCCCGGGAATGGTCCGGACGCATGTATGGCGGGTATGGCCTCGCGGTGTACCCGCCTTGTGCGGCTGTTATTGCTGCGTCGTCGCCAGCGCCTTGCGTCGTTTGTCGATGGCCTTGATACGTACGATGGCGTTTGGCATGGCTTCAAGGCGTGCCGACGTGGCGGGATGCAAGGCGGTATAGTTTCTCGCATTGGTCGCCGGGAAGCGGTAAGCCAGCCGTTTCCAGAACTGTGTGGCATTGTCGATCGCATAGCCGCCACGCAACGACATGGCAAGACTGAGTGTGTCGGCATCGATGTCGAATTTTTTTGGCACCGGTTTCAGACCGCCATTACCCTGTATCTGATATGATGGATTACGGATCAGATTGTCGATCAGCCGGGTCGCCGCATGTGTGTTCTGAAGCGTTTTGGCATGTCCCAGTACGTTGTGCGCCATTTCCTTTGAGATGACATAGGCCAGATCTTCATCAGAGCGCGCGAAAAGCATCATGCCCTGTGTGACGAGAATGCGGTTGCCGTCGGAATAGGCGTTGACGTTGGGCGTTTGTCCCAGTTCGATCCGGAAACCGCATGCAGGTGTCAGAGCGACCGTCATGTTTTTCTGCCTGTTGTTGCGCAATACGGTAAGACGCAGCGATTTGTTGTTCGATACCAGCGAGGAAAGCAGCTCGACGGTTTCGCGTTCGGCATGTGCACCTTGCGGTACAGGTTTGTTGCCGATGCGCAGCAAGATATCGCCTCGTTGCAGGCCGGCACGGTCGGCGCCGCTGCCCGGAATGACATTCATGACCTGAAGCCGTTCGCCGAGACCGTAGGTTTCGGCTGCAAGAGAAGACAGTTCCTGTGAATACGAGTATTTGTTGGCGACACTGAACCCAAGCAGGTTGCGCAGTTGCTTGCGGCAAAGCGGAGCGTTGCCGATCAGCAGTTTGCCGCCCACTCTGTCCAGACGGTCCTGCATGGCGACGACTTGTTCAAGACGGGGTTTGCCGGATGTTTCAAGCGTCATGTCTTCGTCGCCCACCCATGCCGAATCCGTGGCGCAGGCGGTCACCAGCAATGCGCAGCAACAGCATGCGATACGGTATCCCGTCCTGCGGGAACGAATGAATTGCCAAAACGATTTCAAACGTGTCTTCATGGTGTGTTCACTTTCCTTCAGAGGGTGCCCGTACTGCCGAAACCGCCGGTTCCCCGTGTGCTTTCACCGAATTCATCGACGATGTTGAAGCCGACCTGAAGTATCGGGACGATGACCAGTTGCGCCAGCCTTTCCAGCGGATTCAGTGTGAAGGCAGTATTGCCGCGGTTCCATGTGGAGACCATCAGTTGGCCCTGATAATCCGAATCGATCAGGCCGACCAGGTTGCCCAGTACGATGCCATGTTTGTGTCCCAGACCGCTGCGCGGCAGGATGAGAGCGGCATATCCCGGATCGGCGATATGGATGGCCAGACCTGTCGGAACCAGACGGGTTTCTCCCGGTTCGATGACAAGGGGGGCCGGGATGCAGGCCCGCAAATCCAGACCAGCGCTTCCCGGAGTGGCGTATGAAGGGAGATATTCTCTCATACGGGCGTCCAGTATTTTGATGTCGATCGTTTTCATGGCGGTATGTCAGAGGCGTTTTGCGATTTGCTCGATCAATTGGCGGGCCAGCGTCTGTTTGTTGCCGTGGGGCAGTTCAAGAGATCCGCTTTCGTCGAACAGAATCAGTGTGTTTTCGTCTTTTCCGAAGGTTTCATGCCCGATATTGCCGACCAGAAGCGGGATGCCTTTTTTCCGGCGTTTGGCTTCCGCATATTCGCTCAGTTTTTCTGACTCGGCTGCGAAACCGACGCAATAGGGAGGATCGGGAAGTGCGGCGATCGAGGCGAGGATATCCGGATTTTCCACAAATTCCAGTACTGGGGTTTTACCGTTGCCGTTTTTCTTGATTTTCTGTTCGCTGGCATTGGCAATGCGCCAGTCGGCGACGGCTGCCACGGAAATGAAAATATCCTGTTTGCTGATATGCGACATGACGGTATCCCGCATCTCGATGGCTGTCATGACATCGATGCGGGTGACGCCATAGGGTGTATCCAGCGCTGTGGGGCCCGATATCAGGGTGACGGTGGCACCGGCTTCACGTGCGGCACGTGCAATGGCATAGCCCATTTTTCCGGAAGAACGGTTTGTAATGCCGCGGACAGGGTCGATCGGTTCGAATGTCGGTCCGGCAGTGACCAGTACGTTCCGTCCAGCCAGACTTTTCGGTTGCAGTGCGGCGATTACTTCTTCAAGCAGTTGTGTCGGTTCCAACATGCGCCCATCCCCGATTTCGCCACAGGCCTGATAACCTGAAGCCGGTCCGGCTATCAGTACACCGTCGGCCTTGAGACGATTGACATTGCGTCGGGTTGCCGGTTTTTTCCACATTTCCGCGTTCATGGCCGGTGCGATCATAAACGGGATTTCCGATGGTCTGGCCAGACACAAGGTGGAAAGCAGGTCGTCGCACAGGCCATTGGCCAGTTTGCTCATGAAGTTGGCGGAACAGGGGGCAATGACGACAAGATCGGCTTGACGTGTCAGGTCGATATGCGGCATGTTGTTTTCCAACCTGTCATCCCATGAGTCGGTAAAGACGGTATGTCCGGTCAGTGCCTGCATGGTGACCGGGGTGATGAACTTCATGGCATTGGCGGTCATGGCGACCTGTACGGATGCACCTTCGCGGATCATGGCGCGCGCGAATTCCGCCGATTTGTAACATGCAATGCCGCCGGTCAATCCCAGTAAAATCCTTTTGCCGGACAAATCCATATGTTCTCTCCGTATCGTGGATGATTGGGCGCGTCAGGAATCAGCTTTTTCTGACGCGCTTGAGTTCGTCGATAATAAACAGGACGGCTCCGATTGTAATACCGCAGTCGGCGATATTGAATGTCGGCCAGTGCCATCCCATGGCATGTACGTCCAGAAAGTCGATAACGTGGCCGTACAGTGAGCGATCGATCAGATTGCCGATGGCTCCTCCCAGAATCAGGGCCAGTGACAGACAAAAGAGCCGCTGGTGTGCATGTTTTTTCAGCAGGTACACGATGACGACGATAGCCAGAATGCTGATGGCGGTAAAGAAATATCGCTGCCATCCAGACTGGGATGCTAGGAAACTGAAAGCCGCTCCTTCGTTATAGACCAGAATCAGGTTGAAAAACGAGGTGACCCTGATGGCCTGACCATAATGGAGAATGTGTGAAATCCAGACTTTGCTGATCTGATCGAACAGGACGATCGCAATGGCGAGTCCCAGCCAGTGCAACATACCGGTTCCGCTTTTGTAATAGATGTTTCTGGTTGCCATAATCGGGTTTGCAGGAGCCACCGGAAGGGTGTTCCGGTGGCGACGGATGGATAGACGGCCTAGACGAACCGGCGTTTTTCTCCGTTGCCGAAAAGATTTTCGGCGCAACGTGCACAAAGCTGCGGATGTTTTGCATCCGAGCCGACGTCGCTGCGATAGTGCCAGCAGCGTTCGCATTTCCGGTATGCAGACGGTTTGACCGTGATCGATTCGGCGTCACTATCCGCGACTTCGATGACTTCGGCACGGGACGTGATCATCAGGAATTTCAGATCCTCGTCAAGGCTCTTGAGCAGCCGATACTTGTCTCCGGATGCGCGGATTTCGATTTCCGCCTGCAAGGAAGAACCGATCTGCCCCGCGATGCGGACTTCTTCCAGCCGTTTCATGACATCGGCACGAATGGCCTTGAGCTTGCCGTATTTTTCAAGCAGTTGCGCACCGTCACTGATTTCCGGCAGTTCGTAAGCCGTCAGCGTGAACAGGGTTTCACCACTGTCGGCATATTCTTTTTCCGAAGCGAATGCCTGCCATGCTTCTTCGGATGTGAACGACAGAATCGGGGCCATCAGGCGCAACAGGGCATGGGTGATATGCCACAGTGCCGTTTGTGCCGACTGGCGTGCGTGGGAAACGGTCTTCGATGTGTAGAGTCTGTCCTTGAGGATATCGAGATACAGGCTCCCCAGTTCTTCGGAACAGTAGGTTTGCAGCTTGGATACGACCGGATGGAATTCGAAACGGTCATAATGGGCCATGATTTCATCCTGAAGCGATTTCATGGACGCAATGGCATAGCGGTCGATTTCCAGCAGATCGTCAAAGGCAACGGCGTTTTTGACGGGATCGAAATCGGCTGTATTGGACAGCAGGAAACGCAGGGTGTTGCGGATGCGGCGATAGGATTCGGTGACACGCTTGAGGATTTCATCCGAGATGGACAGTTCGCCGGAATAGTCTGTCGAAGCGACCCACAGGCGCAAAATGTCGGCTCCCAGCGTATCGAATACCTTTTGCGGGGAGATGACGTTGCCCATGGATTTCGACATTTTGCGACCTTCGCCATCGACGACGAAACCGTGTGTGAGCAGCATCTTGTAGGGAGGACAGCCGTCGAGCATGGATGCGGTCAGCAAGGATGAGTGGAACCAGCCCCGATGCTGGTCCGAACCTTCCAGATACAGGTCCGCCGGGAAACGGAGTTCTTTCGCATGCGAACCGCGCAGGACGGTCTGGTGGGTGGCACCGGAGTCGAACCAGACATCGAGCGTGTCACGGTTCTTTTCGTACAATGCGGCGTCTTCTCCAAGCAATTCTTTCGGATCGAGCGTTTGCCAGGCCTCGATACCTTCTTTTTCGACACGTTTTGCGACTTCCTCGAGCAGTTCCAGTGTTCTCGGATGCAATTCGCCGGTTTCACGGTGTATGAAAAAGGCCATTGGAACACCCCACTGTCGCTGGCGCGAGAGCGTCCAGTCAGGACGGTTGGCGATCATGCCTTGCAGACGTGCCTTGCCCCAGTCAGGATAGAAAGTGGTCTGTTCGACGCCCTTGAGCGCGGTTTCGCGCAAGGTCAGGGATGTATCGTTCGGTTTGATGTCCATACCGGCGAACCATTGCGAGGTGGCACGGTACACAATAGGTGTTTTGTGACGCCAGCAGTGCATATAACTGTGCGTCATCATGTCAAGATTGAAAAGCGTACCCGCTTCCTGCATGGTGTTGCAGATCAGTTTCGATGCATCCCAGATCATCATGCCTCCAAAAAGCGGCAACGTGGAAGCGTAATGACCATTTCCCATGACCGGATTGAGGATCTCATCGTCTTTCATGCCGTGTGACTTGCAGGACAGGAAGTCGTCCACCCCATAGGCAGGAGCCGAATGGACGATACCGGTACCGGTGTCCAGCGTGACGTATTCTTCGGCGTAGATCGGCGAGAGGCGGCGGTAACCTTCGTGTGCATCGTACAGCGGATGTCTGAAACGGATGCCTTCCAGCGCTGCGCCTTTGGTCGTTGCCAGTATTTTCCATACATTCAGGCCGTAGCGTTTCTGAAGCAGGGTTGTACCTGCTTCGGATGACGGCAGTTTCGCGCGTTCTTCCGCGACGATCAGCAGGCCTTTTTCCGTTTCGACCAGCGCATAATCGAATTCAGGATGGACGTTCAGTGCCTGGTTGGCGGGAATGGTCCATGGTGTCGTCGTCCAGATGACGGCATAGCCCGTCGGTAATGGCAGGCTTTCCATTCCAAATGCGGCGGCAATCTTTTCCGGTTCGGCAAACGGGAAGCCGACGTCGATTTCCGGATCGCGTCTGTCCTGATATTCCACTTCGGCTTCCGCCAGAGCGGAACCGCAATCAAAGCACCAGTTGACGGGTTTCAGTCCGCGGAATACATAGCCTTTTTCTAGCAGGCGTGCCAGCGCGCGGATTTCGTTGGCTTCGTTGGCGTGGTTCATCGTCAGGTACGGGTTGTCCCAGTCGCCGAGCACACCCAGACGGATGAAATCCTTTTTCTGCCGTTCGACCTGTTCTCTGGCATAGGCGCGTGCCTTGGCCTGTACTTCGGTGGCCGACAGGTTCTTGCCGTACATTTTTTCGATCTGGATTTCGATAGGCATGCCGTGGCAGTCCCAGCCGGGGACGTAAGGAGCATCGAAACCGGCAAGGCCGCGCGACTTGACGACGATGTCTTTTAAAATCTTGTTGACGGCATGACCGATATGGATATCGCCGTTGGCATAGGGTGGGCCGTCATGAAGTATGAATTGCGGACGACCGGCAGCCGCTTTCCGGATGCGGTGATAGATTTTCTTGTCCTGCCATTGTTTGATCCATTCAGGTTCCCGTTTGGCGAGGTTGCCTCGCATGGGAAACGGTGTATCGGGCATGTTGACCGGATATTCCTTGCCCGGTTTGTTTTTGTTTGGCTGTTTTTTACCGGACGAATCTGATGGTTTGTTCGACATGTTTATTACGCTAGATAGGGGTTGTAACGGACCTGGCGACAGATTTTACCGTTTCTGCCCGTTATTCAGTTAACTTTTGCTCAGGTGTTTATTCAAAATACGATCTGGCGGCGGCCACGTCGTTGCCGATGGCGGCGGTCAATGCGCCAAGATCAGGAAATTTTTGATTATCCCGCAATTTTTTCAAAAATTCGACTTCAATGAGTGAACTGTAACAATTACGGTGGAAATCCAGAATATGGGTTTCCAGCATGATATGGCGGTCGCTTTCGATGGTCGGACGGGTTCCAATCATGGATACCGAAGGCAAGGGTACATCGGCAAGGCCATGCACACGGGTGATGAAAACGCCGGACAATATCGGGTTGTAATGACGGATCGGGATATTGGCTGTCGGGAAGCCCAGTCCACGGCCGATTTTGTCGCCATGCACGATATGGCCGGAAATGGTATAGGGTCGTCCCAGCAGTGTGGCAACGGTTCCGAAGTCACCTTGTTCCAGCGCGTTGCGGATCGCGGATGATGAAATACGACCGTTCATGTCGGTAACGGCAGGCAGGATTTCCGTATGGAAACCGTATCGGCGGCCGGCGTTTTCGAGATCGTTTGTTGTTCCGGTTCGGCCTTTTCCGAACCGGAACGCCTCGCCGACTATCAGCCATTCGACATGCAGGGTATCGACAAGGATTTTCTTGATGAAGTCTTCGGCGCTCAGGTTGGCGATTGTCTGGTTGAATCGTGCGATGATGACTTCATCGAGATGGCATCGGGATAGCGCATGGATTTTTTCGCGCAATGGCGTAATGGTTGCCGGCGCATCGGTTATTTTCCCGGTTTTCAGCGCGAAATATTGCCTCGGGTGCGGGTTGAATGTCAGTACGGCGGCGGGCAGTCGGAGATTGTCGGCAGCCTGACGCAATCGGGCGAGCAGCGCTTTGTGTCCACGATGCACGCCGTCGAAGTTGCCGATCGCCAGTGCGCGTGGCCCCTGTGGTAAATTGTCCGTGAATCCGCGAAAGACCTGCATCACTATTTCCGGAGTTTAGCGTAAACATGAAATTATAATGCCTAAAATAAATGAATTGCCAAATCCGCAGCGGAGTTCAACCGGTGCAGGGCAGGCTTTTTGTGTCGGCAGGAAACAGAACGATATGATATTGGAGCGAAGAAATGACGGCGCGATCTCGGCGTTCATCGGTAAACTGGCTGCGGTTTTGCTGTTGTTTGCCGGTGTTTTTCTGGTTGCCGGTCGTTCGTATGCCGCCGATCCGGACAAGGTGATTCACAGTGTGTTCGAAGCGGCCGATGACGGATTCGATATGGTCAGGACACAGAACTATTATTCGGGCTGGGTGGCCGATGCGATTTTCGAAACGTTGTTGACTTACGATTATCTGGCAAGACCTGCGAAGCTGGTTCCCAATACGGCAGAAGCCATGCCGGAAATCAGTCCGGACGGGAAAACATATGTATTCCGGTTGAAAAAGCATATTTATTTCGCGCCCGATCCGGTATTCGGTGGCAAGCGGCGCGAACTGACGGCAAGCGATTATGTTTACGCCATCAAGAGATTGGCCGATCCGGCCAACCGTTCGCCATCGGCGGGGTTTATTCGGGGAAAGATCGCCGGACTGGATGCGCAGATCGAAAAGGCGGTGCGGACGGGGCGATTCGATTATGATGCGCAGGTTTCAGGATTGCAGGCGACAGACCGTTATACCTTGCGTATCCGGCTCAATGCGCCGGATGCCAATTTTTTGTATGTGCTGGCCTATGGCGCATTGGCTGCCGTATCGCGCGAAGTTGTCGAGGCCTACGGGGAACGTATCGCTTTTCATCCCGTCGGTACAGGGCCGTATATGTTGAAAGAATATGTGCCTCGCAGCAAAATCGTGCTGGAAGCCAATCCTTATTATCGCGGGGTCGTGTGGGATTTCCAGCCGGGTGACGATGCATGGGATGCACGACTGGTCAGTGAAATGAAAGGCAAACGGATGCCGCAGATCGGAAGGGTGGAAATCTCCATTATCGAGGAGGAACAGTCGCGCTGGCTTTCCTTTATGGAAGGACAGATCGATTTCGACAAACTGCCGCAACTGGCCGCGCCGGTGGCGCTGGAAAACGGACGTCTGAAACAGGAATTCGTGGATCAGGGTATCCGGCAATATGCGATGGTCGAACCGGAAATCACTTATACGCTTTTCAATATGGAAGACCCTGTCACGGGGGGATACAGCAAGGAAAAAATCGCATTGAGACGAGCGATTGCCATGTCGTACAACACACAGGCAGAAATCGAATTGTTGCGCAACGGGATGGCAAAAAAAGCGGAGATGATCGTTCCGCCTGGAGTGGCCGGGCATGATCCGTCGTACAAAAGCAGTATTGCCTATGATCCGGAACTGGCTTCGCGGTTGCTGGATTATTTCGGATACCGTCGGCAAGCTGATGGTTACCGGACGATGTCGGACGGCTCGCCGCTGGTCTTGAAAATCCGGACGGAAGCCAGCGCCAGTTCGCGTGTCGTGTCGGAAATCTGGAAAAGGGGACTGGATGAAATCGGGATTCGTGCAGAGTTCGAGGTCGGCAATTTCGCCGACAATCTGAAAGACGCTGCCGGTTGTCGTCTCATGATGTGGGGCGGTGCATGGCATGCCGATTATCCCGAGGGCGAAAATTTCCTGCAGCTGCTCTATGGCCCGAATGCTGGTCGTGGCAACTATGGGTGCTATCGTTCAAAGGTGTTCGACGACTTGTACCGTCAGGCCGTCAGATTGCCGCCCGGTGAAAAACGCAATGCGCTTTACGTCAGGATGAATCGCCAGATGGAAGCGGACACGGCATGGGTCGTGCATGTATCACGGACGCGGAACTGGCTGGTTCGTCCTCGTGTGCTTGGGTTCAAGAAGCATCCGATCATGCAGTCGGACTGGCAGTATCTTGATGTCGCCCGATAAGCATTATCGGGTATTTCATATATGTCGATGGATCAAACAAGGGGTAAAGGCGTGAAACAGTATATGCCACGTTATCCGATGGTCGGTCTCGCAGGCTGGTCGGGCAGCGGAAAAACCACATTGCTGGAAAAAATCCTGCCGTTGCTTTCATTGATGGGCTTGCGCGTGAACGTCGTCAAGAGTAGTCATCACGATGTCGAGCTGGAGCCGCCCGGAAAGGACAGCGCGAGGATCAGACGCGCAGGCGCAGCGGAAGTGATGCTGGCATCCCCGTACCGGTATATGCTGGCGCATGAATTGCGTGATGAACGCGAGCCGACGCTCAGGGAGCTGGTTTTGCGGATGAAGCCTGCCGATCTGGTTCTGGTCGAAGGATTTCGTGATGAGCCGATCCCGCGTATCGAGGTTTTTCGCCCGTCACTTGGCAAAAAGCCGATGTATCCGGAAAACGATTGTATTGAAGTGGTGGCATCCGATGCGCCAAAACCGGACGATTTGATCCGTCCGGTTTTGTGGCTTGATCTGAACAGGGAAAATCAGGTGGCCGACTGGTTGCTGAACCGTGTTGCCACCTGAATGTGCAGGTGGGACGGTATCAAAACAACCGTGCCATCCATTGCATGTCTTTCATGGATTTGGCCGATTTGAGCCGTGCACATGACGGACAGAGGTTTTCTTCCAGCACTTTCTTGCCCAGTTCATCGCGTGTTTTCAGGTATTGCGTGGTCGATGCAGAGAAAGTTTCTCCACAGCATGAACATACCTGAAGCGGTTGTTTGCGGACGACGGTGCCGGTGATTTCCGTTATGCGGTATCCGTCACGGTCTTCCACGATGATGGCCCCCGTCGGGCATACGGAAGTGCAGGCTCCGCAGCCGATACATTTTTCGTCCGGCGTGGTGAAGTCCTTGAAGACCATGCGTCCGCCCTTGGTTTCAACCATCTTGAGCGCTTCTGCGCCGACTTCGATGCAGGCCAGTTCGCACAGACCGCAACCGATACAGACGTCGCATCGCAGGCAGCGTTCGGCTTCCACAGCAGCGACTTTTTCATCCCAGTCCTTCTGCATGAAGTCATGGGAGAACTTGCGGGTGGATGGATCGTTTTCCTCGATATGGGCGCGTTCGGCGGAAGTGCGCTGTTGCGGTGTGGACGGCAAAAACGGCACCTGGTCACGGGGCTGGGGCTCCAGCGACTTCAAATCCATCGGTATGCCCATCAGCCATGAATGAATGGATTCCGCAGCGCGTTTGCCTGATCCGATTGCGGCGACCACCGTGCTTGCGCCATGAGCGATATCGCCGCCGGCGAAGATGCCGGGTTCTCCGGTTTGCAGTGTCACGGGATCGCAAACGATGTTGCCCCATTTTGTTTCGATCTTCGTGCCGTCGAGCCAGCCAAGGTCGGCTTCCTGACCGATACCGGCGAAGATGTGGTCGGCGGTTACGGTGACCGGTGGCGTGGTCTTGGCATCCGGTGCGTAGCGGGAACGTTCGAATTCAATCCGTTTGTCCGGGAAAATACGGGTCGGCGCCCAGAATTCGACCAGTTCGACACCTTCTGCCAGTGCCAGTTCCACTTCATGCGGATTGGCAGGCATCTGTTTGCGATTTCGGCGGTACCACATCTGGACTTTTTCGGCTCCCTGACGGAAAGCCGTCATGGCGACGTCGATGGCCGCATTGCCACCACCGATGACGATGACGTGAGGGCCGACGCGCGGGTTCTTGCCGGAACGGACGGCCGACAGGAAATCCATGCCGCCGATCACGAAATCCTGATCGTCACCCGGTACACCGAGTCGCTTCGAATTTTGCATGCCGATGGCGAGCAGTGTGGCATCGTACCCCTTGTCCTGGAATTCGCGTGCCTGACGTACTGTGTAGCCCAGATGAATCTTGACGCCCAGTGCACGGATGACGTCGATTTCCGCATACAGCTTGTAATCGGGCAGGCGGTAATTCGGAATGCCGTAACGCATGACGCCGCCCGGATGCTCGCGTTCGTCGAAAATTTCGACGTCATGTCCCTTCTGGGCCAGATAGTAGGCCGCTGTCAGACCGGCAGGACCGCAGCCGACGATGGCGATTTTCTTGCCTGTCGGAGCGGCTTTTTTCAGGTCTGGCCGTATTTCCGCACAGCGTGCGGCGACATGTTTCATCGGACGGATGAAAACCGGTTTTCCGCTGACGGTATTTTGCACGCATTCATATTCGCATGGCGCAGGACAGACCAGACCGCATGAATCAGGCAAAGGAGTATCCTTGGCCAGAACCTCGAGCGATTTGGAAAAATCACCGTGACCGACAAGCGCCATCATGCTGGGGATGTCGATGTGTGCGGGGCAGGCGACCTGACAGGGCGCCGACCGCGGCAGGAAGCAGGTACCCGCAGAGCAGGTGTTGTTGACGATGTGGTTTTCCCATTCCGTGCGGTTGTTTTTCAGCGAGTCGGCGATCGTGGTGGCAAGCTCGGGTGCGAGCGCGGCCAATTCCGATACGGCGCGTGACAGCTCGTCGATGCCGGTGATGTTGCCTCTGCCCAGGGTGACTTCGGTCACAAGACGCGCAACACGTGCGACAGCCGGGCGGATTTTTGCAGGCAGCTGATTTTCGGCATGAAGTTGTGCCCGCAGGTTTTCAAGAATATCGTTGATGGGACAGGTTTTCTTAGCGGTTTCGTTACTGTTTTCCGTAGTCATGGTTATGTCAGTCTGCCAGAGAGGGGTTGCTTGCATCCGGCACACATCAGCGCAAAATTTTCTGATGCGAGCGCTCGGGATAGTAAGGTATCAATATTAACACCAAATCCATATCAAATATGAAAGGTACCATACAGAAATTCAAATGCATCGAATATAATTGCAATTTGGCAAAATGCAGGCGCACAGCACGATTTTGAAAATTCCGATATATTGTCATCGTGGATATTCTCTTTTTTGCTGAACGCAAGCAGGCGATGCGCGTCATCGCTGTTTGATGAATCTTTCCAGAATAGCCTGAGAAACAGGAGACAGAAGAATGAACCGGTTTGTGATTGCAGAACCAGACAAATGTATCGGATGCCGCACGTGTGAAGTGGCGTGTGTCCTGGCACATCCCAGCGGGGCTGAAAACGATCTCACCCCTGAGAATTTTCATCCGCGGCTGAAAGTCGTCAAGGGACTGACCATGTCCGCTCCGGTCCAGTGCCATCATTGCGAAAATGCACCGTGCGTCAATGTATGCCCGACCAATGCACTGGTTTACCGCGACAATACCGTCCAGCTGATTCAGGACCGGTGTATCGGTTGTCAGTCATGTGTGCTGGCTTGTCCGTTCGGCGCCATGGAAATCGTCACACGACCGGTCAAACAGGCTGCACTGGGACCGTTGTCTGTACGCAAAACGGTCCGTGTCGCCCACAAGTGCGACTTCTGTATCGATGTTCCTGAAGGCCCGCAATGCGCCAAAGTCTGCCCGACCAAGGCATTGCATATCATCGATACCGGTACGATGGATGAAAAGATCAGTCAGAAACGTGAGAAATCCGCTTTTAGTCTGCCTCCGGATGCATTTCGCTGATATGCGGTAAATCCTGGGCAATCGGCAAGGTTTGCGGGAGAAATCATGAAAAAAGCATTAGTTGTTTGCCCGTATTGCGCTTCGGGCTGCAAGATCGAGTTTACGGTCGAGAACAACAAAATCATCAAGGCGGAAGGCGCCAACGGTTTCACCAATCAGGGCGAATTGTGTCTGAAGGGGTATTACGGGTGGGAATTTCTGAACGACACCCGTTTGCTGACGCCGCGTCTGACACAACCGCTGGTCCGTTACAAACGGGGTGAACCGTTTACTGCGGTATCCTGGGAAGAAGCGATCCGTTTCGCCAGTTCGAAACTGATGGAAATCCGTGAAAAATACGGTCCTGATTCCATTTTCGTCAGCGGCTGTGCGCGTGGCCCTGGCAATGAAGCCAATTATATTGCGCAGAAATTCGCACGTGCCGTTGTCGGTACGAACAATGTGGATTGTTGTGCACGTGTCTGTCACGGCCCGTCCGTCACCGCGCTGGAAAAGACGCTGGGCAGTGGTGCGATGAGCAATTCCATCGTCGAGATCGAGGATACGAAGTGCATCCTGATTTTCGGCTACAACCCTGCCGATTCACACCCGATTGTCGCACGGCGTATCATCAAGGCAAAGCAAAAGGGAGCGAAGATCATCGTCTGCGATCCGCGCGTCATCGAGTCGGCACGTATCGCCGACATGCATTTGCAGATGAAAAACGGCTCGAACATGGCGCTGGTCAACGCGATGCTCAACGTCATCATCACGGAAAACCTTCATAACAGGGAATATATCGAAAAGTATTCCGAAGGGTTCGACGCGATGTGGGAAACCGTTTCGAAATATACTCCGGAAAATACGACCAAGATAACCGGTCTGGATCCGAAGATGGTGCGGGAAGCAGCCCGTATGTACGCGACATCCCCGGGTTCCGTCATTTTGTGGGGGATGGGCGTCACCCAGTGGGGACAGGGTGTGGAAACCTGCATGGGTCTGTCCAATATGGCGGTCATCACCGGTAATCTCGGTCGTCCCAACGTCGGGGTCGGTCCGGTTCGCGGACAGAACAATGTTCAGGGATCCTGCGATATGGGTGCCTTGCCGGGACAGTTCCCCGGTTACCAGTCCGTCGAGGATCCGGAAATCCGTGCCAAGTTCGAAAAGGCATGGGGAGTGGAAAAATTGCCCGGCAAAAAAGGGATTCCCATTACCGAAGTCGGTCATAATATCGAGGAAGGCAAGATCAGGGCGGTTTATCTGTTCGGTGAGGACCCGTTCCAGACCGAACCCGATCTGGCCGCTGTGCGTCGTGCCTATGCCAAACTGGATTTGTTCATCGCACAGGATATTTTCATGACCAAGTCGGTCGCGGAAGCCGATGTGGTATTCCCCGCGACATCGTGGGGTGAACATGAAGGCGTCTATTCGGCTGCCGACCGCGGATTCCAGCGTTTTTACAAGGCGATCGAACCCAGGGGCGACGTCAAGCCTGACTGGGAAATCCACAGTCTGATGGCGACTGCGATGGGCTATCCGATGAAGTACAACAATACGCAGGAAATCTGGGATGAAATGCGTGAGTTGTGTCCTTTGTATTACGGAGCGACTTACGAGAAAATGGCCGGTCTGGGCTATGTGCCATGGCCTTGCAGAACGCTGGACGACCCGGGTGAAATGTGGATGTACAAGGGCAACCGGTTTGCCACACCCAATGGCAGGGCGCAGCTTATTGCAGCGGATTGGCGGCCGCCGGTCGATCAGATCGACGAGGATTTCCCGCTGATTTTGTCCACGGTTCGTGAAGTCGGACATTATTCCTGCCGTTCCATGACGGGTAATTGTCCGGCGCTGGCGACATTGGCAGATGAGCCGGGTTTCGCACAGATGAATCCTGTGGATGCCAAAGAGCTGGGTATCAAGGACCAGCAGCTTGTCTGGGTGGAAGGACGGCGCGGCAAGGTCATTACACGTGCCATGGTGACCGAACGAGTCAACCGCGGTGCCATTTACATGACGTATCAGTGGTGGATCGGTGCATGTAACGAATTGACGGTCGAACATCTTGATCCTTATTCCAAGACACCGGAATACAAGTACAGTGCCGTTCGTGTCATACCGATCGAGGATCAGAAGTGGGCAGAGCAGTATCTGGTTCAGGAGTATGACAAGCTTAAACAGAGACTTGCAGAAACAGCCGACAATGTCATTGCTGCTTGAAGAGATATCATGGAAAAAACCTCTCCGTTTCCGGAGAGGTTTTTTTTGCTGTCAGGATGTCAGCGTTTCAGGAGCGATAACCAGATGGTTTTCGGCTCGGTGAAATTTTCAAGTGCCGCTTCACCATGTTCGCGTCCGAAACCCGATTCACCGGTACCTCCCCATGGCAGACGGACATCGGTATAGCCATAGGTATTGATCCAGACGGTTCCGGCTTTCAGCTCGTGGGCGACTTTGTGAATGCGGGTGACGTCGGCGCTCCAGATACCGGCTGCCAGACTGAATGCCGTCCCGTTGGCGATCCGGATGGCGTCTTCTTCGTCTTCGAACGGAATGATGCTGGCGACCGGCCCGAAGATTTCTTCTTGTGAAATACGCATTTCGTGCTTGACGTCGGTGAAGATGGTCGGTGAGACATAAAAGCCCTTGTCTCCGACACGCTGGCCACCGTATGCGACGCAGGCACCTTCCTTTTTGCCGATGTCGATGTAATCCATGACGGTATTCATCTGGTTGCGGGAAACCAGCGGTCCCATGATGGTATCGTCGGATGCCGTGTCGCCGATGCGGATATGTTTTGCGCGTTCGATCAGCCGATCGACCACTTCGTTGTGGATTTTCTTGTGTACCAGAATACGCGAACCGGCAGAGCAGACTTGTCCGGCATTGAAGAAAATGCCGGATGCGGATCCGCGAACCGCACTGTCGAGATCGGCATCGTCGAAGATGATATTGGCCGATTTTCCACCCAGTTCCAGCGTGATTTTCTTGAAGTTGACAGCGGCCCCTTGCATAATGCCGCGTCCGACTTTCGGCGAACCGGTAAACGTGATCTTGTCGATTTGCGGATGGGCGACCATGGCGTCGCCGACGACGCTGCCCTTGCCGGTGACGATATTGAGAACGCCCGGCGGGATGCCGGCTTCAAGTGCCAGTTCTCCGATACGGATTGCGGTCATCGGCGTCAGTTCGGCAGGTTTGACGATCAACGTGCAACCGCATGCCAGTGCCGGTGCGATTTTCCAGATGCCGATCATGAGCGGGAAATTCCAGGGAACGATCGCACCGACAACGCCGACCGGTTCACGGACGGTGTAGGTCAAAGCGTCGGTTCTGGCCGGGATAACCTGACCGATGATCTTGTCTGTCCAGCCGGCATAGTAACGCAAGGTGTCGATGGCGGCAGGCATGTCCTGTCGTCTGACGCTGGCGATCGGTTTGCCTGCATTCGTGCTTTCCAGCGCGATCAGTTCTTCCTGGTGTTGTTCCAGCAGGTCCGCCAGCCGGTTCAGTATTCTGCCTCGTTCGGCTGCGCTGATGCCGTTCCAGACCTTGAGTGCCGCGCGGGCCGCTTTTGCTGCGGTATCGACATCTTTTTCGCTGCCCGCGGCGACATGTGCGATGACTTCTTCTGTTGCCGGATTGAGGATGGTGGAATACTGTCCGCTTTCGGGGGGAACCCACTTTCCGTTGATCAGCAATTCGTGTTGCGGAATTCTGGTGTTGTCGTTCATAGAAGTCTCCATTGAGTAACTGTCATGTTTTTCGGATTGTTCTGAAATGCCGTTTGTCGCTTTTGTAAAGTAACGCAATGGCGGAATAAGAATTATTTTTATCCATTATAGCGGTATATTTGTTTTTCAGCCGGACGCCGCTTTATTGCGTCCTGCAGCAGAGGTGAGAGGTATCAGGTAAATGATTCGAGAACTGCAATGCCCTTGATCTGGGCATAAACGGGTTTGCCAGTTTCCAGTTTGAGGACACTGGCAGATTTGCGGGTGATTCTCGACAATAACCGTGTACCTTTCGCGTCAAGTTCGACCATGACTTCGCCGTCCGATTCACGGGAAATTCCGGCAACTGTGGTTTCGAGGATATTCAGAATACTGGTCTGTTCGGGTTTTGTGTCGCCAGACTGACATCACGTGCCTGAATGCGCAGGCGGATGTGTTTGCCGATACTGAAGTTTCCGGTCGGCAGATAGATGAGTCCGCCCTGAAAAGATAAGGTGCTCAGGGAAAACTTCGTGTCTTCGGCGATGATTTTCCCTTCTATGATTGCCGAGGCGGTATCATGGTGAGCAAGCGGCAAGTCGAGGCGGGTGAGCATATCGCTGGTGTTTCCTGCTGCCAGAATCCGTCCCCGGTCAAGCAAGACCAGATGGTCGGCCAGTGTGCTGACTTCTTCCAGTGCATGGCTGACGTACAGTATGGGAATGCCGAGCTCTTCATTGAGACGCTGGAGATAAGGGAGGATTTCCGATTTGCGTTTCATGTCGAGTGCCGCCAGCGGTTCGTCCATCAGTATGATATCAGGACTGGTCGCCAGTGCGCGCGCGATACTGACACGCTGTTTTTCACCGCCCGAAAGCGTATCGGGCATACGCTCGAGCAAGTGTCCGATGCCCAGCAGATCAATGGCTTTTTCCAGCGATATGCGCCTTTTTTCCGTCCGGATGCGTTTCATGCCGTAACGGATGTTGTCCGTGACATTCAAGTGCGAGAACAGGCGCGCATCCTGGAAAACGAAACCGAGCGAACGCTTGTGTGTCGGAACGAACAACCGGTTTGCGTCGTCTTGCCAGAGAGTGTCTCCGATGCGGATGATCCCGTTTGTCGGTCTGACAAGCCCGGCAACAGCGCGCAGCAAGGTGGATTTACCGGCGCCGGACGCACCGAAGAACGCGGTGATTCCCGATCCGGGAAGTGTCAGATCGAAGTTCAGCTCATAATCGGGATAGCTGATGGTTCCCTTGAAGTACAGGCTGTTCATGCGCGACGTTTGTTCGGGTTCAGAAGATACAGTGCGAGCAGGACGAGGAAAGCGAAAACCAGCATTCCTGCGGAAAGCCAGTGTGCCTGCGTATATTCCAGCGCCTCGACATGGTCGTATATCGAGACGGAGAGAACGCGTGTTTTTTCGGGGATATTGCCGCCGATCATCAAAACGACGCCGAACTCGCCGACAGTGTGGGCAAATCCCATGACGATGGCGGTCAGATAACCTGACTTGGCCATGGGCAGAATCACGCTGAAAAAAGTGTCCAGCGGAGAGGCACGCAATGTCGCTGCCGCCTCCAGCGGTTGCCGTCCGATCGCTTCAAATGCATTTTGCAGGGGTTGCACCACAAAAGGCAGGGAATAGATGACCGATGCGACGAGCAGGCCTGGAAAACTGAAAGGCAGTGTCGGCAGACCGATCCAATGGCAGAACTTGCCGACAGGGCCGTTCGGCCCCATCAGGATCAACAGGTAAAATCCGAGTACCGTCGGCGGTAGCACAAAGGGCAGCGCCACGATCGCGTTGAGCGGACCGCGCCACCATCCATTTGTATGGGACAGATTCCATGCCAGTGGTGTTCCGATGACAAGCAGGATGGCAGTGGTCAGCGTGGCCAGTTTCAGGGTCAGCCAGATGGCTGTCAGATCGACTTCGTGCATGATTACGGCAATCAGTAGGCATAGCCGTAGGAACGGAGAACCTTGTGGGCGACGTCCGATTTCAGATAGCGCATCAATTCGGCGGCTGCAGCATTGTCTTTTGCTTTTTCAAGCATGACGGCGTCCTGAAGGATAGGCTGGTAGTAACTGGCATCGACGATCCATGCAGAACCGTTTTTCAGTTTGCCGTCCTTGTATATTTGCGACAGGGCGACGAAGCCCAGTTCGGCATTGCCAGACGCGATGAACTGGTAGGTTTGTCCGATGTTTTCTCCCTGGACGATTTTGGGTTGCAGCGTTTTGTCCAGTCCCATTTTTTCAAGAGTTTGCATGGCCGCCAGACCGTATGGCGCGAGCTTTGGAGCGGCGATGGCGATATGACTGAAGGGCTGTTTTTTCAGGATTTCACCGTGTTGATCGACGTAATCCGGTTTTGCGGACCATAATGCCAGTTTGCCGATCGCGTAAGTGAAGCGGCTTCCGGGTACAATAGCGTTTTCCTGTTCCAGTCTGGCCGGCGTTTTTGCATCAGCTGCCAGAAACAGGTCGTAAGGCGCTCCGTTTTTGATTTGTGCGTAGATTTTGCCGGTCGAACCGCCGGTTATCATGACCTTGTGGCCGGTTGCCTGTTCGAATTGTCCGGAAATGTTTTTGAGCGGTTCGACGAAGTTGGCAGCGACCGCGACGTGGACGGTTTCAGCTAGTGCGACTGTCGATGCACACAGCATCAGCAGTCCCAATACCAGTTTGGGCAGACGGAAGGTTTTGAGCATGATTGACCTCGCTATTCATTAAAGGAATAGCGAATTCTAACAGAACAATTCGGTATTGTTCAAACTTTTGCTTTTTTGAAAAATTGACGAAAAAATGAACGATTCGGTTTCTCTTGCCAATGCATTTGGACATGGTACGGCGGACAAGCGTATCGAGGTGCTCCGGAAAATCGGGGAGACGGGGTCAATTTCACAGGCTGCCCGTGAGACGGGGATCAGTTACAAGGCGGCATGGCAGGCGATTGATACGTTGACCAACCTGACCGGGGTGTCTCTGGTGGAAAAGGTGGTCGGCGGTGTCGGTGGCGGTGGGGCGAAATTGACAGATGCAGGATCGCGTCTTCTGGAAATCGCCAGTGTGCTGGAGAAGAGTCGGCAGGAAGTATTGAGCCGCTTTCAGGAAGACAAGGCAGATACCATCGATGCCCGTTTTTCGCGTTTGTCGATCAGAACCAGTATGCGCAATTATTTGCCTTGCAGGGTCAAGGGGCTGAAGATGAGCGGGCAAATCGTCCGTGTCTGTCTGCAGGTTCGTGAAAACATGTCGGTACTTGTCGCACGTATTACCCGTACCAGTGCGGAATTGCTGGCGCTGAAAGAGGGTATGGCGGTGCTGGCGATGTGCAAGGCCACGGCTGTCAAGGTGTTCGATGAGGTGGATTCTGCGGATTTGTCGGTGGCGAACCAGTTTCAGGGAACGGTCACGCGTGTGTCCAAAGGTGAAAAAGAGGATGAAATCACGATCGAATTGTTGCCCGGGCTGCAGTTGGTCGGTTTTGCGCCGTCATCGAAACATATCATGACAGGGATGCAGATTCAGGCTTCGGTGGACGAATCGGCTGTCGTGGTGGCAATGTTGCCGTGAGAGGAAGGTATGGACGGGAATAAGGTTTCGTCGGATGTGGCGGTTGTACGCTGGCGTGCGGGGAATTGTGAGCGGGCATCGGATACCGTGGCGGAAGAAGTGCCAGTCGCGCTGGTGTATAACGGGATTTCCCATGCAGTGATGCTGGCGACGCCAGCCGATCTGGAAGATTTCGCGCTGGGTTTTTCTCTGACGGAAGGGATTGTCGGCGGACCGGGTGATGTTTACGACTGTGAAATCGTCGAGGCCGAAAACGGGATTCGTGTGGAGCTGACGATCGCCAGCGAGTCGTTCGGCAATCTGAAAATGCGTCGCCGCAATCTTGCGGGAAGGACAGGATGCGGTTTGTGCGGAACGGATTCCCTGTCACAGGCTGTCCGCATTTTGCCAGTTGTGCAAAATGCGCCGGTATTTGCCGTCGATGTCGTGCGCGTGGCGTTTGACGATATGGAAAAACGGCAGATGCTGAAAATGAAAACGGGCGCGACACATGCGGCTGCATGGCTCGATATGGATGGTGCGGTATCTTTTGTCAGGGAAGATGTCGGGCGGCATAATGCGCTGGATAAAATGATCGGCGCGATGGCGGCGAAGGGAAAGGATTTTGCACGTGGAGCGGTGCTGGTGACGAGCCGCGCCAGTTATGAAATGGTCCAGAAGTGCGCGATGGCGGGTGTCGGAATGCTGGCGGCTGTATCGGCACCGACGGCGCTGGCGATCCGTATGGCGGATCGCGCCAATATTACGCTTGCAGGCTTTGTCAGAAAAAACGGTCTCTCGGTTTATACGCATTCGCACAGACTGACCTGAATTTTCACCGGCTTCCGCCTCAGTCTGTACAATATAAAATTGTCTATATTATTTTCATTCGGATAATTGCCATGAAATTTGAAACGCTTGCCATTCATGCCGGCTATTCGCCGGATCCTGTGACCAAATCCGTTGCGGTACCGATTTACCAGACCGTGGCTTATGCTTTTGATAGTGCACAGCACGGCGCGGATCTGTTCGACCTGAAAGTCCCGGGGAATATTTATACCCGTATCATGAATCCGACCAACGATGTGCTGGAAAAACGGGTCGCTGCACTGGAAGGCGGTGTCGGTGCATTGGCGCTGGCATCCGGCATGACAGCGGTATCGTATGCCATCCAGACCATTACGGAAGTGGGTGACAATATCATCGCGTCCAGTACGCTTTATGGCGGCAGTTACAATCTGTTCGCCCATACTTTTCCGCAATATGGTATTGAAGTCCGTTTCGCCGATCCGCTACTGCCGGATGATTTTTCGGCACGTATCGACAGTCGTACCAAGGCGATTTTCTGTGAATCGGTCGGCAATCCGCTGGGTAACGTGACCGATATCGAAAAACTGGCCAATATCGCGCATGCGCATGGTATTCCGCTGATCGTGGACAATACGGTTCCGACACCGTATCTGTGCCGTCCATTTGAATGGGGTGCCGATATTGTGGTGCATGCATTGACGAAATCCATGAACGGTCATGGCAACAGTCTGGGCGGCGGTATTGTCGACAGCGGCAAGTTCCCATGGAAAGAACACCGCGAAAAATTCAGACGTCTCAATGAACCCGATGTGTCCTATCACGGTGTCGTCTATACGGATGTATTCGGCGATGCGGCTTATATCGCGCGTGCCAGAGTGGTTCCGTTGCGCAATATGGGCGGTGCCTTGTCTCCGATGAACGCTTTCCTGATTTTGCAGGGTATCGAAACCTTGCCGTTGCGTATGGACAGAACATGCGAAAATGCACTGGCAATCGCCCGTTTCCTGCACGGCCATCCGAAGGTTTCATGGGTGAATTGCGCGGCTTTGCCGGATCATCCGGATCATGCATTGCTCCAGAAATATATGAAGGGCAAGGCTCCCAGCCTGTTGTCGTTCGGTGTCAAACCGTCTGGCAGCATGAGTGCACGGGAAGCGGGCGCGAAAGTGCTGGATGCCTTCAAGTTGTTCACACGGCTGGTCAATATCGGGGATGCGCGTTCGCTGGCGACCCATTCGGCTTCGACGACGCATCGCCAGCTGAGTGCCGAAGAGTTGAAAAAAGCCGGCGTCAGCGAAGATATGATCCGTCTGTCGATCGGGCTGGAACATGCAGACGACCTGATCGCCGATCTGGATCAGGCGTTGTCGGTGATCTGATCCGGTTTTCTGTCGTAATGACAAAAGGGCATCCGTCAGGATGCCTTTTTTTGTGTCCGGACGTAAAAAACGGTATTTCCTGACAGGTCGTGCCGCAAAATGGAAAGCCGGAACCGACAGACCAGTTCTGTCAGGCTTGCTTTGCGGAATGGAGAATGGGGGTATTCATGCAGGTATTTCGGCAATCATGGTGGTTTGCACTGTTTCTGGTGATGCCATTTGCCCATGCGACTGCCGTGCTGTCGTCGGATGTAAAGGACAGGCGGGAAATGTCACTGACGGTTTATGAACATGACAGTGCTTTGGTAAGGGATCGCAGGCAAGTATCGTTGCCGCCCGGTAATGTATCGGTCCGGTTTTCAGGTATCAGCGACAGTATTTTGCCGGAGACGATCATGTTGCTCGATGGTGCAGGGCATTTTCTCGATGTCGATCGCATCGCTTATGATCATGAACGCTTGTCTCCACGAACGCTACTGGCGGCGCATGTGGGCAAGACTGTCCGGGTCGTCCGGACCGATCCGGTGACGGGGCGTGAGACGGAAGAAAATGCACGGGTTGTGTCGGTCCATGATGGAGTGGTTCTTGAAATCGGTGGCCGTATCGAGACAGGTATGCCGGGGCGTCTGGTTTTCGACCGGTTGCCGGATGGATTGGGCAACGATCCGTTTTTGACGATCGAATGGGAAAACCATGCAGGTCATGACGGAGTGCTGGAACTGAATTACCTGATGCATGGTATTGGTTGGCGAACTGATTATGTCGCACGGCTCGATGAAAAAAGCGACATCATGAGCCTGGCCGGAAGGGCGACGCTGGCCAACAATAGCGGTATGTCGCTCAAGGATGTCGATGTAACGCTGGTGGCCGGGAATCTGAATCGCGTTTCCGGTGGCGAAAGAGCGATGATGTCTTCGGTTGCCTTGAAGCGGGATGCCTTGCAGATCGCCAATGCAGTACCCGGCGAAGTTCTGGGCGATTATTACCGCTATGAGTTGCCTGGGAAGGTGACGTTGCCGGATCGTCAGTTATGCCAGTATGCGCTTTTCAATGCAGGTTCGGTAAAGGTGAAACGCAAGTGGGTTCTCGAGGGAGAAAGTTATTATTACCGCAGCAGTCTGCCCGGGATGCGCAGGGGCTGGCCTGTCGTTCAGCGTGTGGAATGGAAAAACGATTCCCGTGACGGTCTGGGTTTTCCGATACCTCAAGGTGTTGTGCGTTTTTATCAGGCCGATCGTCATGGAAACATGCAGTTTGCGGGTGAAAGCAGGATGCCGCATACGCCGGTGGGTGAATCGGCAAGCTTGTCTCCGGGCGAGTCTTTTCTCGTGACGGCAAGTCGCAAACAGCTCCGGTTTGAACGGATTCCGGTACCGTCAGGTGCACCATTACGGTATGAAAGTGCTTATGAGATCCGCTTGCGCAATGCAAAAAAACGTCCTGTTACCGTTCAGGTTCATGAACCGGTTCCCGGCAAATGGCAGATACTTTCAGAGAATGTGACACATCGCCGGGATGGTATGACGGCCGTATGGGATATCACAGTACCGGCTACTGGGGAAGCCGTGTTGCGTTATACAGTACGGGTCGAATAAGTGGCTTCAGGTGTATCGGAGACGGAAAATATCGTCAGGCATGCTTGTGAGGCGGAAGTCTGTCGTTCGAAACCAGTCTGATGCGTGCCAGAAAGTCATCACGTTTCATCAGTTGCAGGGTATCGAGCAAGGCGATCTGCATGGAACCGACGCCTTGTCCGCGAGCCAATACTGTTTCTGCCGCGATTTCTCCTGCAATGCCCATGTATGCCATGGCGGCGGTCGTGGCACGCCAGCGGTCGGGCTGGACGGCGACAAAAGCGCCTGTCATTGCACTGGCTGAGCAGCCCATGCCGGTGATACGGGTCATCCAGGGATGTCCGTTGGACAGGCTGGCGATTCTGCCGTTTTCATCGATGATATGATCGGTCGCACCGGAGACACAGACGGTACCCCCGATTCGGGTGGCCAGTTTTTGCGCGGCATGCAGGGCGTGATCGGATGATTCGGTACTTTCGACACCACGTGTCGGGGCTGACGAACCTGCAAGGCTCATGATTTCCGACGCATTGCCACGGATGATGTCCGGCTGTGCTTCGGTGAGTATTTCCTCGACGACCTGATTGCGGTAGGTGGTGGCGCCTGCGCCTACCGGATCGAGTGTGACGGGAATGTTGTGCGTATGGGCTGTGCGGGCGGCCAGTTTCATGGAAGCGACCCAGTCGGGTTGCAGCGTGCCGATATTGATGACCAGTGCGTCGGCGATTGCGGACATGTCGGCGACTTCTTCCAGTGCATGGGCCATGACGGGGGCCGCGCCCAGTGCAAGCAGAATGTTGGCGTTGTAACTCATGACGACGAGATTCGTGATGTTGTGAATCAGGGGAGTCGTTTCCCTGACGCGGATAACGTCGTCCCAGAGTGTTTCGCCAGGCAGAGGTTCGTTTGTCATGGAATGCCTTTGTCGTTATGCATGATCCTTATGCGGTTTTTTCCAGTTGTGCTTCGATAAGCCGCAATGCGTCAAGTGCGCCCATCGCCAGCCCGATATCGGATGATTTGGGGACTTCCGGATAGTCCGGGTTGATCCGGATGATCGGTGCATTGAACGATTCGCTGGCACGGCGGACGGTCGGAACATGGACGCCCGCTCCCATTTCGATGACGACAAGGTGATTTGTCTGACGGTACCACTTGTGCAAGCGTTCCATTTGCAGTTCCGTCCGGTTGGATATCCATCCCCAGTCGTTGAACATCAGTATGTTAGGACGTGACATGCCATGACATTCGGGACATACCGGCAAAGGGGAAGTCAGAAAGCAATTCTCCTCATCGACTTCCACCGAAAGTTTGTCGGCAGGCCAGATCGATGCGGAGCACGGCGTGCAGCATTGCAGGTGATGAATGGAACCATGGCATTCGACGATACGGGATTCGTCGAATCCGGCCTTCTGGAATTGTCCGTCCACGTTGCTGGTGAACACGAAAGCTCCGTGCGGTAACTTTTCCGCCATCTTTTGCAGGATACGGAAGCCATCATGGGGTTGCGTTTCACGGTAACGGTTCAGACGATGTCCGTAAAAACCCCAGGCCAGTCGCGCGTTGTCGGCAAAGGCATTCGGGTTGGCGATTTCCACAAAAGAGATTCGGTGTTTCCCCAGTTTCGGGTAAGCTCGCCACAATCCCTCATTGCCCCGAAAGTCAGGCAATCCCGAATCGACGCCCATACCGGCACCGGCTCCGATCAGCAAGGCATCGGCTTGACGGATCAGCTCGGCGGCTTTTTCGATTTGCTTGTCTGTTTCCATAGGTTTCGTTCAAGAAAAAGTGGAATTTTCCGGAAAACCGTTCATACGACAAGATACCAATAAAAAAGGCCGTTATTCAATAACGGCCTTGAAAAAGCGCGAATTTTATCGCCGGATCAGGTAGTCGAAAGCGCTCAGGGCTGCCTTGGCGCCATCGCCCATGGCGATCACGATTTGCTTGTAGGGTGAGGATGTGACGTCTCCCGCAGCGAAAACACCGGCGACGGAAGTCTTGTTATAGACATCGACTTCGATTTCGTTCTTTTCGTTCAGGCGTATCGGCGTATCCTTGAGCCATGCAGTAGCGGGTACCTGGCCGATCTGAACGAAAATGCCTGCGACGGACAAGGTACGGTTCGTGGCGGTGGACAGATCCTTGTACACCAGTCCATTGACTTTCTGGCCATCGCCGGTCACTTCCACGGTTCGTGCCTGTGTGACGAGCGTGACGTTCTTCAGAGAGAAGAATTTGTCCTGCAATATCGTATCTGCGGTCAGGCGGGTTCCGCGAACGAGGACGGTGACATGCTCGGCGATGCCGGCCAGATCGATGGCAGCTTCGACTGCCGAGTTGCCGCCGCCGATGACGGCGATTTTGCGGTTTTTGTAGAGCGGGCCATCGCAGTGCGGACAGAAGGCCACGCCGCGTCCGATATAGGTTTCTTCACCCGGAATTTCCATCTTGCGCCAGCTGGCGCCGGTTGCCAGAATGACGGTTTTGCTTTTGACGGATGCACCGTTTTCCAGTTTGACTTCAATCAGATCGCCCGGTACCAGTCCGATCGCACGTTGCGGCATCATGACATCGATATCATGATTCCTGACATTGTCTTCATACACTGCCGCCAAATGCGTGCCTTCGATTTTCTTGATGGCGATGATGTTTTCGATGTCGGTCGTGTTCAGGATCTGTCCGCCGAAATTTTCCGTAATCAGGCCGGTCCGGATGCCCTTGCGTGCGGCATAGATGGCGGAAGTCGCTGCGGCGGAACCGCCGCCGATGACCAGAACGTCGAACGGAGCTTTCGCTGCGATTTTTTCCGCTTCCCGTTTGGCACTGCCGGTATCGACCTTGGCCAGAATTTCCTTGATATTCATGCGGCCCTGACCGAATTCCTTGCCATTGAGGTAAATGGTCGGAACCGCCATGATATGTCGTTCGTTGACTTCATCCTGGAACAGCGCGCCGTCGATCATGACATGGGAGATGTTCGGATTGATGACGGCCATCAGATTCAGTGCCTGTACGACTTCGGGGCAGTTCTGGCAGCTCAGGGAAATATAGGTCTCAAACCGGAAGGTGCCTTCCAGGTTTCTGATTTGTTCGATGACATCCGGTTCGACTTTCGGGGGATAACCACCGGTCTGAAGCAATGCCAGAATAAGCGAAGTGAATTCGTGTCCCATAGGGAGTCCGGCAAAACGGATATTGACTTTACCGTCTGGCCGGTTGACCGAAAAAGAGGGCGCTCTTTTGTCGCTGCCCGGCTTGTCGGTTACCGTAATCAGGGATGACAGTCCGGCGATATCGTTTAACAGGTCTGTCATTTCACGGGATTTTTCCGTGTTGTCGGTAGCTGCGACTATTTCAACCGGATTGACCAGTTTGGTGAAATAGTTGCGCAGTTGTTCTTTTACTTGGTTATCGAGCATGGTGCACTGTCCGGTTAGGTGGATATCACAGTGAATCTGTATGGATGACGGCGAGGAAGCTTCCTGAAAGCGGTGTTCAGGAGCGCTTCCTCAAACGGAAATCAGATTTTGCCGACCAGATCCAGGGACGGTGCCAGCGTTTCGCTGCCCGGTTTCCAGGATGCTGGGCATACCTGACCCTTGTGGGTCGCAACGTACTGTGCGGCCTGAATCTTGCGGATCAGTTCGGTAGCGGAACGGCCGATACCCAGATCGTGGACTTCATACAATTTGATCTGACCTTTCGGATTGATGACGAACGTGCCACGAAGTGCCACACCGTCTTCCTCGATCAGGACATTGAAGTCACGACAGATTTTGCCACTGGGGTCGCCGACCATCGGGAACTGGATTTTCTTGATGGTATCGGAGGCATCATGCCAGCCTTTGTGCACGAAATGCGTATCGGTCGACACGGAGTAGATTTCGACGCCCATTTTCTTGAATTCTTCGTAATGATCTGCCAGATCGCCCAGTTCTGTCGGACATACGAAGGAAAAGTCAGCCGGATAGAAGAATACGACGCTCCATTTGCCTTTCAGATCATTGTCGGTAACGGTGATGAACTGGCCATTGTGGTAAGCCTGGGCTTTGAAGGGTTTGATTTGGGTATTGATCAGTGACATGTATTTCTCCTTGTTGTGCGAATTGCGCATGGTCTCTTTTTTCATGAAAAGAAACGGCCAGCGACATAAAAAACAATGTGTAAACCATATTGCGCAGTGCGTTTATGGCGTTAAGTGACATTAAAACACGACTTGAAAGATTGTGCAGGATGCAAATCGCTTTTTTCACCCAATTTTGTTATCAAAATGATAATAAAATTGGGTGTCTTGCGGTCATATGTGTTCAGGGACGTATCGAGTAATATCTGGAAAATCTATATAAAACAATTTGTTATGTTTTCTGCTGGATGGATGCAGTGTAATGCGCAGGAAGAATCAGACATACTTTTTTAATTGAGAATGACACGCAATAAATTTTTTGGGACGGTACGCAGGGTACGCACAAATATGCCGAAATATGCAAAATGTAGTGGAAAGAGTAGTTCCCGCCATGCGGTTGATTGCATGGCGGAAAAGGGGGGCTGGCTTGTGTCAGAGCTATTCTTCCAGTTTCTTGCGCAGCATTTCCAGCTGGGCATAGTGGTTTTTCGTTGCTCTGGGATATGAAAGTTTCATATCTTTCAGGGTCTTCAGGATGATGGAAGAAATGATCAGTCTGGCGTTGTTTTTATCATCCGCAGGTACGAAGTACCATGGACAGTCGTCAGTCGTTGTGGCACGGATACATTTCTCGAACGCATCCATATATTGATCCCAGTATTGGCGTTCCTCGAAGTCTGCCAGGCTGAGTTTCCAGTTTTTCTCGGGAATGTCGATTCTTTCCAGCAGGCGCTTGCGTTGTTCTTCTTTCGAGACATGCAGAAAGAATTTGATGATGCGTGTGCCGTTACGGTGCAGGTGAGCTTCGAAATCACGTATGGACTGGTAGCGTTCTTCCCACAGATCTGTTCCGGCCTTCATTTCCGGCAGGTTCTGTTTGTCGAGTATTTCGGGATGAACTTTGACTACAAGAACGTCTTCATAGTAGGAACGGTTGAAGATGCCGATTTCTCCTCGTTCCGGCAGCACACAGGCGGCACGCCACAGAAAATCGTGCTTCAGTTCTTTTTCGGTGGGTTGCTTGAAACTGTTGACATGACATCCCTGCGGATTGACGCCTGACATGACGTGCTTGATGGCGCCATCCTTGCCGGCGGCATCCATGGCCTGGAAAATGATCAGCAGAGCGAATTTTCCGGATGCATTGAGTATGCTTTGCAGTTCGCTCATTTCGTTGTTGTTTTCTTCCAGTGTCTGCAGGTAATCTTTTTTTGTTCGGTAAAACGGTTTGATGATGGTGGGGCAGTCTTTGAGCCGCATGTCGGTATTGGCCAAAACACGAAAGATTTCTGGGTCGATCATAGTGTTACCTCACAAGTCAATTTCGCCATGAAAAACGATGGTGGCCGGTCCGGACATCATCACATCGCCATCATCGCCGTTCCATGCGATTTTCAGTGTTCCGCCCCTTGCAGTGACTGATACGGGCGAATCCAGCAATCCGCGACGAATACCGGCTACTACGGCTGCACAGGCACCAGTGCCGCATGCCAGCGTTTCACCGGCACCACGTTCAAATACGCGCAGTCTGATCGCATGCCTGTTGATGATTTCCATGAAGCCGGCGTTGACGCGGTTGGGAAATCTGGGATGGTGCTCGATCAGGGGGCCATCCTTGAGAACCGGTGCGGCATCCACGTCGTCAACAATTTGTACGGCATGGGGATTGCCCATGGAAACGACAGATATGTCGATCTCATGGGCACCGGTTTCGTCTTTAATCGTCAGCGGCCAGACAGTATCGTCAGCGGTTTTTATGCCGTGCAGTCCTTGTGCATCGAAGGGTATCCGATTCAGTGTGAATTCGGGTTTTCCCATGTTGACGGTAACGTTGCCGTCTTTTTCTACATGCAGTTCGATAATGCCGGATTTGGTCTCCACACGAATGGGATTGCTGTCTGTCATGTGAAAGTCGGTAACATATCGTGCGAAAGCTCGGGCACCGTTGCCACATTGTTCGACTTCACCTCCGTCGGCATTGAATATCCTGTAACGGAAATCGACATTCGGTTTTGTGGATTTTTCGACGATGAGGATCTGGTCGGCGCCGATACCGAATCGTCTGTCAGCCAGGAAACGGAACTGTCCGGTTGTCAGGTGAATATCCTGAGTGTACCCGTTCAGTACGATGAAGTCGTTTCCGGCACCGTGCATTTTGGTAAAGGTCAGTTTCATGTATGAGAACCGGTTTCTGGCAAATGGTTAAACGGGATTGACGGAAAAATCATATCAGCCATTGGTAATTGTCGTTCTGGCATATTCTGGAACATGGACAATGGTCAATCGTCATCAGAGTAAACACTGGGGTACCCTTCCGGACGGGTCTTGAATCGCCGGTGTGTCCAGAGATATTCAGCAGGTGCCTCGAGAATGCGTTCCTCGATAAATGCGTTCATGTATCGTGCGGCAGTCTTGGCGTCCAGTTCCGTAAAGTGTTCCCAGGGGGGGTAGAATTTGACTTTCCAGCCCTGGTAATTCGGCAGGAATGTCGCGATGACAGGGATGACCTTGGCATGTGTTGCCGCCGCAAGGCGTGAGGGAGCGACCAGCGTTGCGGCAAGTTGCCCGAAAAAAGGAACGAACTCTGCGTCACGAGAGCCGAAGTCCATGTCCGGTAGCATCAGAAACGGGATGTTTTTGTGCAGTGCCCGGATAATGGGTTTGATGCCCTGGCTTCTGGAAAAGAGCAGCACGGTCTCATGAAAACGCATACGTCCCTTGCGCAGCATTTCATCGAAAACCCGGTTTTTCTGCTGTGTATAGATGGAGCAGCCGGGAGATCCCATAGTGATGATGGCGCCAGGCATTTCAAGGCATACGAAGTGTGGACACAGGAAAATAACCGGTCCAGCCTGTGTCTCATCGTACGGAACTGCAGGATCGACATGGATGAGTCTTTTCAGTCGTTTGATGGGCGACCACCAGAGGACACCGCGTTCCAGGACGCTGCGCCCATATCCCTGAAAGTGCTCCAGCGCGATTTTGCGCCGCTGTTTTTCGGACATGTCCGGAAAACAGAGTCTGAGATTGGTCAGGGCGATGTGGCGACGTTTTTTCATCAGATAGTAGCAGACGGTTCCCAGTCCTTTTCCGAGACGGCCTAAAATCGGCAGGGGCAACCAGTGCAGCAGCCATAAAATGAACAGGAAAAACCTCATGGTATGTTTCTTTTGACAGCGTAGTTTATCGTGAACCGGCCAGTCGCAAGATAACGGGCAGTTACCCGGTGCCGGATATTGGATCAAGCTGAAATTCTAGTGTCATTTGTACTGAAAAGACAAATGGCGATGTATCTCCAGGTGCTGTGGCTGGAAACGATTCTTGATAACCTCAAATTTCGGCGTAGAATAATGCAGCCGCTGAGTTAACGGACAACTTGCGAAGCGGTTTATAAATTTCGCTAAAGCGTCGCAGGCTTCTGGATTGGCTGCGAACGCAATTGGCCTTTTTGGGAGTCTATTTTTTTATGGCAAGAGATTATCTTTTTACATCGGAATCGGTTTCGGAAGGACATCCGGACAAGGTTGCTGACCAGATTTCCGATGCGATTCTGGATGCGATCCTGACGGAAGACCCGACAGCCCGTGTCGCGGCTGAAACGTTGTGCAATACAGGGCTTGTCGTTCTGGCCGGGGAAATCACTACGGCAGCCAATATCGACTATATCGCGGTAGCACGCGATACGATTCGGAAAATCGGTTACGACAACAGCGATTACGGTATCGATTATCGTGGTTGCGCCGTTCTTGTCGGGTATGACAAACAGTCGCCGGATATCGCACAGGGTGTCGATGAAGGCAAGGGGCTTGATCTGGATCAGGGTGCCGGTGACCAGGGGCTGATGTTCGGTTATGCATGCGATGAAACGCCTGAACTGATGCCTGCCGCGATTTATTATGCGCACAGACTGGTGGAACGCCAGTCGCAGTTGCGCAAGGATGGCCGTCTGTCGTGGTTGCGTCCGGATGCCAAATCGCAGGTGACGTTACGTTATGTCGATGGCAAACCGGTCGGTGCGGAAACGATCGTGTTGTCCACACAGCATGCGCCTGAAATCGAACACAAGCAGATCGAGGAAGCGGTTATCGAAGAAATCATCAAACCGGTCATGCCGGCTCAATGGCTCAAGGATACCCGTTATCTGGTCAATCCGACAGGACGTTTCGTGATCGGCGGCCCGCAGGGCGACTGCGGCCTGACCGGTCGCAAGATCATTGTGGATACCTATGGCGGTGCCTGTCCGCATGGCGGAGGCGCTTTCTCGGGCAAGGATCCCAGCAAGGTTGATCGTTCGGCAGCCTATGCGGCACGGTATGTTGCCAAGAATGTGGTAGCGGCAGGCCTTGCAAGCCAGTGCCAGATTCAGGTCAGCTATGCTATCGGCGTCGCCAGACCGATCAACATCACGATCAATACGGCAGGCACCGGTGTGATCGCTGACGAAAAAATCGCCGCACTGGTCAACGAACATTTCGACTTGCGTCCGAAGGGGATTGTGCAGATGCTGGATTTGCTGCATCCGCGTTACAGCAAGACGGCTGCATATGGTCATTTCGGTCGTGACGAACCGGAATTTACCTGGGAAAGAACGGACAGGGCTGCGGCATTGCGTCAGGCGGCAGGTCTGTAAGGAAAAATTGTTCCAGCAAAAAGGCCGGCGAAAGCCGGCCTTTTTGTTTTTGTATTGGGTGCGGCAATGCTTTATGCGGTGAAGGCATAAAGCAATTCGAGAATACGGGCAGGATGTTCAGCCATATAGTCGGCGTTCCAGGTCGAGGGATTGCTGCAATACCCCCATTGAGCGACGATGGTACCGGTTCCGGCCGCTTTTCCGGCTTGTATGTCACGCCTGTCGTCTCCGACAAACCAGCTTTCATCCGGCTGGATATGAAGCTGTCTGGCTGCTTCAAGCAAGGGATCGGGAAAGGGTTTCGGACGTGCTGCCGTGTCTCCGGAAATGACGCAGTCTGCATCGCTGAGTCCGATTTCTTCAATAAGCGGATGGGTCAGTTTGCTGACCTTGTTGGTGACGATACCCCAGCCGATATTCAAGTGTCGCAGCTGCGCGAGCAATTCCTGAATACCGTCGAATAGTCGGGTACGGTCGGCGATGTGAGTGGAATAATGGTGGAGAAACCGTTCTCTGATAGTGGCGTACTGGTCATTTTGCGGTATCAGGTGAAACGCGGCATTGACCAGTCCGGGCGCGCCAGCCGATGCAACCGGACGGAGCTGTTCGTATGGAACGGGAGGCAAACCATGTTCCATACGGACGGCGTTGATGGCGGCTGCCAGGTCGGGAGCTGAATCAGCCAGCGTTCCGTCGAGATCGAACAGGATATATTTGGGTTTTTTGAGTGAAACGGGTCGGTTCATGATGGTTTGGCGAATGGTTCAAAATGGCTTGATACAAGCCAGCATGTAATTGACGCGGGTATTGTCGGACAGACGGAAATGTTTTGCACTCAAATCGCAGGTGACGCCTGTGATGGCAGTGACCGTCATGCCAGCCGAGCGGATGTGGCGCGCCAGTTCGGACGGCGTGATGAATTTGTCGAACCGGTGGGTTCCTCTGGGAAGCAGACGCATGATGTATTCTGCACCGGCGATCGCATGGCACCATGATGTCAGATTTCTGTTCAGAGTGGCGAAAAATGCGAAACCTTCCGGTTTGAGCAGTTGTGCACAGGCGTGAACGATTGCGCCGGGATCCGGAACATGTTCGAGGAGTTCCATGCAGGTGACGATGTCGTAGTGAGACGGTTCTGCTTGTGCCAGTTCTTCGGCGGAAACGGTCAGGTAGCGGATGGCAAGGCCTGACGTGCGCGCGTGTCCTCTGGCAGCTTCAAGAGCCTGCGTTGCCAGATCGATTCCGGTGACTTTTGCGTTTTCGCGTGCCAGTGCCTCGCTCAGTATGCCGCCACCGCAACCGATATCCAGGACGGTTTTGCCGTTCAGGGGTACCTGGCCGGCGATCCATTGGAGACGGACGGGATTGAGATCATGCAGTGGTCTGAAAGGACCGTCCGGATCCCACCAGCTGTCGGCGATTACGTTGAATTTCCGGAGTTCGGCTTGATCCTGATTCATGGGAATGGCAGAATTTTGAACATATCCGGATTATAACGCAACAAAAAACCCCGCATTTGCGGGGTTTTTTGTGGTAAATCCCGGTTGGATCAGGACTTGACACCGCGGTTGGCAACAACTTCGACTTCAACACGACGGTTCTTGGCGCGGCCTTCTCTCGTCTTGTTGGAAGCGATCGGCTGTTTCTTGCCTTTGCCTTCGGTAAAGATTTTTTCTGCCGGAACACCCTTGGATACCAGATATGCCTTGACGGCGTTGGCACGACGTTCAGACAGTTTCTGGTTGTAGGCGTCGGTACCGATCCAGTCGGTGTGACCGACGGCAACGATAACTTCGGTATCCTGACCGGTCAGTGCGTTAACCAGTTCATCCAGTTTGGCCTTGCCTTCCGGTTTGACGACAGCCTTGTCGAAATCGAAGAAGGTGTCTGCTGCGTAAGTTACTTTTTCAGCGGTTGGGACAGGTGCGACTGCAACAGGAGCGGACGATGATGCAGGCTGTGTCAGAGGACCGTCACAACCGGGAACTGCATCGGCAGGCGTCCAGTAACCGGTATGCCAGCACAGACCCGTACCACTGCGGACGATTACGTCACGCTGGGTCTGAAGGTAACCGCTATATGGTTTCTTGGCCATATATTCAGTCATCGTTTGTGCTGAAGCAGAGGCTGCAACAACTGCGGATGCAGCGAAAATAACTTTAAGCAATTTGTTCATATTTATCCTCTTAGTTGAGATATCCGCAGCGGGCTGCGCATGCTTTTTTTCTAACTTCGAAATACCAATAACATGACAATCACATTATAGATCCGATTCGCTTCTAATAATGCGTTACAGCTATTCTGACATATTGACGATAGCTAGATAAGCCACGAAGTTCAAACAATTTTCTATTTTGTTTGTTAGATCAACTTTTGGTATCAATTTGTAGCTTTTTTGCAACCGTATGTGCCAGACGTGCCTTATAACGGCATCAGGCGATCACTGTATCCTGTTTTATATATCGGTCAGTTGAAAAAATCAAGTCAGTACATATGGCCGAAAAAAGGCGTTGTGACGGTAAAGTGAAGGAAACAAATGTCTGCCGATTTGACGGGGATGCGGCGGGTTTGGACCGTTGGCGTGGTAAAATCCTGTTTTTATTGCCGGAACATTCGATATCCGGCTCCTTTTTAGTCTGTCGGAATTTTCTCTCATGGATCAGTTTGCCAAAGAAACCATTTCCATTTCGCTGGAAGACGAAATGCGCAAAAGTTATCTCGATTATGCGATGAGCGTGATCGTCGGCAGGGCGCTTCCGGATGTGCGGGATGGTCTGAAGCCGGTGCATCGCCGGGTATTGTTCGGCATGCATGAAATGAACAACACCTGGAATCGTCCTTATGTGAAATGCGCTCGCGTCGTCGGTGAAGTCATGGGTAAGTATCATCCGCATGGCGACCAGTCCATTTACGACACGCTGGTAAGAATGGCACAGGATTTTTCCTTGCGTTATACGCTGGTGGACGGACAGGGCAATTTCGGTTCGGTCGATGGCGACAATGCTGCGGCGATGCGTTATACGGAATGTCGTCTGGACAGGATAGCCGATGAAATGCTGGCGGATATCGACAAGGAGACGATCGATTTCGTTCCGAACTATGACGGCAAGGAAAAGGAGCCGTCGGTGTTGCCGACGCGCATTCCGAATCTTTTGATTAACGGATCTTCAGGAATTGCTGTGGGGATGGCGACCAATATTCCTCCCCACAATCTTGGCGAAGTGATTCGCGGGGCCTTGCATTTGCTGCACAATCCGGATTGCGCGATCGATGAGTTGATCGATATCATCCCTGCACCCGATTTTCCGACCGGCGGGCTGGTGTACGGGGTGGCAGGTGTCCGTGAGGGATATCGTACCGGGCGTGGTCGTGTTGTCATGCGAGCCAGAACGCATTTTGAGGAGCATGGGCGAGATGGTCGTCAGGCGATCATCATCGACGAGTTGCCGTATCAGGTCAATAAAAAGACGTTGCTGGAACGGATCGCCGAAGGGGTGCGCGAAAAGAAACTGGACGGCATTTCCGATATACGCGATGAATCGGACAAGTCCGGTATGCGGGTCGTGATCGAGCTCAAGCGCAATGAGGTGGCGGAAGTGGTGCTGAACAATCTGTTCAAGCAGACGCAGTTGCAGGATACGTTCGGCATGAATATGGTTGCGCTGGTGGATGGTCAGCCGAAATTGCTCAATCTCAAGCAGATGTTGGAGTGCTTCCTTTCGCATCGTCGTGAAGTGGTGACGCGCCGTACCATTTTTGAATTGCGCAAGGCACGTGAACGGGGGCATTTGCTGGAAGGCCTTGCGGTTGCGCTGGCCAATATCGATGATTTCATCGCCATTATCCGCGCAGCGCCGACTCCGCCGGTGGCGCGTCAGGAATTGATGGCCCGATCATGGGATTCTTCGCTCGTTCGCTCGATGCTGGAACGGACCAGTGCGGTACATGCCAACAGCTTGAGCGATTTCAGACCTGAAGGATTGCCAAAAATGTACGGGATACAGTCCGATGGCCTGTACAGGTTGTCCGAGGAACAGGCGACCGAAATCCTCCAGATGCGCCTGCAACGGCTCACAGGTCTGGAACAGGACAAGATACTGAATGAGTATGGCGATGTGATGGCGCAGATTGCCGAATTGCTCGATATTCTGGCCAAACCGGAACGATTGCTTGCCATTATCGATGGCGAATTGCGGGAAGTGATTGACGAATATGGCGAGAAGCTCAAGGATAGTCGTCGTTCCGAGATAGAGCTCAATGCCAGTGATCTGGAAACGGAAGATTTGATTACGCCGCAGGACATGGTGGTGACGCTTTCGCATGGCGGGTATATCAAGGCGCAGCCGCTGTCGGAATATCGTGCGCAAAAACGGGGCGGTCGTGGACGGCAAGCCACGGCAACGAAGGAGGATGACTGGGTCGATCAGTTGTTTATCGCCAATACGCATGACTATATCCTGTGTTTTTCTGACAGGGGGCGGATGTATTGGCTGAAAGTATGGGAGGTCCCGCAAGGGTCTCGCAATTCGCGGGGCAAACCGATCGTGAATATGTTCCCGTTGCAGGAAAATGAAAAGATTACGGTCATTTTGCCGCTGTCCGGCGAAAACCGGAATTTCCCGGAAAACCATTTCATTTTCATGGCGACCAGCCAGGGAACGGTCAAGAAAACGCCTTTGACGGATTTCAGCAATCCGCGCAAGGCCGGCATCATTGCCGTCGGTCTGGACGAAGGGGATTATCTGATCGGTGCGGCGCTCACCGATGGCAATCATGATGTGATGCTGTTTTCGGATGCCGGCAAGGCCGTCAGGTTCGATGAGAACGATGTCCGACCGATGGGACGGACGGCACGTGGTGTCAAGGGAATGAATCTGGACGATGACCAGAAGGTGATCGCCTTGCTGGTGGCAGGCGATGAAAGTCAGTCGGTGCTGACAGCAACAGAAAACGGATTCGGCAAGCGGACGCCGATTTCCGAATATACACGACATGGCAGGGGTACCAAGGGTATGATCGCCATTCAGACAAGCGAGCGTAACGGCAAAGTGGTCGCGGCGACACTGGTCAATGAGAACGACGAGATCATGCTGATTACGACTGGTGGTGTCCTGATTCGTACGAGAGTGTCGGAAATCCGTGAAATGGGACGTGCGACACAAGGGGTGACACTGATCGCAGTTGAGGAAGGTACGAAATTGAGCGGATTGCAACGCATTCTGGAGTCCGATATCGATGATGCTTCGGAAAATGCCTGACAAGAGACTTGACGATGCGTCCGTATAATTTTTCGGCGGGGCCGGCGGTGATGCCGGAAGATGTGCTTGCTCAGGCCGCCGCCGAGATGTTGGACTGGCATGGATGCGGGATGTCTGCCATGGAGTTGAGTCACCGTGGTTCGCAGTTCGGTATGATTATCCGGCAGGCACGCGATGATTTGCGTGAATTGCTGGAGATACCGGCGACACACCGTATTTTGTTCATGCAGGGCGGAGCAACCGCCATGAATGCGATTGTGCCGATGAATCTGGTCGGCAGACCGGGGGCAGATGGTGTGATTGATTTCGTGCATACGGGAATATGGTCCGGCAAGTCTTTGCGGGAAGCACGAAAGTATGGAACGGTGCATATCGCCGCATCTTCGGAAAACGATGGGTTTCATTGTGTGCCATCTTGCGATGTATGGCAGCTGACGGAACGTGCAGCCTATGTGCATATCTGTTCGAATGAAACGATCAACGGCAATCAGTTCGGCTTTGTCCCCGATACGGGGGATGTGCCGCTGGTGGCGGATATGTCGTCCGATATTTTGTCGCGTCCGGTGGATTTTTCCCGGTATGCACTGGTTTTCGCCAGTGCGCAGAAAAATCTGGGGCCGGCAGGCGTCACTGTTCTGATTGTGCATGAGGATCTGATCGGTCATGCCTTGTCGGGTTGCCCGTCCGTTTTCGATTGGCAAAACGTTGCGGACAACGATTCCATGTTCAATACGCCTCCGACTTATGCGATTTATTTGTGTGGTCTCGTATTCCAGTGGCTGAAAAAAAATGGCGGTGTCGCGCGTATGGAACAGGACAGCATCGAAAAATCATCCTTGTTGTATGACTTTATCGACCATAGCACGTTTTATCGCAATGACGTCAAGGCGGATTGCCGCTCCAGAATGAATGTACCGTTCTTCCTGGCGAATGAGGCATTGAACGATGTATTTCTGGCGGAGGCGGAAAAGCGTGGTTTGCTTCAGTTGAAAGGGCATCGTCTGACTGGCGGGATGCGTGCGTCTTTGTACAATGCCATGCCGATCGAAGGTGTCAGGGAGCTTGTTGCGTTTATGCGGGGCTTTGAGGAGCGGTATGGCCGGTTATCTATGGTATAAACTGGGGAATTGGCCTGTTTATGCCATACAATAATTCCTCGTATTTCTTGTTGGCCACTGGCCGTTCCGTCCACATAGTATTTTGCTGATTCATGGAAAAATTATTGAAACCTTTGCGGGACCAGATCGATGAACTGGATGGTCAGATCGTGGCATTGTTGAATCGCAGGGCGAAGCTGGCCCAGGAGGTCGGGCATGTCAAAAACAAGTCTGATGCACCGATTTTCAGGCCTGACAGGGAGGCTCAGGTATTGAGGGGAATTGCCGATCGCAATCCCGGTCCGCTGGGCGATGCAGCGTTGCAGACGATTTTCAAGGAAATCATGTCGGCATGCCGTGCGCTGGAGAAAAAGATGATTGTCGCTTATCTCGGCCCGGCCGGTACATTTTCGGAACAGGCCGCGTATCGTGGTTTCGGGATGTCGGTCGATGTGTTGCCTTGCATGTCCATAGATGAAGTTTTCCGGGCAGTGGAGGCTGGAACGGCAGACTTCGGTGTGGTGCCTGTTGAAAATTCAACGGAAGGTGCGATCAACCGGACGCTGGATTTGCTGATGCAAACGCCGCTGACGATCAGTAGCGAGGTCTCCATTCCAGTGCAGCACAATTTGATGACGCAAAGCGGGAATATGGATGGCGTGCATACTATTTGCGCGCATTCGCAGGCGCTGGCACAGTGTCAGGGGTGGCTCAATCAGCATTTTCCGAATATTCCGAGACAAGCGGTTTCTTCCAATGCGGAAGCTGCGCGTATGGCCAGTGAAGATGGCAATGTGGCGGCTATTGCCGGTGAAATCGCATCGAAGCGTTACGGACTTCAGGTCGTCAATGCGCATATTCAGGATGAACCGCAAAACAGGACGAGGTTTGCCGTGATCGGTCGAAAGGAAACGGAACCGACAGGCAGAGATCAGACTTCGCTGTTGTTGTCGGTGCAGAACAAGGCGGGTGCCGTGTACAGTATGCTGGAACCGCTGGAAAAATATGGCGTATCCATGACGAGGCTGGAATCCAGACCGGCCAAAACCGGTAACTGGGAATATTACTTTTTCGTGGATATCGAGGGCCACGTCAGGGAAGAGAAGATCAAACAGGCACTGTCGGAATTGAAAGACAGGGTCGTTTATTTCAAGGTACTTGGTTCATATCCTATTTAGTTCGTTATGACTGGAATCATTATGTCTAATCAGTTCGCTCCGGAATATATACGCGCCATTGCGCCCTATCAGGCAGGCAAGCCGATTTCAGAGGTTGCCCGCGAATTCGGTCTGGATCCCGAAAAAATCATCAAACTGGCGTCCAACGAAAATCCGTTGGGTATGCCGGAATCGGCCAAGGTCGCCGTGCGGAAAGCGCTTGATGAAACGGGGCGTTATCCTGACGCTAACGGGTTTGAATTGAAAAAGGCGATTTCCGAACGTTACGGTGTGCCGCAGGACTGGATTACGCTGGGCAACGGCAGCAACGATATCATTGATCTGGCTGGCAGAACGTTTGTCCAGCCCGGACAATCCATTGTTTTTTCGGAATATTCGTTTCTGGTATATGCGCTTGTTGCCAAGGCGACGGGTGCTAACGGGATTCAGGTTCCTTCGGTCGATTTTGGACATGATCTGCCGGCGATGCTTGCTGCCATCAGACCGGATACCAAACTGGTTTTCATCGCCAATCCGAACAATCCTACCGGTACGTTCCTTCAGCCGGAAGCTATCGAGGCTTTTCTCGACAAGGTTCCGTCCGATATCGTGGTGGTGATCGACGAAGCATATAATGAATATCTGGATGCCTCGATCCAGTACGATTCCACGGAATGGGTTCGGAAATACCCCAATTTGCTGGTTTCGCGTACATTCTCGAAGGCCTATGGTCTGGCTGGTTTGCGTGTCGGGTTTGGTCTGGCCCAGACGGAAGTGACAGATCTTCTGAATCGTGTCCGGCAGCCGTTCAACGTGAACGCGCTGGCACAGGCCGCAGCAGTCGCCGCCTTGCAAGACCACGCGTTTCTGGAAAAGAGCGCGAAAATCAATGCGGACGGATACCGTTATCTGACGGAATCTTTCGATGCCATGGGGCTGGCATATGTTCCTTCGCACGGGAATTTCGTTCTGGTCAAGGTCGGACAGGACAAGGAGGCCGGTACGCGTGTCAATCTGGAATTGCTCAAACGCGGGATTATCGTGCGTCCTGTCAATGCTTATGGCTTGCAGGAATGGCTGCGTATCTCTATTGGCTTGCCGGAAGAAAACCGCGCGTTTGTTGATGCACTGAAAGCGATTCTGGCAAATTCGTGATGGCTTTCAGGAAAATTGTTATTTGCGGTGTCGGCCTGATCGGTGGCTCGCTGGCGCTGTCTTTGCGACGCTCCGGTTACCGTGGTGGTATTGTCGGACTGGAGCGGAATCGGGAAATTCTGTCCAGGGCGCATGCATTGGGTATTGTGGATGATGCCGGTTCGTCGCTTGAGGAAACTTTCCGTAATGCCGATTTGCTGGTGCTGGCCGTGCCGGTGGCGCAAACGGCCAATGTATTGCGTTCGGTATCGCCTTATTTGCCGGATGACCTGATCGTTACCGATACGGGTAGTACCAAGACGAATGTCGTGGCGATGGTACGCGATGTGCTGGGGGAGCAAGTCGGTCGTTTTATACCGGCGCACCCGATTGCAGGTCGTGAAATGAACGGGCCGGAAGCTGCGACGGATGATCTGTTCCTGGGAAAGAAGACGGTCATCACGCGACTTGCCGAAAATCGTCGGGAAGATATCGAAAGAATCGCGGGTTTGTGGGAACAATGTGGTGCCGTGATTCATTATCTGACACCGGAAGATCATGACAATGTGTTCGCAACCGTCAGTCATATGCCGCATTTACTGGCGTATGGGCTGGTGGATTATGTCGCGCGTCACCCCAAGTCCGAGCTGTTTTTCCGGTATGCCGCGAGCGGATTCAGGGACTTCACGCGAATCGCAGGCTCGTCGCCGGAAATGTGGCGGGATATTACGCTGGCGAACAGAGAGCATTTGCTGACGGAGATGGATGCCTATATGGATGAATTGAGGCAAATCCGTGATTTGGTGGCAAAGGCTGATGGCCGCGAACTGGAAAAGATTTATGCACGTGCGCAGCAGGCCAGAATGAACTGGCTCAATACCATAGAAAGTTCCGAACGGAAAAAACAGGAATAATCCGATGTTTCGTTATCCCAAATATATCGATTTGTCGCCGGTTGCCAATGTTTCCGGAGTCGTTCGCCTTCCCGGATCGAAAAGCATATCGAACCGTACTTTGCTTTTGTCTGCACTGGCAGAAGGGGAAACGGTTATCAGGGATTTGTTGTCATCGGATGATACGTCGGTGATGCTGGATGCATTGCATGCGCTGGGTGTGCCGTGGAAACAGACAGGAAATACGGATGAATATATCGTTAGCGGTACACATGGCGATTTGCCAGTCAAAAAGGCTGATTTGTTTCTTGGTAACGCAGGTACCGCGATTCGTCCGTTGACTGCCGCACTGGCAGTACTGGGAGGTGAATTTCTTTTGCATGGCATTCCGCGGATGCATGAACGACCGATCGGCGATCTTGTGGATGCGCTCAATGCATCTGGTGCGCAGATCGAGTATGTGAAAAATCCGGGTTATCCGCCGATCAGGATTCATGAAGGAAAGTTCAATACGCATGAATTGAAAGTGCGAGGCAATGTCTCCAGTCAGTTTCTGACGGCATTACTGATGGCAGCGCCGCTGATGGCGAGAACGGAAGATGTGACGATTCATGTTATTGGCGAGTTGATTTCCAAGCCATATATCGAAATTACGCTGAATCTGATGCGAACGTTCGGTGTGACTGTCGAGCGGGATGGCTGGAATGCGTTTGTTCTCAGGAAAGGGCAAACATACAAAAGCCCGGGAGTCCTGCACGTGGAAGGCGATGCATCGTCTGCATCCTATTTTCTGGCGGCAGCTGCGATAGCGGGCGGACCTGTCAGAGTGGAAGGTATCGGACGAAACAGCATTCAGGGGGACGTCCGTTTTGTCGATGTACTTGCGAAAATGGGGGCGCGTGTCGAGTATGGTGACAATTATATCAAGGTCGCATCCGGTGATGTGCTGAAAGGGATCGATGAGGATTTCAATCTGATCCCGGATGCGGCGATGACGGTGGCGATGCTGGCGGTTTATGCCGACGGTCCAAGTGTCCTGCGCAATATCGGCAGCTGGCGAGTCAAGGAAACGGACAGAATCGCAGCAATGGCAACCGAACTGGCAAAACTTGGTGTTGGAGTCGAGACCGGAGAAGACTGGTTGAAGATTATTCCTGCAGAGACGATTGCTGATGCCGAAATCGATACGTATGACGATCATCGTATGGCGATGTGTTTTTCGCTGGCCAGTCTTTCAGGACATGGCAAGCAAGGCGCAAGAATCAGAATCAACGATCCACAATGTGTTGCAAAAACATATCCGGAATATTTTCAGGCCTTTGCGGCAATTACCGATCCCGTCGGAAAAACGGGCAAATGAGATGACAAGTCGAATGAGTGTTGTTTTACAGAAAAGAAAAACTCATCCAGATATTGACGAGTCAGTCGAACAGGAACATAATTTCATTTCTCAGCAGCACAGAAGTATGGAAACTGATGTGAGGGTTGAGGAGAAATTGTTAAGCCGGATAAAAAGTTGAAGAAAGGGCTTGACAGGTAATGAAGAGAAGTGCATAATTTCGTTTCTCGGCGGG
>CAKQQG010000002.1 GCA_934270705.1 uncultured Oxalobacter sp. | reverse complement strand
CTGGGACCTCGCATGGTTTGCCAGGCTTTGCGCCCTTTCCATGTCAAAGGCATCAACGTGCATTTCGTCGCCAATGTCGATGGCCATGATCTGGATGCCGTCCTCCAAAAAGTGAACGCGGAAACCACGCTGTTCATCATTGCCTCCAAGACGTTTACCACCCTGGAAACCATGCTCAACGCCCACGCGGCCCGCAGCTGGTTCCTCAATTACGGCACCGTCCGTGATCTTTACCGGCATTTCATCGCCATTTCAACGAATACCGAAGCCGTCGCACGATTCGGCATCCCCGACGAAAACCTGTTTCCCTTCTGGGACTGGGTCGGAGGACGGTATTCCGTCTGGTCTGCAATCGGCCTGCCCGTCATGCTATCGGTCGGCTACAATCATTTCACCGAATTTCTGGCAGGTGCGCATGCCATGGATGTTCATTTCAGACATGCACCACTGGCCTCGAACATGCCGGTCGTTTTCGGACTGATCGCCATATGGAACCGAAATTTCCTGGGTTTCTCTTCCGTTTCCATCGCGCCCTATCTGCAGGATTTGTTCAGTTTCCCGAACTACCTGCAACAGCTCGAAATGGAAAGCAACGGCAAACAGACCCAGAAAGACGGCAAGCCGCTGGACTATGACACTTGCCCGGTCATCTGGGGAAACATCGGTACCAACGGGCAACATGCCTATTTCCAGCTGCTGCATCAAGGAACCGATATCGTCCCCGTCGATTTCATCACTGCGCTGACGCCGCACCATACTTTGTCCAAACATCACGCCGCATTGCTGTCGAATTGTTTCGCACAATCCGAAGCACTGATGTGCGGCAAAACCGCCGAACAGGTCAGGGATGAACTTTCCGCACAACATATGAATGCCGATGAAATGGCATTCCAGATTCCGCAACGGACTTTTCCCGGAAACCGTCCAAGCAACACCATTCTCATGAACGTTTTGCGTCCTGAGACACTGGGGGCGTTAATCGCACTGTATGAGCACAAAACTTTCGTGGAAGGCGTTATCTGGAACATCAACAGCTTCGACCAGTGGGGCGTCGAACTGGGCAAGGTTCTGGCAAAAACAATCCAGAGCGAACTGGAAGGTCAACCTGCAAAAACGCACGACAGTTCGACTGCCGGTCTGATCGCGTTGGCAAAAGCCGCCATGCAATAAGCCAAACGGCATACATCCGTTTTTTCCGGTCATGCGCCGGATCGCAGGTATTCGCCTTTTGTGACACCGGGATTGTCTTATCTTGAAAACCGGCTGCTGCCAATCCCATAATATGTTTTAATATCAATTGCCTCTTTCCCCTTTCAACTTATTGCATGAGGACGTTTATGAACCAGCTGGATCAACTGAAACAATACACGACTGTCGTTGCCGACACGGGAGATTTCCAGTCCATCCAACGTTATTCACCACAGGATTCGACTACCAATCCGTCGCTGATACTGCGCGCAGTCCAGAAAGATGCCTATCATGCATTGCTTGAAAAAACCGTTCATGACAATCGAGACAAATCGACAGAAGCGATCATGGATCGTCTGCTGGTTGCGTTCGGCGTCGAAATTCTGAAAATCGTCCCGGGACGTGTTTCGACCGAAGCAGACGCCCGCCTGTCGTTCGATACCGAAGGCAGTATCCGTAAAGGACGTGAGCTGATCGCCCTGTATAACCACGCCGGCATTCCTACCGACCGTGTCCTCATCAAGATCGCCTCGACATGGGAAGGCATACGTGCGGCGGAAGTCCTGCAAAAAGAAGGCATCCGTTGCAATATGACCCTCATGTTTTCACTCCCGCAAGCCGTTGCCAGTGCAGAAGCGAACGTCCAGCTGATCTCCCCGTTCGTCGGACGTATCTACGACTGGTACAAGAAGGCGACGGGCAACGAATATACGGGTGCGGACGATCCGGGGGTACAATCTGTCAAGCGCATCTACAATTATTACCGAAAGTTCGGATATGCCACGGAAGTCATGGGCGCCAGCTTCCGCAACACGTCGCAAATCGTCGAACTGGCCGGCTGCGACCTGTTGACGATCAGTCCTGAACTGCTGCAAAAACTCTCCGATTCGGATACACCTGTCACACGGAAACTGTCCCCCGAACAGGCATTGCAGGATCCTGTCGAAAAAATATCTTATGATGAAAAAACATTCCGTCTTTCAGTCAACAACGATGCCATGGCGACCGAAAAACTCTCGGAAGGCATCCGGCTTTTCTGTGCCGATACCGTCAAACTGGAAAAAATGATCAACGAACTGCGCTGATAATCTGACATATAATCGCTTTTACGAATGGTGTTTTCCTGTCATGGGAAAACACCATTCGTGGTTTTGGAACCCGTCTTTCTTAATAGGACGCGTTCTCATTTTTGGCTACACCAGACATTTTTCATTTTGCTGACACCATGCCATCTTTCCCGGAAAACGAAAGTCGGACGATACCCGATCTGTCCATGAACGGGCTGAGCGAGAAAGCAGCTCAGGAAAAACATCTTCGTGAAGGACCGAACGAACTGTCTTCGTCCAAACCCCATTCAATTCTGTCGATTGCATGGGATGTTGTCTCGGAACCCATGTTCCTGCTGCTATTGTCCTGCGGCATCATTTATCTGATTATCGGCAGTCTGGAAGACGCGCTGATTCTTCTGGGCTCGGTCTGCATCATCGTCACCATGAGTTTTTTGCAGGAACGCAAAAGCGAACGGACACTGGAAGCGCTCCGTGACCTGAGCAGTCCCCGTGCGCTGGTATTGCGTGATGGCATGCAAAAACGGATCGCCGGACGGGATGTCGTCACCGGCGATATCGTGTTTTTATCGGAAGGTGATCGCATACCGGCCGATGCGTTTTTGCTGGAATCGCAAAATCTTTCGGTCGATGAATCGCTGTTGACCGGCGAATCCGTCCCTGTCAGAAAACAACTCATGCATCCTGATGCCGCCCTGCCGGCAGTCAAGCCGGGCGGAGACGATCTGCCCTATCTGTTTTCAGGCACTCTTGTCGTACAGGGAACAGGTATCGCCAGAGTCACAGCCATTGGCGAAAACACGGAACTTGGCAAAATCGGCAAAGCGATTTCCACACAAAAACCGGAAACCAGCCGGGTACAGGCCGAAACCCGGCAGGCCGTCCGCGTTGTCGCCACAGCCAGCGCCGCACTGGTCATTTTGCTGGTCGTCTGGTACGGAATGACACGGCATGACTGGCTGCACGGCATCCTGGCCGGTCTGACACTGGCCATGAGTATCATGCCTGCGGAATTTCCGCTGGTTCTCGCCATTTTTCTCGGCCTTGGCGCATGGCGCATGGCTCAAAAAAGGGTACTGACCCGCCAGATACCCGCAATCGAAATGCTGGGTGCAGCAACGGTATTGTGCGTGGACAAAACTGGAACGCTCACACAAAACCGCATGGTGCTTTCCCACATCATGGTCAATGGACAAACCTATGTCTTTAAGGACGAGACATCGCTGGAGCATGACAACTTTCCCGAACACTTCCATGAAACGCTGGAATTCGCAATGCTCTCAAGCCAGCGTGATCCGTTCGATCCTATGGAAAGCGCCATCCAGCAAACAGGGCGGCAGGTTCTGGCCGGAACGGAACATATCCACGACAGCTGGAGCCTTGTCGAAGAATACCCTCTTTCACGTGAATTGCTTGCCATCTCACGTGTCTGGCGATCTCCCGATCTGAGCCAGTATGTCATCGCCGCAAAGGGTGCTCCCGAAGCGATCATTGATCTGTGCCATCTCGATAAGGAAACGTCAGCCATCATTTCGGCACAAGTCGATTCACTCGCACGGCAAGGCCTGCGGGTACTGGCCGTAGCACGCGCAGCATTCCGGCAAGGTGAATTGCCTTCACAGCAGCACGATTTCCATTTCGAGTTTCTCGGTATCATCGGCCTGTCTGATCCGCTCCGCCCGGCTGTGCCGAATGCCGTCAGGGAATGTCTTGCCGCCGGAATACGGGTCATGATGATTACAGGCGACTACCCTGCCACCGCCCGTAAAATCGCAGAAGAAGCCTGTCTGGATGCCAGCGGGAAGGTTCTTGCCGGACATGAAATGGAAACGCTGCCTTCTGCAGAACTGCGTGAACGCGTCAGAAACGGCAATGTTTTCTGTCGCGCGACACCGGAACAGAAACTGCAATTGGTCAATGCCCTGAAAGAAAACGGCGAAATCGTCGCCATGACCGGAGATGGCGTCAATGATGCGCCGGCACTGAAATCAGCCCACATCGGCATTGCCATGGGTGAACGGGGAACCGATGTCGCCCGAGAAGCGGCGGCGCTGGTTTTGCTAAACGACGATTTTTCTTCCATCGTATGCGCCGTCCGGCTTGGCCGACGCATTTTCGACAATATCCGCAAGGCCGTTGTTTTTATCGTGGCCGCGCATATTCCTATCGCCGGTTTGTCGCTGATTCCGGTCATGCTGGGCTGGCCACTGATGTTATTACCCATTCATATCGTCTTTTTCGAATTGATGGTCGATCCCATCTGTTCAGTCGCCTTCGAAAACGAACCTGAAGAAAAGGATGTCATGACACGCCCTCCGCGTCCGACAAATGCCCGTATCTTCGACAAAGCCATCCTTTGGCTTGGCGTCAAGCAAGGTGTCGCCCTACTGGCGTGGGTCGTGCTGGTTTACTGGCTCGCCCACCTTTATGGTTTCGATACGGAACAGGCCAGAACCCTGACCTTCACTGCCATGATCGCGGGTGACATTTGGCTGATTCTGATCAACCGGTCATGGAGCCGTTCATTTGTTGCATCGCTCAGGCAGAAAAACCGTATTCTCTGGTCGGTTCTGACCGTAACGGTCATTGTCCTGCTGGCAGGTATTTTCATTCCGCCTGTACGAACCCTGTTTCACTTCGGAACCGTCGGACCGGTCGATACCCTGATCACGATCGGTGCAACCGCCTGCTTCACCGGCCTGCTCTCGTGCATCCGCTTTTTCAGACGAACAGCCTGAACCGGCATTTCATTTTTTCAGATGAACGCTGGATCGCATCAGTTCGAAAACGGCATCGTTCACCTTCCGTGCATTTTCGATGAGATCGAAACTGTCTGGCATGAACAGCCAATCCGCCAGCAATCCGCGGAACATGAACCCGAGCAAATTGCACGCCAGTTCAATATCGAGATCGGCAGGCAGCTGCGCCTTTTTCTGTGCGTTGACCAGAATCGTCCTGACAATGTTTCTCGAATAGGTATACCATTCCTTTTGCTGGATGACGATCTGATCCGTCTCGCGCGTGAATTCGCATTTATGGAACAGGATATTCAACACTCTCCGGTAATGCGGATTGTTGATGACTTCCAGCATGATGGTTTCATGCGTCCTGCTCAGTTGGGCGATGGGATCGTTTACATCTTTTTCCACAATCCCCTCGATCAACGCATCCATGGGTTCCCGTATCCGCAGGCACATGGCCTGAAAAAGATCTTCCTTGTTTTTGAAATGCCAGTAGATCGCTCCGCGCGTCAAACCGGCGGCCTCCGCAATTTCGTTAAGGGTCGTATTCGAATATCCGCATTCATTGAACACATCTTCTGCCGCGTCCAGAATGCGATCACGGGTTTCCAGTGTCTTTTTCCTGCCGGCACGTTCCATAAGACTCCCGATTTACAATATGTAACAAATTATTAAGCTTGTTGCGAGAAAAGCATTTCTGACAGATAATGCGCAGAATCATTTAAATACATTCATGATTGTATGTTATTTTGTCGTCTCCGTCATGTGAGATGGCGCAGTTAACTGTTTACACAAGCTCCCAGATTCCTGTTCCGACGGGAAATGGATCCATTTTCTTTTAAAGACCCATGAAACCTTTTTCCATTTTCAGAAATGCAAGCGCCGTTTTCATCGCCGTCACGCTGCTCGCTGCCTGCGGTGAAAAGGAAGCGCCACCGGCTCCGTTGCCTGAAGCGGCCTTTGTGACGATCACTCCGGAAAAAATGGCGATCGAAAACGAATTGCCTGGAAGAATCGAGTCTTACCGTACTGCAGAAGTCCGCGCACGAGTCCCTGGCATCATCCTCAAACGTGCATTCGAAGAAGGTTCCTATGTCAAACAGGGACAACTCCTGTTCCAGATCGATCCGCGGGACTATCAGGCTGCTGTCCAGAGTGCCAAGGCAGCACTGGCACGCGCGAAAGCCAATCTGGTTCAGGCGGATTTGAAACTGAAACGCTACACGCCGCTGGTCAAGATCAATGCCGTCAGCAAACAGGAATATGACGATGCCGTCGCCGCACAGCAACAGGCTGCCGCTGATGTCGATGCAGCAAAAGCCGAACTGGTCAGAGCCAACCTGAATCTGGAATATGCGCGGGTCACCGCTCCGATTTCAGGCAGAATCGGGCGCCAGATGGTCACGGAAGGCGCACTGGTCGGCCAGAACGAGGCAACACTTCTGGCGACCATCCAGCAAATCGATCCGATTTACCTGAACTTGACGCAATCCAGTGCGGAACTGCTGAAGCTGCGCCAGATGATGCAGGCTGGCATGCTCAAGGATGCCGACAAATCCGGTCTGAAAGTCACCATGGTCATGGAAGACGGCACGATTTTCAACCATACCGGCAAACTGCTCTTTTCCGACATCACGGTTGACCCGACTACCGGCGAACTGACTATCCGCGCACTGTTCCCCAATCCGGACAACATGGTTCTGCCAGGCATGTATGTCCGCGCACGCATGCAACAGGCAATCAATGAAAACGCCATCACCGTTCCGCAACAGGCCGTCATCCGCGCCAATGACGGATCTACCGTCATGGTCCTCAACAATGAAGACAAGGTCGAAGTCCGCAAGGTCAAGACCGGTGCTGCTGTAGGTGCTTCGTGGGAGGTTCTGGAAGGTTTGAAGCCGGGTGACCGTGTTGTTGTCGAGGGCCTTCAGAAAATCAAGGCGGGAGCACCAGTTCGTGCCGTTCCATGGGAAGATCCGCTCAAACCGAAAGCAATGCCTGCAGAACAGCCCCAGACAGCCGCCCAGCCGCTTGAAAACGGACAGACGATTCGTGAAAGTGCGGCCACAGAAAATACTGCGTCAACGATTACTCCGCAGCAAAACACCGGAACGCCCCAACCGGCTGCCAAATCCGCTGCTGAATAGGCAAAAAGAGGGAATATCGTATGGCAAGATTTTTTATTGATCGCCCTATTTTTGCTTGGGTTATTGCAATCTTCATTACGCTGGGCGGCATCCTGTCCATTCTGAATCTGCCGATTTCGCAATATCCTAACGTGGCACCGCCTCAGGTCACGGTTTCCGTAACCTATCCTGGCGCCACGGCCAAGACGGTGGAAGACAGTGTCATCCAGATTATCGAACTGGAAATGAACGGTGCGACAGGTCTTCAGTATTTCGAATCGGAAAGTGCGACAGGTACCGGCAAGATCACCTTGTCCTTTACCCCTGAAACCGACGTCGAACTGGCTGCGGTCGACGTACTGAACCGTCTCAAACGCGTCGAATCCCGACTGCCTGACGCCGTCATGCAACAAGGCGTCACCATCAACAAGTCGCGCAACAACTTCATGGCGATCATCAATCTGTATTCGACAGACGGGCGCATGACGCCTATCGATCTCGGCGACTACATCTACCGTAACGTTCTCTATGAAATCAAACGTCTTCCAGGTGTCGGTGATGCGACCGTGTTCGGTACGGAAAAGGCCATGCGTGTCTGGATCGATCCGATCAAGCTTACCGGTCTGAACCTGACGGCCGGTGATGTTGCCAACGCGATCAAAAACCAGAACGCTGTCGTATCATCCGGTGCAACGGCATTCCCGCCCAACGTCGGGACGGAAACATTCAGTGCGAACGTGGATGTCCATGGTCAGCTGCAAACCGTGGAAGAATTCGAAAACATCATTTTGCGCGCCAACACCGACGGTTCGGTTGTCCGCCTGAAAGATGTCGCACGTATTGAGCTGGGCGGCAGAACCTATGAAAAATACACTCGTCTGAACGGCAAACCGTCTTCAGGCTTCGGTATCCAGCCGACTGCAACCGCCAACACGATTGCGACCATGACCGCTGTCCGGGAAAAAATGAAAGAACTGTCCAAGTATTTTCCGGAAGGAGTCGCATACAGTATCCAGAACGATACTTCGAAATTCGTCAGCGCATCCATCCATGAAGTGGTAAAGACCTTGCTCGAAGGCGTCTTTCTGGTATTCGTCATCATGTACCTGTTTCTGCAAAATTTCCGGTACACGATCATTCCGACTGTCGTGGTGCCTATCGCGTTGATGGGAACCTTCATCGTCATGAAAGCGCTTGGGTTCTCGATCAACATGCTGACTATGTTCGGTATGGTGCTGGCGATCGGTATCCTGATCGACGACGCGATCGTTGTCGTGGAAAACGTTGAACGTATCATGACGGAAGAGGGTCTCTCACCCCGTGAGGCGACATACAAGGCCATGGGCCAGATCACCGGCGCTATCGTCGGTATTTCGACAGTGCTGACGGCCGTTTTCATTCCGATGGCCTTTTTCAGCGGTTCTGTCGGTCGTATCTACCGGCAATTCTCCATTTCGCTGGTCGCCTCGATGATATTTTCCGCTTTTCTCGCGTTGTCGCTAACACCGGCATTGTGTGCAACGATCCTGAAACCTGTCGATCCGAATGCCCATAGCGAGAAAAAAGGCTTTTTCGGCTGGTTCAACCGTCGTTTCCACAGCATGACCATGACGTATGAACGTCAGGTCTCGAAGATGTTCGGCAAAATCACCCGCTATATCGTGATTTATGGTGCGATCGTTTTGTGTACCGCCTTCATGTTCTGGAAACTGCCGACCGCCTTTTTGCCCGATGACGATCAGGGTTATATCTATACCAACGTTCAGCTACCTGCCGGCGCGACACAGGCCAGAACACTGGAAGCCCTGAAAGTGGTCGAAGACCAGTTCTCGAAGGAACCCGGAATCGACGGTGTCGTGACGGTTGTCGGTCACAGTTTTTCAGGAAGTGCACAGAACGGCGGCCTGGCATTCGTCACCCTGAAAGATTGGGGTGAACGTGATTCCGACAGCTCTGCCAGTGAAATCATCAAACGCGCCTTTGCACGTTTTTCAAAAATCCGCGATGCCATCGTCTTCCCGATGAACCCGCCGCCTATCCGGGAACTGGGTAACGAAACAGGTTTCGTCTTCCGATTGCAGGATCGTGCCGATCTGGGCAACAAGGCGCTGACTGCCGCACGCGATCAGCTGCTCCAGCTCGCACGTGAAAGCAAGGTACTGAAAAACGTCCGTTTCGATGGTATGGAAAACGCACCGCAGCTTTCATTGAAAATCGACCGTGAAAAGGCCAATGCACTGGGCGTCTCGTTTGAAGACATCAACACCACCCTTTCGACAGCGCTTGGTTCCAATTATGTCAACGATTTCGACAGCACCGGACGACAACAGCGAGTTATTGTCCAGCTTGAGGCAAACGAACGTATGACGCCTGACGATATCAAAAATATCTATGTCCGCAATGCGTCCGGAACAATGGTGCCGTTTTCTGCCTTTTCCTCGACGGAATGGACAAAGGCGCCAATTCAGTTGATCCGTTACAATGGCTATCCGGCCATGCGTATCACCGGTACGCCGGCAGATGGCTACAGCACGGGTGATGCCATGAATGAAATGGTCTCGCTTATGCAGCAGCTTCCTTCCGGCTTCGGTTACGAATGGACAGGTCAGTCACTGGAAGAACAAACATCCGGCTCACAGGCGCCGATGCTTTACGCTTTGTCCCTTTTGGCTGTGTTCCTCTGTCTGGCTGCGCTGTATGAAAGCACCACGATTCCGATCGCCGTGCTGCTCGTGGTACCGCTTGGCGTCATCGGCGCACTGGCCGGCATGTTCCTGCGCGGCATGCCCAATGACGTATATTTCAAGGTTGGGCTGATCGCAACCATCGGTCTGTCTGCCAAGAACGCCATTCTGATCGTCGAATTCGCCAAGGATTTGCAAGCACAGGGCAAAGGTTTGATCCGTTCGACACTGGAAGCCGTCCGTCTGCGTTTCCGTCCTATCATCATGACGTCCATGGCATTTATTTTGGGTGTCATCCCGTTGACCATCGCGTCAGGGGCAGGTGCCGCCTCACAGCAAGCCATCGGGACAGGCGTGCTGTTCGGCATGATTACGGCAACCGTTCTGGCAGTCTATCTGGTGCCGATCTTCTTCATTGTCGTACGTTCCATTTTCAGCGACAACAAGCGCCAACAGGCCATGTATGCACGCAATAATACGCAAGACCGGAAAAAACCCTGGAAACTTGCACTGGACTTCCTGAGCCGTGCAAACAAGAAGGACAAAACAGATGATTAAAAAGTGTACGCTGGCCCTGCTTGTCGCCGGTATTCTCTCAAGTTGCAGTATGGCGCCCACTTATATCCGTCCGGATGCGCCAGTAGAGGAAACATTTCCCGGAAAACCCGACGCTTCCGGACAGACACCGGCTTCGAAAATCGGCTGGAACGAATTTTTTCACGAACCCCGTCTGCGTGCCTTGATCGCAGCCGCCATTGAAAATAACCGCGATCTGCGGATTACAGCGCTGCGTATCGAAGAAGCGCGTGCCTTGTACAACGTACAATGGGCAGATCGTCTGCCGACTTTTCAGGTCGAAGGCGAAGCATCAAGATCCAGAACGATCGGCAGCCTCTCTTCTGGCGATACTATGGTCACGCAGGGCAACTACCGCGTCGGTCTTGGTATCTCGGCATTCGAGCTGGACTTCTTCGGTCGCGTCAAAAGCCTGACCGATGCTGCGCTGGCTGAATATCTGGCGACCGAAGAAGCGCAACGTTCCGCCTATATCAGTCTGGTTTCCGAAGTCGCAAAAACCTATCTGACTGAACGTGCACAGGCAAAACAGATCGAACTGGCCCGCCAGTCATACGAATCCTACAAACAATCGTATGAGCTGATGCAAAAACGCTATGAAGTCGGCGCGTCATCCGCACTTGAATTGCGCCAGTACGAAACGTTGATGCAATCCGCCTTGGTTTCGCTGTCTGCGCTGCAACGGGAACGGGCACAGACGGAAAATGCATTGGTCGTGCTGATCGGTGGAAAGCGTATCGAAAATCTGCCGCCCGCACATGATCTGTCCGAAGATGACATCATGCAGGACATTCCTGCAGGACTTCCTTCCGAACTTTTGGAAAACCGCCCGGATATCCGGCAATACGAACAGCTTCTGAAAGCCGCCAATGCCAATATAGGCGCAGCCAGGGCAGCCTTTTTCCCGCGTATCACCCTGACAGCATTTGCGGGAACAGCCAGCCCAAGCCTGTCCGGCCTTTTCGATGCAGGTACTGGCGCGTGGACCTTCATGCCGGCCCTGACCTTGCCGATTTTCGATGCCGGCCGCAATATCGCCAACCTCGATCTTGCCGAAGCACGCAAGAACATCGCCGTGGCTGAATATGAAAAAACCATTCAGGTTGCATTCCGCGAAGTGGCAGATGCCCTGATGGCACGTGACTGGCTCAATGAACAGGTCAAGGCACAAGCAGCCGTTCTTGCTTCGGAAACGGATCGCCTGAGACTGTCACTGGCACGCTACGACAACGGCATTGCCAGTTCGCTGGAAGTATTCGATGCGCAGCGTCAACAATTCGCAGCAGAACAATCTCTGGTCGATGCACGTCTGATGCGCCTGGTCAATACCGTGGAACTGTATCGTGCACTGGGTGGCGGGCTTGTCAAGCCTGAAAATGTGCCGGATGCACCGCAAAAAACGGCGGAGGCACAGCAGGAATTCGCGCAATAAAGAACCGACAGGTCGCCTTTTCGTCACAAGCACAACAGGCAGCCTGAATGCGGCGTAAAAAACGGCATTGATATCTCATCTTTTCCGTTTTTGGTTATAATCAATCCGCTGTTTATTGATGTCGGCATTATCTTTTGCATCCGGTATCCGTTAAAATAACGTTCATACCACTTTATTCAAATACAGCGTTTTCTGCACGACCAGCATTCATCTGCCACAATCATCCGCCATTCGTTCATTGGAACAAGCAAGGTCTTGCAGATACGTTTATCCGATACGACGGTTTTTTGACAGACACTCCCTTCATTTACCGAAGATATTATGACAGACACTATCAAGACAATCAGCGACACATCTTTCGATGCAGATGTACTCAAGTCCGACAAACCGGTTCTGGTCGATTTCTGGGCGACCTGGTGCGGGCCATGCAAAATGGTTGCGCCGATCTTCGACGAAGTCTCACGTGAATACGCTGGCAAGGTCACTTTCGCCAAGATGGATGTCGATTCGAACCAGGTCACCCCGGCAAGATTCGGTATCCGCGGTATTCCGACACTGATCCTGTTCAAAAACGGCACGGTTGCCGCCCAGAAAGTAGGGGCGCTGAGCAAAAGCCAGTTGATCGCTTTCATCGACAGCAACATCTGACCGCCTGCCACATGGCGGCAGTTCCCGCCGCCATGCCATACATCGTAATCATCCATCTGCTGTAACGCACATCTTGTTTTCTCTGGTTGTGAACCATTAAGTTTTAGATTATGCATTTATCCGAATTAAAGTCCATGCACGTGTCTGCCCTGCTGGACATGGCACTCAATCTTGATATCGACAACGCTGCCCGCATGCGCAAACAGGAACTGATGTTTGCCATTCTGAAAAAACGTGCAAAGGCAGGTGAACAGGTCTATGGTGATGGTGCGCTCGAAATTCTGCCGGACGGCTTCGGTTTCCTGCGCTCGCCAGATGCCAGCTACATGGCATCCACTGACGATATTTATATTTCGCCTTCCCAGATCCGCCGCTTCAACCTGCACACCGGAGACTCCATCGAAGGAGAAGTCAGGACACCCAAGGATGGTGAGCGGTATTTTGCACTGGTCAAGGTCGACAAGGTCAATGGCGCGCCGCCGGAAGCCTCCAAGCATCGGATGCTGTTTGAAAACCTGACGCCCCTGCATCCTGATGAACCGTTACGACTGGAACGGGACATCAGTGCACAGGAAAACATTACCGGTCGTATCATCGATATGATCGCGCCGATCGGCAAAGGACAACGTGGTCTGCTGGTCGCTTCTCCGAAATCCGGCAAAACCGTCATGTTGCAACACATGGCCCATGCCATTACCGCCAACCATCCTGATGTCACCCTTTTCGTCTTGCTGATCGACGAACGTCCCGAAGAAGTGACGGAAATGCAGCGTTCGGTTCGGGGAGAAGTGATCGCATCCACATTCGATGAACCTGCAACCCGACATGTCCAGGTTGCCGAAATGGTTCTTGAAAAAGCCAAACGTCTTGTAGAAATGAAAAAGGACGTTGTCATCCTGCTGGATTCCATTACCCGTCTGGCACGTGCATACAACACCGTGATTCCTGCATCAGGCAAGGTTTTGACCGGCGGCGTGGATGCCAACGCACTCCAGCGTCCGAAACGCTTTTTCGGTGCCGCACGCAATGTGGAAGAAGGCGGTTCCCTGACCATCATCGCCACTGCACTGGTCGAAACCGGCAGTCGTATGGATGATGTCATTTACGAAGAATTCAAAGGTACAGGCAATATGGAAGTCCATCTGGAACGTCGTCTTGCCGAAAAACGCGTTTATCCTGCCATCAATCTGAACAAATCCGGTACACGACGTGAAGAATTGCTGATCAAGCCGGATCAATTGCAGAAAATCTGGATTCTCCGTAAATTGCTTTATGGTATGGATGAGATTGAGGCTATGGAATTTATTCTCGACAAGATGAAAGCGACAAAAAACAACGCTGACTTTTTCGATCTCATGCGCCGCGGCGGCTAGCCGGAAAAACGGCCTCGCTTCACTGAAAAACGGTTATTGCCTGAATGGTGGTAACCGTTTTCTGTTTGAAAAAACGCATGACCGATCCCGTATTTTGCTCACTGCATTACAATTTTTGTAATAAAGGTTTTCTCTATTCTGAAGATAGCCGATAATAGAACATGGTTATGAAAAGGGTACGGGATTTTGCGATTCTGAATCAGTCGGAATTCCTTCCATAAATAAATCAGGGAGTCAACGATATGGATATCAAAGGAACGAAAACAGAAAAAAACATTATCGAGGCTTTTTTCCATGAAGCCCAGTCAGCCTTGACTTTCGATTATGCGGCCTATCGCGCCGATATTGAAGGACATAACGACATCATCACCAAATTGCGTGCCAGTGCATCTGTCCGTCGCGGACATGCCATGGGTAACTTGCAGCTGTTGCAAAAAAATCCGCAGACCGGATTACGCAACAATATCACCCGTCTGAACCTGCAATCGGCCATTACATACGCCACTCATCTTTATCATGATGTTTACCCGAAAATGGCAGAAATCGCGCGGGATGAAAATCTTGAAGAAATCGCCAACTGGTTCGATACACTGGCAAAGGCTGAACGTATGGAAGCCAAACTGTACGAAGATGCCCTGAAAACACTGCTGGATTGAAACAACAGCCCGTCATTTCACATACCGAAACAGGCCACAAGGAACGATACCTGTGGCCTGTTCGTTTATGGAAAGCCATCTTCGAGGGAAGTACTTTTATTCTTCCGGAAGCCTGATTTCCTGATTTTTGCTGAACTGGTAATCCAGGAAGATATGCTCTGCACTGACGATCCGGTACGTTCCGTCCGGCAATTTACGTGTCGTATCTTTCAGTCGGTAGGCATAATGTCCGCATGTCCAGACATTATAGTTACGCATGTGGGTACACAGACAGGTCTTGTCCTTGATACAAATATTCTTGCCATCAGGATGACTTTCCAGCTCGCGGTAATACGATTTCAGATATTCGCATTTCCCGTTTTCCAGAATATAACCGTAGGATTCGCAATTCGGACGCAATCCCTTGGCGATCGCCGGTGACTGTTTCAACATCCGCATGGGATAGCCTGTTGGCGATATCTGGTTCACCTCGATATCGTCTGCATTGGCTTTCAGATATTCCTGTTTGACTTCCTCGGGCAATCCGCTTTCCTTCGAGACTGTAAAGCGAGTCGCCACCTGAACGCCGGCAACACCGTTTTCAAGGAACGCAACTGCATCGGAACCGGTGAAAATCCCGCCTGCCGCAATCAACGGAATCGAAAGATTTTCCTTTTTCAAAAACTCGACGATTTCCGCTACGATCGTTTTCAGATCATATTTCGCCCAATCCATCCCGAAACCGAGATGTCCACCCGCTAGCGGCCCTTCCACCACGACATAATCGGGCAAGCGGTTCAGTTTCGCATTGCGACGCAGAAAGATTTGCAAGGCACGCAACGAAGAGACGATAATGCCCAGCTTGGCATCGCGGAATCGTGGATGATCCTCGATCAGCCTGAATGAATTGGGATGCAATCCGGCTGCCAGTGTAATCCCGTCGATTCCAGCATCCAGTGCGGCACGCAACCTGACACGCAAGGTATCGCGCGATGCGTTCATGGTCAGTTTTTCCATGCAATTGGTAAAAATCAGACCGTCACCGCGTTTTTTTTCCATCACATTCCGGACATGCAGCTTGGTCGCTTCCTCGACGGCCCCCAGATCGAAATGAACATCCGTCTTGTCCTGAATCTTGATGAATTCCTTGTACCGACGTGTTTTGTCACGTGTGAAATGCGTGCCGAAATAACGGTCTGCGGTATCCAGCGCCATAGCGTCGGAAATATGTCCGATACCGCCCAGCCGTGCAGCCTCCAGCGCCAGCTGTGGAGTGGAAATATCGACCCCCATCCCACCAATTATGATCGGGACATACTCCTTCCCGTTAAAAACCAGCCGGAAATCATCAACACATTTCATCGCTATCCTTGGACTACTGTTAAAGTTGGGCGCCTTGCTTTTGTTTCTTTTGGATAAAGTGGAGCCAAAAATACTCAACTGCGTCGAACTTGTTCATAAATAGCCCTAACTTTCGAAAAATGCGGGAATTCCGTTGCAAAAATACGCACATTGTCCTTCCTGATCGAGGCACGACAAGCCAAACTGCACCATTATAATTTTACCTTGTGATATTGCAAGACAGAACCATGAAATACGCAACATCACGTAAAATACATTCACTTCACTTACATATATCCACCATTTGTCGGCCAGTCAATGCGACATCAGAATCGGGATATCGGATTCTGCAAGCACGGTTCGCGTCACACCGCCCAGCAGAAATTCACGGAACCGGGTATGACCATACCCCCCCATCACCAGCAGATCCGTCGCTTGCTCCCTTGCGAAAACAAGGAGTGCATCCCCGATACGTTTGCTTTTCTGGGGCGGCAATACTTCCACATTGATGCCATGACGTGCCAGATAAAGCGCAATATCGCTGCCAGCCAATTCTGCGTTGACATCCGGTTCATCGTCGATATTGTACATAACGATCTGCACCAGATCTGCGCGACGAAGAATCGGAATAGCGTCTGCCACGGCACGTATCGATTCACGACTTGCGTTCCAGCATAGCATGACTCTTTTACCGACGACATCCTTGTCATACTCCGGCGGAATGATCAATACAGGCCTGCCTGCATTCATCATGACATATTCCGGGAAATCCGGCGCGACGATCGGTGATTTTTCGTTCAGATTGGTACGCCCGATCACGACAAGATCGGCGACACGAGAAAGCAGACTGATCCCCTGGCTGGCTTCTCCATCCACAATGCGGCCTTCGTAGGATGAAACGCCCATCCTCTTGGCTTCTGTCTCAAACTCGAGTACGAAACGGGCGGCACGATCATGGAGAAATTTCAGATGAGATGCCAGCACAGGATCTTTCTCGTCTATCTGCGCCTGTTGGAACGTCTGTGTCGAAATACCGATCATGGCCACTCCGAGCAGACAGGCTTCTTCTGCTATGGCCAGATTGGCTGCAATACGCACCCGACGTTCCGCAATCGTTTTCTTGTCCAGATGAACCAGTATCGACTTGTATGACATGCTCGCCTCCCAATTCGTTGTATGCCCAAACAGGATTACGTCTTTATCGCCGCCAGTTTCTCCGCAAGCCTGAACCTTGCTCCACACGCATTAGACTTTTTCCAGCCCGAAAGCCTTGTGCAACGCCCTGACGGCCAATTCCATATATTTTTCATCGATGATGACCGAAATCTTGATTTCAGACGTCGAAATCATCAGGATATTGATACCTTCCTCGAACAGTGTGCCGAACATTTTCGATGCCACACCGACATGGCTGCGCATGCCGATGCCAATGGCCGACACCTTGGAAACCCGTGCATCTCCGATGATATCGGTCGCGCCGATTTCCGCCTTGACCTTGTTGTTGAGTACATCCATGGCACGGTTATAGTCCGGACGAGGTACTGTGAACGTGAAATCGGTTTTGCCGCCCACCGACTGGTTCTGGATAATCATATCCACTTCAATATTGGCATCGGCGATCGCACCCAGAATCTGGAAAGCGATCCCCGGACGGTCCGGTACACCCAGTACCGTAATTTTCGCTTCATCCCTGCTGAACGCAATTCCGGAAATAACAGTTTGTTCCATATCGGTATTTTCTTCTTCAAAAGTAATCAGGGTGCCGGAACGCGACTCTTCGTCCAAGGGCATATCGGGATCGGTCAGCGACGACAGTACCCGTGTCGGCACATGATAGCTGCCTGCCAGTTCCACCGAACGTGTCTGCAACACCTTGGAACCGAGCGACGCCATTTCCAGCATTTCTTCAAAGGTGATTTTTTTCAGTCTTCTCGCTTCAGAGACCACACGCGGATCGGTGGTATAGACACCATCCACATCGGTATAAATCAGGCACTCTGATGCCTTGAGCGCAGCCGCCAGCGCCACTGCCGATGTATCCGAACCGCCGCGCCCCAGCGTGGTGATGTCGCCCGCCTCATCAATTCCCTGAAAACCGGCGATGATGACGATTTTTCCCTGTTCAAGGCATTCCCGGATTCTTTTATCGTCGATGGACTGGATACGTGCCTTGGTATGCGATGCATCCGTTTTGACCGGTACCTGCCAGCCTGTAAAGGAAACCGCTTCCTTTCCGAGCTGCATGAGTGCCATCGACAACAATCCGATCGAAACCTGTTCGCCGGTGGATGTGACCATATCGAGTTCGCGCTGATCCGGCTCAGGCATGATTTCACGTGCCAGTGCGATCAGCCGGTTCGTTTCGCCCGCCATGGCCGACGGTACGACGACAACCTGGTACCCTGCGTTATGCCATTTGGCGACGCGTCGTGCGACGTTTTTGATGCGTTCAACAGAACCCATCGACGTGCCGCCATACTTGTGAACAACTAAAGCCATACAATTATTCTTGTGTTGAAAAGTAAATGAAAGTCCTGCTTTTAACTTTACAGTTTGGGTTCAAAATGCACAAGTGCATCGCTTAGGATTGGCATTTAAAAGACACCTGTTCCTGTCATTCCCAGCGAAGCCGGATACCTTTTTTCCCTTTTTCCGTATATTTGGCCGACTGTCCGAGCATGGCGGCGAATACCAGCGTATCCCCGATATAAACCAGCGGCATTTCCATTCGCTGCCACGGCGTGATACCCGCATCCTGACATAACAGTTTCAGTTTTCGTGTCGGTCGCTTCGGCAATTTCAGTATCGCGTTACCATGATAGGGGCGCACTTGCAATGTTTGCGCCTTGAGCCATTCCGGATCGATACCATCGTCCCCATACTCAAAGACCAGCCTTCCCCGCCAGGGAACCAGCAAGAGAGAAGGCTCACCGTTCCAGTGTAAATCGATGCTTTCCCTGTAAACCGTTTCTTCATCAAACTGCCCACAGACGACGACTTCCTTCCGGTACCGCCTGATGATTTTCCCATCCAGCGGCAGTTCGATCGCGGCATCCGGACGTGCGAGGAAAATCTGCCGCTTCATCTGTTCAAACCATGCCACCGACGGGATTTTCAATCCGTTCGCTATCAGCCAGCAGCGCAACAGATTATCCGTTCTACCAGCATCGAACGCCTGTATTTTTGCCAAATCCAGCGCTCCTGTTTCCGTCGTACATGCCTGCACATCCTGCATGCCTGCATGGTTGAGGATCTCCAGCGCACTACGCATGTGCTGTGCCGTTTGCTCCAGACGTTTTCCGAACCCTGGAAAAATCCGCGCGAGAACCGGCACCAGCTCGTGCCGGATGGCATTGCGTGTATAGCGCACATCGCTGTTGGAATCGTCTTCGACGTGCGTAAAACCTTCCGCCGTTGCCCATTGTGTCAGTCGTTCACGCGAAAACGACAAGAGCGGTCGTCCCAGATACCTGTTTTCCGACGAAGACTCCGGTATGGGTGCAACCTGCGCCATCCCCGCCATACCAGCGATACCTGTTCCGCGCATCAGTTGCAGCAATACCGTCTCCACCTGATCGTCCTGATGATGCGCCGTCAACAGCAACCGCACGTCATGTTTCCGGCACAAGGCATTGAGGGCGATATACCGCTGCCGTCTGGCCTCTGCCTCGATACCTTGTCCGCCTTGCCTGGCGATGACGACGCGGCGGCTGTCAAAACCGATATTGCGGTTCACACAGGTTTGGCGGCAATGTGCAAGCCATGCATCCGCATCACGGTTCAGACCATGATGGATATGAAAGGCCAGCAAAGGAAAACCTTTTTTTTCAGCAATGCGTGAAGTCAGCATCAGCAAAACCGTCGAATCCAGTCCTCCGCTGTATGCAACGGCAACCGGCGGTACATTCGCCCATATCCCGCTATCGCGCTGTATGCCAGCACTGTTTTCCATTGAAAAAACGCGCATCAGAACCGATTCCAATGCGCGTTCGAATTCGTTTTCCAGCTTGTACAAAATGGCCTCGATTATTTCGTTTGGGCCGTATCCTTGAATTTACCGTAATTCAGCCATTTTTCACGACGCGCTTCCAGCAAATCGTCTATCGGCACATCCTTGAGCTGTTCATACGACTCGGCCAGCGCCTGCTTCAGAATGGCGATCATACCTTTCAGATCACGATGCGCGCCGCCCAGCGGCTCTTCGATAATCCGGTCGATCATGCCGATTTCTTTCAGTCGCTTCGCAGTCAGTCCAAGCGCTTCGGCCGCTTCATTGGCACGTTCTGCCGTCTTCCACAAAATGGATGCGCAGCCTTCCGGCGAAATGACGGAATAAACCGAATATTGCAACATCTGGACAGTATCGGCCACCGCAATCGCCAGCGCGCCACCGGAACCGCCTTCTCCGATAATGGTGGCGATAATCGGCACTTTCAGATCGGCCATGGCAAACAGATTACGTCCGATCGCTTCCGACTGGCCACGTTCTTCCGCATCGATCCCCGGAAAAGCGCCCGGCGTATCGACAAAGGTGAAGATGGGTAAATTGAACTTTTCCGCCATCCGCATCAGACGAAGCGCCTTGCGGTAACCTTCAGGACGCGGCATACCGAAATTCCGGAAACTTCTTTCCTTGACATCACGCCCCTTCTGGTGCCCCATCACGACACAGGGCATACCGTTGAATCGGGCCAACCCGCCAACGATTGCAGGATCATCCGCAAAAGCACGATCACCATGCAATTCATGGAAATCGGTAAAAATGCCGTTGATATAATCCAGTGTATAAGGCCGGTTTGGATGACGTGCGATCTGTGAAACCTGCCATGGTGTCAGTTTTGAATAAATATCTTTGGTCAATTGCCGGCTTTTTTGCGCCAGTTTGGCGATTTCGTCAGAAATATCGACAGCCGAATCATCCTGGACATTCCGCAAATCCTCGATCTTGGCATCCAGTTCCGCAATAGGCTGTTCGAAACTGAGAAAAGTTGTCTTAGCCACACTATCTCCTTTTTACCGACTGCACGGCTTTTGCAGTCGCATAATTGAATTTTTCAGTATTCTACCGGAAGTGGTGTCAAACTGCGCCACAAATACCAGGTCGCAACGGTACACCAGGGTTCCCAGTTAACGGCGATTTTCCGTATCTCGCTGCGTAAAACGGGCTGCCCCGAAAAATAAAGCGTACTGACCGCCTTTTGCAAACCGGCATCATCCAGCGGCAACACATTGGGACGCAACAAGTTGAAAATCAGGAACATTTCGGCTGTCCAGCGCCCGATTCCACGCACCTGTACCAGATCAGCGATGACTTCCTCATCTGTCATTTCCATCCAGCGATCGATCCGGATTTTACGCGCGAGAAAATGAAACGCCAAATCCTGAAGATAATCGATCTTCCGTTTCGACAATCCGCAAGAAGCCAGCGAAGCCTCATCGACCGCCGCAATTCCTGCCGGCCGACAATCCGGACAAACCGCCATCAGACGCTGCCATATCGCATCGGCGGCCTTCACGGAAATTTGCTGCCCCACGATCGAGCGCACCAGTGTCCGGAAAGGATCACCCCTGCCGATCAAGCGTTCGCCGCCGGCCTGACGGATCCGTTCTTCCAGCACCGGATCACGTCGCGCAAGCGTCATGCATGCCTGTTCCCACACCCCCGCATCGTCAAGCGATACTTTTCGCATGGTCGTCATTTACTGACGCCGCCACTCCGTCTTCCCGCCGGGACGGTCTTCCAGCACGATGCCTTTTTCAAGCAGTTCGCCACGGATCTTGTCGGCAGTCTCGAAATCTTTTGCTTTCCGCGCTTGCAAACGTGCCTGAATCTGTTGTTCGATCCACTGTTCCTCGCCGGCATCGATACTGCCATCCCCCTTGAGAAACTGGCGTGGATCGCGTTCAAGCAATCCGAGCACTCCGCCGAGCGCCTTGAGCTGGCTCGCCATTTCCGGCGAATGCGTCCGGTTCACCTCGTTGGCCAGATCGAACAAAACAGCCACAGCTTCCGGCGTATTGAAATCATCGTTCATGGCCTGGGCGAAACGCACGGCATGCGCTTCTTCCCAATTGACAGGTCCTGCCTGTACGTCCACATCTTTCAAGGCCGTATAAAGGCGCGTCAGTGCCGCACGCGCATCATTGAGATGGGCATCCGAATAATTCAGCGGACTGCGGTAATGGGAACGGACGATGAAGAAACGCAGGACTTCGGCATCATAGGTCTGCAATACATCGCGGATCGTAAAGAAATTGCCGAGCGACTTCGACATCTTTTCATTGTCCACACGCACAAAACCGTTATGCATCCAGTAATTGACGAATGGATGATGACTTGCCCCTTCGGACTGGGCGATTTCGTTTTCGTGATGCGGAAATTGCAAGTCGGCACCACCACCATGGATATCGAAATGATCTCCCAGCAATTTGCTGGACATGGCTGAACACTCGATGTGCCAGCCCGGGCGACCGACACCCCATTTGGAAGGCCATTTCGCTTCTTCCGGTTCTTCAGGCTTGGCCGACTTCCATAACACGAAGTCAAGCGGATCGCGTTTGCCTGTATTGATATCGACACGTTCGCCTGCACGCAAATCGTCCAGTGATTTGCCGGAAAGTTTTCCGTATCCCTCGAAATCACGGACAGAATAGTTCACATCCCCGTCTTCCGACTGGTATGCCAACCCGTTTCGTTCCAGCTTGCCGATCAGCTCCAGCATTTCCTGCACATACTCGGTGGCCCGCGGTTCATGATCCGGCGGCAATATGCCAAGCGCCTGCGTATCTTCGTGCATGTACTGTGTGAACCTCGCTGTCAGACTCGATATGGTTTCGCCGTTTTCCCCGGCACGCCGGATGATCTTGTCGTCGATATCGGTAATGTTGCGAACATAGGTCACCTCATAGCCGAGCGCTTTCAGCCAGCGATATACGACATCGAATGACATCATCATGCGTGCATGACCGATATGACAATAATCGTAAATCGTCATGCCGCATACATACATGCGCACCTTGCCCGGTTCAATGGGCGTAAAGACCTGCTTGCTTCGCGTCAGGCTGTTGTATATCTGGAGTTCGTTCATCTTCGACTTTGAAATGAAATCAAATAAACGGGTATTTTACTGTGTAACCGTCATTTTGACATGTCCGGTTGACACAAGAAAAACAATGAACCATGCAAAAACAGCGGTATTTGAAGCTGCGATAATATCCCGCCCATCCAGAGTTTGCTAGAATGTTTTCCCATATGGAAAAGCATTCACCGTTTTTCCGCCACCTGCTCTTGCAGTAGTGGCGTGGTTCCCGTACGGGCCAACTGGCATACTGTTTCTTTCTAACCTATCAAAGGAAAATTATGACCGTCGCATTGCACACCAATTTCGGCACGATCAAGATTGAACTGGACGCTGCCAACGCACCCAAAACCGTTGACAACTTCCTGTCTTATGTACGTTCCGGTTTTTACAACAACACCATCTTCCATCGGGTCATCGACGGCTTCATGATTCAGGGCGGCGGCTTCGAACCCGGCATGAAACAGAAGAAAACCAACCCGCCGATCGAAAACGAAGCCAACAACGGCCTGTCCAACGAAACATATTCCATCGCCATGGCCAGAACGCCGGATCCGCATTCCGCAACCGCGCAATTTTTCATCAACGTCAATAACAATGACTTCCTCGACTATCCCGGACAGGATGGCTGGGGCTATTGCGTATTCGGCAAGGTAACTGACGGAAAAGACGTCGTCGATCGCATCAGAAGAGTGGCGACCGGTCGTGCCGGCATGCATGCCGATGTCCCGCTGGAAGACGTCATCATCGAAAAAGCTGAAGAAATCTGATTGTTTCATCTATTCCGGATCCATCCATGAACCAGCCTGCCCAAACGAATACCCGACAAAAAGCCATCTTCATCTCCGATCTGCACTTGCAACCGGCCCTGCCGGAAACAACCCGTGCGTTTCTGGACTTTTTGCAAACGCAAGGTAAACAGACCGAACGGCTCTATATTCTCGGCGACCTGTTCGAATACTGGGCAGGCGACGATGATATGGATTCGGAATACCTGAAAACCGTTGTCGGCGCGATCCGTACACTGTCCGACAGCGGCACGGACATTTTCTGGATTTGCGGCAATCGCGATTTCCTGACCGGAGACCGCTTCCTTGAAGCCACAGGCGCAAAAGCCTTGCCTGAACCTGCGGTCATTGAGCTGGCCGGAAAGAAAATCGCACTGGTTCATGGTGATGCACAATGCACAGACGATCCGGCTTACATGCAATTCAGAACAATGGTTCGCAATCCGCTCTGGCAAAAACAGTTCCTCTCCATGCCACTGGCACAACGCAAGGCGCTGATCGCCGGTATGCGTGAAGACAGCCAAAAGGGTAATCAGGAAAAATCGGCGAAAATGATGGATGTCAATACGTCCGTCATCGATGAGTTGTTCGACCGGACTGGAGCAACCGTCCTGATCCACGGCCACACGCACCATTCCGGTCACCACATACATCAAAGCGCAAACGGTGAGCGTATCCGGCTGGTGCTCTCCGACTGGAATCTCGATATCAGTCCGGCACGCGGGGACTGGATTGTGCTGACACAGGAAGGCGATCTTCAGCGACACACTTGCTGAACATCTCCGACCGCTTTTTGTCATACGTCACATCACATGACACGTGTCATTGCAGGAATCGACTTTTCCGTTGCGCCTGACATACTGGCACAACAGCTCATTGGCACCTTCTTTTCCTTTCGCGGTACCGGCGGCATCATCGTCGAAACGGAAGCTTATGATGAAGCGGATCCGGCATCTCACAGTTTTGGTGGCAAGACCCCGCGCAATGCCGTCATGTTCGGCCCGCCGGGTCATCTTTACGTTTACCGTTCCTACGGCATTCACTGGTGTGTCAATGTCGTCTGTTGTCCATCAGGACAAGGTGCTGCCGTACTGATTCGGGCTATCGAACCGGTCAAGGGCATTCCGCTCATGCAGAAACGGCGCGCCATGACGGATGTCCGGCTGCTCTGCTCCGGTCCCGGACGGCTGTGTCAGGCATTGGGAATTACGGGAAGCGATAATGGTCTGTCCCTGGATTCCCTGTCGTGCCGCATTGAACCGTCACCACATCCCGTTACCATCGTATCCGGCCCGCGTATCGGTATTTCCCGCGCAAAAGAGACGCCCTGGCGATTCGGGCTGGCCGGTTCCCCTTTTCTGAGCAGAACTTTCGCCAAACGTCCGGTTGGCAGCCCCTGACGCTGGAACATTCAGTTCTTCCAACGCAAATTGAAATCGACACGGTGTGCAGGCCTGTCTTTTTCAGCCTCGGCTTTCTTGCTGGCCAACAGATAAATCCTTTCGTCCGACAAGTTACCTTTCAGGACAAGCCAGTTCTTGACGGCTTCTGCACGCCGGTTCGCCAGCAATATCAAATTGTCGTCCCGTCTGGCGTAATACTGTGCCAACAGTTTCTCCATCTCGGCATCGGACACATTTTCCGGCTTGTCGAAAGATTCGTTCCGATACACTTCGTGCAGCAACGCCGGATATTCCGCCTGTGAAACCGAAACTTCCTCAAAGGACGGAATCGACTGTTTTTTCCGTTTAAGCGCACTGATTTTCCAGTTCAATACCCTCTCACCCAGTCCAGCACGATCTGCGACATCATCATAACGCCCTGTAATCTCCAGCTTGATGTGCGGTCGTTTTGCCAACCCGCGCGCCATTCTTTCCAGACGCTGCACGCCTTTTTCAGTCAATTCCGCACTGCCCGGCGCAAAAGTCATACCGGAAAGTTCTTTTTCATTCTCGTTGAGCGATGCCAGGAAAGAAAACGGAGCTGTCACAACCTTTTTCAGCGCATTCATGATCACCGTACCGACAATACTGCCCAGCGAAAATTCCGGATCGTTCAGCGATCCTGCGATCGGGACATTGATATCGATCACTCCATCGCTGTCTTTCAGCAGGGCCAGTGCCAGCTCGATAGACAAATCGGTCGCTTCATCGCTTTTGACTTTCTCTCCCAGTGTCAATTGATCGAGAATCAGGGAATTTTCGGCAGCCAGTTTGCCATTGCTGATACGGTAAGACGCCTTGTATGACAATTTCCCTTTTTCAATTCCGTAACCCAGATATTTCCCGGTATAGGCACTGAATTGCGCCAGTTCCATTCCCGTCACCTGTGCCTTGATATTGAGTGAAAGCGAATCACTCAACGGATTGATATACCCCGAAACCACCAGCGGCGCACCATTGACCTGCCCCTTCATCCATATCCGTGACTGGGTCGCCGGATCATTCGAGATATTCCGGACACCGCCACGTAAGTTGCGAATATTGGCCGTATAGCGAGGTTTGATGAAATTATCGGAGAAACGGACGCTACCGTTACGGAGCTGCCAGCGTTTGATGGCAATCGAAAACGGCGGCTTGGCTGCTGCAACCTTCCTGTTTTGTTTCCGTCTTTTTCCGGAACGTTTCATCGCTGCGGTACGCGCACGGTTTTTCCGCACGGCATCGCTATCTGTCAGACTTTTTTGCCCGCCTGCCTTGCTGCGCAAAATATCCTGCAAATTCAGTCTGCCTTCCGACGACAGAATAATCCGTGCCGACATGTCGCTCATCTTCGCCCTGTCCACCACGATCGAGAGTGGATCCAAATCAACAGTGACGCCCTCGAACGCCAGATCCTTCCAGCTCATGAACGGTTGTTCCGTCAACTGGTCAACCGCGGCCAGTCGATCGATCGATAACCCGCCACGGAACTGGCCTCGCAAGCGCCCATCCTTGTCCTGATGTGCGGACAATTTCCCCTTCACCGACAAATCCGCCTGCCGCAATTTCAGATTCACATAATCATTGATATACGGCTGGACAAAACGGATATCCACATCCCCGATATCCATATCCAGTTCGGCTTTCAGCGGCGATGCGGTCACATTCCCTTTGACGGCAATCGATCCCCGATCATTGACTTTGGCTTGGAAGCGTAACGGCACCGGCTTGTCCGCTGCCTCGGTCAGATTTTCCAGCATGACATCCAGTTGCCGGACAGTCGTCACGACAGGCTGCCGTTCATGCCGGTTTTCAAAGTGTATCGCCCATCCCTTGACACCAGCCTGTTTCAACCGGAAACGGAAACCGGTATGACTTGATGCCGTATGAGCGGCTTTTTTGACAACCCGGGCCTTGTCCTTGCCTTGCAAGCGGGCGATCAGCTCCGGTAAATCGTGGATCATCTGTACCTGTGTACCGGAAGAAATCACTTTATCTGCAGACAGATAACGATTGTTCATATCCAGGGTCAGTTTCTCGACATTCAGTCCGAAATGGTCTGCCGATATTTGGACTGGCGTCGCATAGGCATAATCCGAAAAACGCATTTGCCCCCCTTCGATTAGCAATGCACCGAGATCGATCACGAGCGGTACATTACCCGACGCCGCATTACTTGATACATGGCTATCAGATGCCGTCCCTTGACCCAACTTCATCAATGATCCGATATTCCACTGACCGTTACGATCCCGCGCCAGAAAGACTTGCGGATTTTTCAGACCGATATGGTTAATCCCGATGTGGCCGGACAACACATCGCTTCTACCGATATCGACTTTCAGTCCGGCAAGCCGGAAAATGGTTGCACGATTTCGCAATCCGGAAAGTCCTGTCGCATTCAGCATTACATTGCCACCGGCAAAAAGCCTCGGCTTTTCGTCCGGCACAACGTCCAGGTGCAGGCCAAGATTCGTTGTTATGCTGCCGCTGTCGAACTGAATACCTGACACACGATCCGTCAGTCTGACTTGCCCGCGGTCAATCGCCAGCTCGCGGACATCAACCGTCAGAGCACGCTTTGCCTGTGCAGATTTCTTCTTCTCGGCTTCATCGGTTTGAGATGTCTTCTTGCGTGGCAAACCGGCCAGCAAACGCTGGAAGTTCCACTGGCCGCCAGCATTGCGATCCACAAAGACGCGCGAGCCTTTCAGTCCGATACGGTCTATCGCAATCTGTCTGGATACGACATCGCTTCTGGCGATATCGAATTTCAGTTCCGAAAAACGGAATACATCCGTATTATCCGGCTCTGTCAGCCACACCGAATCCAGTGTCACACTTCCTTCGACATAAATAGGGCGTTTATCCTCTTCCCTTTTGGCAAAAACAATATCCAGATCGGCCGAAAATTTCCCGCTTTTGAGTTTGAAACCCGGATCGAACGGCAAGTATCCCAGATATGTCGGAAGATCGAACCGCTCCAGTTTGAGACCGATTCTGCCTCCTTTGCGATCACGCGATGGTTTCGACTTGCCGATCAGTTCGATCTTGTCCTTGTTGATACGTGCCGTGATCCCGAAATTGACGAATATATCGACATCCGTCGGCATATTGCCGATAAACGGCAGGCTGATATTCAGATCATCGATCAGCAAATGTTTGTCGCGCGCTTCATCGTCAGCCCTGATCGTCCCGTTTTCGATCTGGATATTGTTGATGGAAAAGAGCGTTTTGCCAGTATCTTCCTTTTTTTCTTCTGTCTGCGAAAAATAGGACACCATATCGGCGATATTGAAAACCCGCTCCTGATTGCGAACGATATGAACCTCTGGTTTCGTCAACCGGATCTGTTTGATCACCGGATTGAATGAAGTCAACGTCTCTGGTGAAAGTTCGACAAACAGACGATCGAAAGAAGCGAATGTTCCGTTGCCGCCGGATTCTGACAAACTGACGTCTTTCATTTCCATCGTCAGGCTGAATACATTCATGCTGATGTCGCCGACCGTCAGCTTGCGATCGAACTGCTCGGCCATGAAATCGCGAGCCTTTGACTGGACAATATCCGGAAGAAACACGATACCGGCACCTATTATCACCAGCAACAATGCCAGAAAAGACAAAAAACCTGTCAGCACATACCTTGGCCAGACACGTTTGCCATTTTTGCCAGCACCCGTTTTTTGTTCCGTCATCGGTTCCGCCATCTATTCCTGTATTTCCGCCAGAATCTCCCGTCACTTCAGAGAGAAATCCACACGACTACCAGATTCTTCCCCTGCGGTCTCACGCGCCTTGCTTGCCGTCACGAACAGCCTTTCTTCCGAAATTTTGCCCTGTTCCACCAGCCAGTTTTTCACGGCCTGCGCCCGTCTGTCCGCCAACCGGATCATGTCGTCCTTTTTGCCGGCATAATGCCGTGACAACAGTTTTTCCATTTCCGGCAACGGCAATGACTTGCTGAATCCGATCCAGTTCCTCGGTTTGTCGAAGTCTTCATCGTCATACAGCTCTTTCACCCCTTCAGCATATTCCTTTTCACTGAGAACGATATCTTTCGCTGCGACAGCCTGTCCGGCTTCATGTGCTTTTTCCGCTTTGATCTTGCGCAGGATCGTCATTTTGCCCAGTCCTTCGCTATCGACTGCCGGGTCGTATCTGCCCGCAAGTTCCAGACTTAATCCGGGACGTTCTTCCAGCGCCCTGGCAAGTACGCCGAGTTTCTTTTCACCAGCAGGTGAAATGGCATGACTGCCCGGATCGAACGGCAACCAGGAAAGTTCCTCGGAATCACCGATTACCGATGCCAGCAAGGAGAATGGCGCCGTTACCGCTTTCTGAATCAGATTGACTATCACACGCAAGACAATTCCGCCGACAGAAAATTCCGGATCGTTGAGCGAACCGCCAACCGGCAAATTGATATCGATCACACCGTTTCTGTCTTTCAGCAACGACAACGCCAGGCTGACCGGCAAATTGAGCGCAGACTCGCTTTCCACCTTCTCACCCAGTGTCAGCTGATCAAGAATCAGGGCATTTTCCGCAGAAAGCTGATCGTTTTCCACCTTGTAGGCCACATCGAAAGATAATTTGCCTTTCTCGATTCCGTACCCGATATACTTTCCCGAATAGGCACTGAACTGCGCCAGTTCCATACCCTTTACTTTTGCCTTGATATCAAGCGCAAGACTGCCGAACGGATTGAATGAACCGGTAATCGCCAGCGGAGCACCATTGACTCGCCCTCTGAGATTGACAGCAGCCCGTTTGTTCGCCGCCGTAGACAACCCGGAAACCGATCCCTGCAAATTGCTCAGATTTGCCGTATATCTCGGACGAATGAAATTGTCTGAAAAACGGATTCTGCCTTTGTTTATCAACCATTTTCCGATCTTGACAGAATAACCCGGACCTTTTTTCGACGTGGTCGCCACTCTCGTACCAGCTGCCGGTGTTTCTGACGCTAACCTGCTTTTTTCTTCCGCATCCGTCAGACTCTTTCTGCCACCGGCTTCGCTTCTCATGATGTCCTGAAGATTGAGGCGACCCGCGGAACTGAGAATCACCCGCGCAGACAAATTATCCAGCCTGACCTGATCGACCACTATCGACAATGGCGCCAGATCGAACCGGATGCCTTTCAGGGACAAATCATTCCAGCTGACAAACGGCTGCCGACTCAGCTGATCGACCGTCACCAGTTTGCCGATACCGCCATTACCCGTAAAATGGGTCTGCAGGCTGTTGCGTTTCGTCTGCGCCAGCTGCAATTTGCCTTGAAGTGTCAAATCAGCCTGTCTGACCGACAGATTGACAAATTCGTCAATGTAAGGCTGGACAAAACGGATATCCACCTTTCTGAAATCCAGATCGATTTCCGCCTTCAATGGCGACAGATTCAGATTCCCTGCCAGCGACAATGTTCCATGCTGATTGACTTTCGCATCCACAGCCAGCTGTACCGTCTGATCCGGCTGGCTGGACAGATTGTCAACGACGACTGTCAGTCCTTCCACATCCGTTACGACTTTCTGACCTGCATCACGATTTTCGAAATGAATCGACCAATCCCTGATTTCAGCATGGTTGATCTGGAAACCGAAACCCGTTTGCTCGCCCGCTTCGCTGACCGCCTTCCGGATTGCCTTTGCCGGAACACGTGTCTTTTGCTGTTTTTTCAGTTTCCCATGCAAAAACCCGATACTCGTCCCTTCGGATACGACTTTCTCTACCGTCACATGGCGTCCCGGAATATCCAGAACGACTCCATCGACACTCAAACCGAAATGATCGATCGAAAAATCCGCCGGTATGGCATGGCTCTGGTCATTGATACGGAACGTGCCATCCATCAAGGCAAACTGTTTCAGACTGATATGCCAGGGAATGGCCGTCTTGTTTGCATCCTTGTCGGCAGTCGCGGTCTTATCCGTCTTTTTACCTTGTGGAAAATCAGCCAGCTGCAACACATTCCAGACTCCGGTCCGATTTCTGTCCAGATACAATTCGGGCGATTTGAGTTCGATACGATCGATTCCGATATTGCCTGACAAGATATCGCTTTGTGCCAGATCGATTCCCAGTGCAGGGATTCTGGCGATCGGGTGGCCGTCTGCTCCATCCATGACCAGCGATTCGAGCAAGACATTGCCTGCCAGTGTCAGACCTGGCTTGCCGTTTTCCGGTTGCTCGAACCCGACGTCCATCTGAATGGATACCTTTCCGTCTTTCAGGGCGAATTTGGGTGTAAACGGCAAATAATCCACATAGGAAGGCAAATCGATTCTGTCCAGATTGACCGTGACCTTACCGTCTTTTTCCTTGAAGAACGGACGCGCCTTGCCGGTCAGTGCGATCTTTTCGTTATTGAATTTTCCGCTGACTGCCAGATCGACGAAAATATCGACCTGCGACGGGATGGACGATACAAAAGGAACCGTTACATTCAGTTCGTCCACTACATGCCGTTTGTTTTTCGGCCGATCGTCAAATTCGATCTTCGCATTTTCGATCTGGATGTTGTTGATGGAAAAACGTGCCGGTGAATCGTCCTCTTTGGGTTCCATGGCAAAGGCCACGAAATCGTCGATATTGTAATGATGGTTTTCAGTACGGACGAGACGTACCGTCGGATTGATCAACCTGATTTCCTCTATAACCGGCGCCATCCTGAAAATCGACTGTGCAGACACATTCAGCGTCAAATGATCAAACGTCAGGAACGGTTCGTCGCGCCCGTGCTCCGACAGTTGCAGCCCATCGATTTCGACGGCCAGTGTAAACGGATTGAACGAGATATCCGACAAAACCAGTGTTCGCTCGAACTTGCCGTACACGAACTCTTGCGCCTTGTCACGCAATATGCCCGGCAAGACGAGAAAGCCGACAACACCATAAACGACGATCAGCAATGCAACAATCGCCACCGCCCATTTGACAAATGATTTTTGCCAATAATGGGCCAGATTCACTTTTTTCAGGGGATTTTGCATCGCCATCTCCTTTCTGGCCGGAAAATTCCGGCTGTTATGACGCCAGCCAGGACAATCTGTCATGCGATGACCATCGCATGACAAACCTTACGCTCATGTTAAAGAAATCTGCCGATGAAATAAACAGTTCGGAAGACAAAAAGATGTAAAACTTGCAACAGTCTGGATTTATTGCGGAATTTCCGGCGAAAAAGCCGGAAAAACGTGTCTTATTCCACCAGTTTGTTGAGCTGTTCCGGACTGACTTTTTCTTCTTCCGGCAATGTTTCAAGCGGGATTTTCGCTGCTTCCAGTGCGGCGATGATGTTTTTCAGCTGATGCTCCTGCGCGGCGGCATTATTGATCAGACCGCGCAACGCCTTGATCAGCGGATCGTCCGCATTGGGCGTAATGCCGTATGCGGAAAACAGTACGCTGGCAGCATCGGTTTCATCGCGCTTTTCATCCTTCTGGATAATCCGTGCCGGATTACCGACGGCAGTTGCACCTGCAGGCACCGGTCTGACAACTACCGCATTGGAGCCGACCTTGGCCATCTCGCCCACCGTAAAACTGCCCAATACCTTGGCGCCGGCACCGATAATGACACCCCGTTCCAGTGTCGGATGCCGTTTTTTGCCTTTGCTCAGCGAAGTGCCGCCCAGTGTCACACCCTGATAGATCGTGCAATCGTCGCCGACTTCGGCCGTTTCGCCGATCACGACTCCACAGCCATGGTCGATGAAAACACGCCTGCCGATGACTGCGCCCGGATGAATTTCAATGCCTGTGACAATACGCGCCAGATGCGAGAAAAAACGCGCGAACCATTTCAGTCCGTGGTTCCAGCACCAGTGTGAAACGCGATGAACGAGAATAGCCTGAAAGCCCGGATAACAAGTCAGCACTTCCCAGGTATTGCGCGCGGCAGGATCACGTTCAATGATACTTTTGATATCTTCGCGTAAATGACGAAACATGTTCAAGACAATAATTAACAATCCGGGAACAAGATGATAACCGTTTCCGAAAAAATGTACATCGCCAGCCGGTTTTACCGTGTTTTCACAAGCCGTTGACGCCGTGCTTCATACAGGCAAATACCGGACGCCACAGAAATATTCAGGCTTTCCACGAAGCCGAACATCGGAATGGCGACCAGCTCGTCACAGGTTTCGCGGGTCAGACGCCGCATGCCTTCACCCTCCGAACCCATCACGAAGGCGGTACCGGATGCATAATCCGCCTCATAGAGGCTTTTTTCGGCATCGTCTGAAGTTCCGACGACCCAAATATCCCTTTCCCTGAGCTGGCGAAGCGTACGCGCCAGATTGGTAACCGTAATGTATGGCACGGTCTGTGCCGCACCGCTTGCCACTTTTTCGACTGTAGCATTGACCCCGACCGAACGATCTTTCGGCGCAATGACGGCATGCGCTCCTACACTGTCGGCAACCCTCAGGCACGCGCCGAGATTGTGCGGATCGGTAATACCATCGAGTACCAGCAACAGGGGAGCCCCTTCAATCGCATCCAGCAATTCATCAAGATTTTTCGCCAACGACAACGGTGCGGCAATTGCAATCACGCCCTGGTGACGCCGTGTTCCCACCATTTTATCCAGCCTTGCACTGTCGGCTGCGATGATACGGGTACCGGCTGCTTTGGCCATCTTCAGCAAATCCTGCATACGGCGATCGTTCCGTTCCGAATCGACCAGCAATTCTTCAACTGATGACGCTTCATGACGCAAACGCGACGTCACGGCATGAAAACCGAATATAACCTTGTTTTTCATTTTGTTTCCGATCTGAAATTCCGTTTACCGCGACCGCTGGCGCCTTCCTGCGCGCACTGGCTCGATCCTTGCATCCTTGTCGGTCAACGCCGCGATATTGCGCTTTTTGTACCTGTCGAATATGACATGCTGTCCGGGTTGCCCGGCCACGCCCTTCTCTCCTGCGGTATCCGTCGCCCTGAACGGTCCATCGACAATCAGCAAATCAATCTGGCGTGCATCCATATCGACACGGCTGACCTGTACGATCACACGATCCGTCAACTGATAACGGACACCTGTGCGCTCGCCACGCAATTCATGACGGATTTCATCGAAATGGTAATAGTCGCTCCCCAGATCGGCAACATGCACCATCCCCTCGATAAACAGATCATCGAGCTGAACAAAAATGCCAAAGCCGGCAACACCGGAAATCGTGCCGGTAAAATGTTCGCCCAGCTTGTCACGGATAAAGTAACACTTGAGCCAGGCCTCGACATCACGTGACGCATCGTCGGCGCGCCGTTCGTTGGCGGAACAATGCAGACCAAGCGCTTCCCAGATGGCTTCTTCGGCACTGGTTTTTTGGGTCTTTCCGGCCTTTTCCTGCAACATCTGCTTGCGTATCGAACCCGGAACCTGGGTATTGAGCATGCGGCGATCGATACCTTGCGGAACATAATGTTTTCCGGCCAGAATGGCCTTGATAACCCGGTGCGTCAGCAAATCCGGATACCGTCTGATCGGACTTGTAAAATGTGTATAGGCTTCGTACGCCAGACCGAAATGACCGATATTGTCTGGACTGTACATGGCCTGCTGCATCGAACGTAACAGCATGGTCTGCAACAGGGATGCATCCGGTCTGGATTCGATCTGCCGGATCAATACGGCATAATCGGACGGTTCCGGTTCGTCACCACCTCCCAGCGACAACCCGATCTGTGCCAGAAACGCCCTGACCTGTTCGAGTTTTTGTTCATTTGGTCTGGCATGTACCCGATAAATGCCCGCGTGATGAGAACGCCTCATGAAATCTGCGGCACAAACATTGGCCGTTAGCATGCACTCCTCGATCAGCTTGTGCGCATCGTTACGTATGCGAGGCAAAATCTTCTCGATTTTTCCGGCCTCATTGCTGACGATATAAGTCTCGACCGTCTCGAAATCAATCGCCCCCCGCCTTTCCCGGGCGGCCGCCAGCACCTTGTAAAGGCCGTAAAGATTCATCAGATGCGGAACCAGTCCGGCATAAATCGCCGCTTCAGGCCCTCTCTGGTTGGCCAGTATCGCCGCCACCGACGTATAGGTCATCCTTGCAGCTGAATGCATCACTGCGGGATAAAACTGGTAAGCACTCACTTCCCCATCAGGCTTTACCAGTGCATCGCACACCAGCACCAGCCGATCCACATCCGGATTGAGCGAACACAAACCGTTGGACAATTTCTCGGGCAACATCGGTATGACCCGACGCGGGAAATACACAGACGTCGCGCGCAAAAGCGCATCCTTGTCCAGTGGTGTATTCGGTTTCACATAATGACTGACATCGGCAATCGCAACGATCAGACGATATGCATCCGTACCATCCAGCTTGACGGGCTCGCAATATACCGCATCATCGAAGTCCCGCGCATCCTCACCGTCGATCGTCACCAGTGGAATATCACGCAAATCGACCCGTCCTTCGAAATCTTCCGGCAATACCTGATCCGGCAGGCGATCCGCTTCCGACAAGGCCTCCCGAGAAAATATGTGCGGCAGACCGAACTTGCGCACGGCGATCTCGATTTCAACTCCCGGATCATCCATATTGCCGAGTACTTCGACAATCCGCGCCACCGGCTGGGTATAGCGTGACGGTTGCGAGACCAGCTGTGCATTGACAATCTGACCGGCTTTCGCCTTGCCCGGAGAACCGTCCACCAGAATGTCATGAACAATGCGCCGATCTTCCGGAACGATCAGCCAGACACCATTTTCATTGACCAGCCGCCCGACAATATGGGTATGCGCCCGGCTGATTACCGAAACGATCACCCCCTCCTGACGCCCCTTTTTGTCCGTATTGACGACGCGAACCTGCACCCTGTCATTGTGCATAACCTTCTGCATCTCGTTTTCGGACAGGAAAATATCTTCCCCGCCATCATCTCGGATCACAAAACCGTATCCATCCGGATGTGCATGCACATAACCCGTAATGAAATGCGTGGCGGTATTGATTTTGTAGTTGCCTCTGGCATCACACATCAGCTGACCGTCACGTTCCATGGCATCCAGACGTTTCAACAGACCTTCCATGCCAGCTTTACTGACATGCAGCTCCCGTGCAATGGTTTTGGCACTCCGTCCCCGCCGTGCCTGACGCAGGGATTCAACAATTTCTTCCCGACTGGGAATGGGATAAGGATATTTTTTCAAAAGATTTCTTGATCAAAAAGTTCATTGCGGACTTGCAACAGTCTCATCATCCTTGCTTTTACCGGATTACGCAAGACTGTTGACAGATTTTCATATTACGCTATAATGACAAGTCTGTTTCGGCAGTCAGTTTAAAAGACAGACATGACTGGTTAAATCTGCCGGAAGCTTGTATAATATCAAATACAGCAAATGCCCACGTGGCGGAATTGGTAGACGCGCATGGTTCAGGTCCATGTGCCGCGAGGTGTGGGGGTTCAAATCCCTCCGTGGGCACCAAATCCGGAAAAACGATAACCCGCTTGAGGCGGGTTTTTTGTTTTATGACTCCATTTCGCTTTTCCCTGCTTCACAAGCATATTTCCGACACCGTGTTTTTCCATATGGAAACGGGAATTCAGTCTCACAACGTTCTTTTGCCCTGTCGGACCATACGCATCCACCGACTTTCTTGCTCGCAGATGGCTTGAATTCTCCTGCCTTTCAGGATTTCACGACACACAGTTAAAGTTATCTTTTTATAACGAAAGAGCTGATATGAATCAGCTCTTTCATGTTTTCGCCATACAAGGTATGACGCAATAAGTACCAACTCAATAAAACGGATTACCAATCATCGTCGGTTGCCTTGCTTTTGACTTTTACCGTCTGTTTCTTCGACTTCTTTTGTTCTTGCTTTGGAGCAACGGACGATAACTGTTCTTCAGTACCCAAGCCAGCTTTTGCTGGTGGCTCCGGCACTTTCGATCCGGAAGCTGGAATTTCTTAAAAGCCATCATCCCTTGTCATCCATCCAGCGTATTGACTGAACCTTACAAAAACTCATCTGCCTGTCTTTCATGGGATGGATGAAGGGCATACGTTTCATGTTCGCAACAGAACATACCAATTCACACGGTCAATTGGACTGACAGCTGATCCGTATCATGAAAAAATACAATGGATGATGCATTATTTCATTACGGTCTCGTCTGACTGCCGCAGCCGCATTATCCGTAGAGCGCGGCATCACCTGCGATCGTGTTTCCCGCCGGCAACCATGTTTCCCTGCAAACCCGACACGAAAGTTTCCCATGACTGCCATCATGTCCTTTTGCGCCATTTGCGTTCTTCTGGCAACAGGAATGGCGATCCGGTCTTTTTTTCCCATTTTCCAGCGCCTTTTCATCCCGGCTTCTGTCATCGGCGGTTTCATCGGGCTTATCGTCATCAGTACATTGGAGCATATCCTTTCTCCCGACTGGTTCATGGCGTTCGGCAAACTGCCGGGATTTCTCATCAACATCGTTTTCGCAGGTCTGTTTTTGGGCATGTCATCGACATCCCTGAAAAAAATCTGGCATTTGACCGCGCCGCAATTCTGCTTCGGTCAAATCATCGCATGGGGACAATATGTCGTCGGTCTGGGTCTCGTTTTTCTGCTGCTGGCTCCATTGTTCAACGTGCCGGACGTTTTCGGCAATCTGCTGGAGATCGGTTTTGAAGGTGGTCACGGAACGGTCGGTGGCCTGTCGGAAACCTTTGCCGAACTGGGCTGGCAGGCAGGTGCAGATCTTGGCTATACGGTGGCGACATCCGGTCTGGTACTGGGCATCGTCGTCGGCATGATTCTCATCAACATCGCCGTGCGCCGCGGCGACATCAACAATATCCGTACATTTGAAGATAAAACCCGTCTGGAGCGTATCGGTATATATCCTTGTGACAAACGTCCTCCTGCCGGATGGCAGACTGTTTATTCCGATTCTGTCGATTCGCTGGCACTGCATATCGCACTGGTCGGCATCGCCATATTGATCGGATACAGCATCAAGGAAGCATTGATTCTGACCGACCACATCACACCTGCAGCGTTTCATGAAATGAAAATCATGCAAAGCCTGCCCCTGTTTCCGTTGTGCATGATCGGCGGTGTTCTGCTCCAGATGGCATTGAGAAAGACCGGTCTGGACAAACTGGCCGATCACGGTCAGATGCAACGTATTACGGGAGCCGCGCTGGATTTTCTTGTCGTGGCCGCCATCGCTTCCATCCGTGTGGAATTTGTCCTTGCCTATTGGGCGCCGCTCTGCATTCTGATCGCTTTCGGCATGCTTTGGAATATTTTCGCCGTCCTGTTCATCGGGCCCCGTATTTTCGACCAGGCATGGTTCGAACGCTCGATTGCAGAACTTGGACAGGCTACCGGTGTGACTGCTACGGGGCTGATGCTGCTGCGCACGGTTGACCCCGACAACAAGACCGTCGCAGCCGAAGCCTTCGGTTATAAACAGCTGCTTCATGAACCGATCATGGGTGGCGGTTTCTGGACATCACTCGCCGTTCCGCTCGTCATGCTTGGACAAGGCATGATGGTATTGTGTATTTCTATTGTGCTGTTGCTGGTGTCACTGGCTTGCTGGCTATGGTTTTTCTATACGAAAAAACGCTGACGATACCCATAATGCCCGTATCGCAGGCGGTATGCCGCATGGCTTTTTTGCAGGACGCATGCACTGTTTACGGCACGGGTTTCGATACGCCTTCAAGCGTCAAGCGGTATGTTGCGTCTGTTCCCAAGCTTTTCAAACCTGCGTAAAATGACGCTCTCTTTCCATTTTACCTGATGACACAGCCGATCATGCCAGACCAGCCCGTTATGCATTCTTCCGGAAAGCCCATGTTTTTCGATCCGGAAACACATCGTATCCGCAGTTTCGTCACTCGTGCCGGACGTCTTTCGACAGGGCAGGAACGAGCCATCCGTGAACTGGGCTCGACGTACTGCCTGCCCTTTGCACGGAAAACGCTGGATTGCATCCAATTATTCGGAAGAAAAGCGCTGGTCATTCTGGAAATCGGTTTCGGGATGGGAGAGACGACCGCGACAATCGCCGAAAACCGGCCGGATGCGGATTTTATCGGCGTTGAAGTCCATACACCGGGTGTGGGCAGCCTGCTCAAACTGATCGGCGAGAAAAAATTATCCAACATACGGATCATCCAGCACGATGCTGTCGAGGTACTGGAAAACATGATCGCCGCAAATTCACTTGATGGCGTCCATATTTTTTTTCCGGATCCATGGCACAAGGCTCGTCACCACAAACGCCGGCTGATCCAGCCGGATTTCGTCCGTCTGCTGGTCAGCCGTCTTGCAGATAACGGTTACCTGCATTGCGCGACAGACTGGCAAAATTACGCGGAGCAGATGCTGGATGTACTGGGAGCTGAGCCCGGTTTGCAGAATACGTCATCAGGATACGCAGAACGTCCCGATTACCGGCCGGTGACCAAATTCGAAAAACGCGGATTAAGGCTCGGGCATGGCGTCTGGGATCTGGTTTTCCGCAAACGCCATCCCGCATGAAGCAAGGCGAGCGCTTCAGATCACCTGAAGCACGATCTTGCCGAAATGGGTATTGGACTGCATCAGCTTCTGTGCCTGCATGGCTTCGGCCAGCGGGAATACCCGGTAAATGACCGGTTTGATCTTCCCTGCCTCGATCAACGGCCAGACACGCTTTCTCAGATTAGCCGCGATTTCTGCCTTGAAGTCATTGGAACGCGGACGCAGGGTTGAGCCGGTAACCAGCAGTTGCCTGTGTACGATCTGGGCCAGATCGACGGTACCGAGACGTCCCCCCAGATACGCGATCAGGACGAGACGCCCCTCATCGGCGAGACAATCGATTTCCTTGTCCAGAACGGCCGCACCGATAATATCCAGAATGACATCGACACCCTTGCCATTCGTGGCCTGCTTGATATATTCGGCAAAATTTTCCGTCGTGGAATTGATACACCGTTCGGCGCCAAGCTTTTCACATGCCCGGCATTTGTCTTCTGTTCTGGCCGTAGCAAACACACGATGCCCCATCGCCTGTGCCATCTGGATGGCAGTGACGCCGATACCGGATGCGCCTGCCTGAACCAGCAAGCTTTCACCTTCCTTTAGTCTGCCGAAATCGTAGACATTGCTCCAGACAGTAAAATAGGTTTCTGGCAGCGATGCCGCTTCGACAGGCGTCAATCCCTTCGGAATAGGTAAACATAACCGTGTGCAAGCCGTACAGTATTCGGCATAGCCTCCGCCCTGCACCAGCGCACAGACCATATCGCCGATTTTGAAATCGCTGCCTGACAAATCGCCGCCGACGATTTCACCGGCGATTTCAAGCCCCGGAATATCCGGTGCACCTTTCGGGACTACGTAACGACCGATACGCTGCAATACGTCAGGGCGGTTGATACCGGCTGCATGTACCCTGATAAGCACTTCACCGGCACCAGCCACCGGGACTGGTCTTTCTGTCAGCTGAAGATAGCCTTTCGACCCCTGGTCGATAATTTCAATCGCTTTCATCTGTTCTTTTCCCCTTTCGGGATATCCTGAAAGAAACCGGTACCGAAACGTATGTCATGACGTTCCGGATACAGGGCATACCATGATCATCTGCCCTTCGCCCGCGTTTCCTTCGACTTCATTCATCAAACCGTTTGGAACATCGGCTGTCCCATCAAACAAAAGTCCTCCCGGCGTTTCCCGGGAGGACTTTCCGGAATTCCTGCGGCACACATGCCGAAGACAGAAAAATCCTATTCCGCTGAAGCGTTGTTTTCTTCTGCGGCAATGGCCTTCATGGACAATTTGATCCGGCCACGGTCATCCGTTTCGAGAACCTTGACACGAACCGACTGTCCTTCTTCCAGATAATCCGATACGGCATTGACGCGTTCGTTCGCAATCTGGCTGATATGCAACAGGCCATCACGACCGGGCAATATCTGAACAATAGCGCCGAAATCCAGCAATTTCAAGACAGTGCCGTCATAGATTTTGCCGACTTCAACGGAAGCTGTCAGTTCCTCGATACGACGTTTGGCTTCCTGACCGGCTGCTGCATCGACGGATGCGATCGTAACGACACCATCATCGCTGATATCGATCTGGGCACCGGTTTCTTCGGTCAATGCACGGATAACCGCGCCGCCCTTGCCGATCACATCACGGATTTTTTCCGGATTGATACGCATCGTAATCAGGCGCGGAGCAAAGTCGGACAATTCCGTCTTGAAGTGCGGCATCGCTTCCTGCATCTTGCCCAGAATGTGCATACGCCCTTCACGTGCCTGTGCCAGCGCGACCTGCATGATTTCCTTGGTAATGCCCTGGATCTTGATATCCATCTGCAAGGCGGTCACACCTTTTTCAGTACCGGCGACCTTGAAGTCCATATCGCCGAGATGGTCTTCGTCACCCAGAATGTCGGTCAGCACAGCGAACTTGTTGCCTTCCTTGATCAAGCCCATGGCGATACCTGCCACATGCGTTTTGACCGGCACACCGGCATCCATCAGTGCCAGAGAACCGCCGCAAACGGACGCCATCGACGATGAACCGTTGGATTCCATGATTTCCGATACCAGACGGATGGAATAGCTGAATTCTTCCTGAGAAGGAAGGCAGGCGACCAGTGCACGTTTCGCCAGACGGCCATGACCGATTTCACGGCGTTTCGGCGTACCGACACGACCGGTTTCACCGGTTGCGAACGGCGGCATGTTGTAATGCATCATGAATGCATCGCTGTATTCGCCCATCAGCCCGTCGATCTTCTGGTTGTCGCGCGAAGTACCCAGCGTTGCGACGACCAGCGCCTGCGTTTCACCGCGTGTGAACAACGCTGATCCATGCGTTCTCGGCAAAACACCGGTGCGAATGGAAATCGGACGTACCGTGCGGGTATCGCGTCCGTCGATACGGGGTTCACCGTCCAGAATCTGGGAACGAACGATCCGTGCTTCCAGCTCGAACAGGATGTTGCCGACTTCGACCGTATCCGGTGCAGCCTCGCCCTTTGCTTCGGCATCCGATGCCAGCGTCTGGTTGACCCTTTCATAAATATGGCGCAATTCGGTCGAACGAGCCTGTTTCTGGCGAATCTGGTAAGCCTTGCGCAATTCCTGCTCCGCGATCCGCGTGACTTCGGCAATCAGCGCTTCATTTTTGGCAGGCGGTTCCCACTCGACTTCCGGTTTCCCGCCATCACGCACCAGCTCGTCGATTGCCTGGATAACGACCTTCATTTGTTCATGGCCATACACGACAGCACCCAGCATGACGTCTTCAGGCAATTCTTTCGCTTCGGATTCAACCATCAAAACCGCCTGTTCGGTACCGGCAACGACCAGATCCAGCTGGGACAACGGCAGCTGCGAGGCATTCGGATTCAGGACATACTGACCATCGATATAACCGACACGTGCGGCACCCAGCGGCCCATTGAAAGGAATTCCGGAAATACACAAGGCTGCGGATGCACCGATCATGGACGGAATATCGGGATCGATTTCCGGATTGACCGACAATACATGGATGATGACCTGGACTTCGTTGAAATAGCCATCCGGGAACAACGGACGAATCGGACGGTCGATCAGACGGGATGTCAGGGTTTCCTTTTCCGATGGACGACCTTCGCGTTTGAAGAAGCTGCCAGGAATACGACCGGCTGCATAACTCTTTTCAATATAATCCACCGTCAGCGGAAAAAAATCCTGGCCAGGTTTGATATCATCCTTGGCGACAACCGTTGCCAGCACAACGGTATCGTCCATCGATACCATCACTGCGCCGCTGGCCTGGCGTGCAATCTCTCCGGTTTCCAGCGTCACGGTGTGCTGACCGTACTGGAACGTCTTGCTTACTTTATTGAACATGTAATTCCTTTCATTTTTGCCGGCAGGTTTTCAGGCGCTGCCGTTCGCCTCACAACGACAAACAACTTTCGACAATAACGACAATTCTCCGTTTTTCGACACTTTACACCAGCTACCGTTCATAACGAAATGCCCGCGACAGATACTGGCGCAGGCATTTCACAAAAACTTCCGGCTCGCAACAGCGATTATTTTCTCAGACCGAGTTTCGCAATCAGGTCACGATAACGGTTGATATCTTTCTTGCGCAGGTAAGCCAGCAAATTCTTGCGGCGGTTCACCATCTTGATCAGTCCGCGACGGGAATGGTGATCCTTGGTATGAACCTTGAAGTGACCATTCAGATCGTTGATGCGTGCGGTCAGCAAAGCGACCTGTACTTCCGGAGATCCGGTATCGTTCTGGCTGCGCGCGTTTGCGGATACGATCGCCGCCTTGTCTTCTTTAAGCAATGCCATAATGATTAACCTCATACAAGCGGCAAATGGAGTGGATACCCCTCTTGCCGTGAATACGTTACAAAAATTCCTGTCGAATCGACAGGTAGGGCAGTATAACGGAAAAGCCTTTTCTGTACAATAAGTACTGTAACCATTGCTTTTTTCAGGATGATGATCATGAAACGACTGATATGGCTGATATTTTCCCTGTCACTGATACTTTCCGGCTGCGCATCCCTTTTCATCACACCGCAACCCGGTATATCCGAACAGGAAGTGATCGCACTGAAGGGCCAACCGGATGCCGTCTATCAAATCGGCGATACAAGACTTCTGGAATGGTCCGTCGGCGCCTGGTCTCAATACGCATACATGGCAAAAATCGGACCTGACGGCAAACTGATATCCTACGAACAGGTACTGACACGTGAAAAATTCGGCTCCATTCCGATCGACCGTTTCACCAAACTCGATGTGCTGCAAACCGTCGGACATCCGACAGAAGTCGATTATCTGCCGCTGATCGACCGGGAAGTATGGGCTTACCGTTACAAGGAAGAAGGCATCTGGAATTCCATGATGTACATTTATTTCGACTCACAGGGAATCGTCAGGAGAATGGAAAACGGCATGGATCCCATGTATCTCCGTGCCGACTGACGATACGAAAAACGATAAAAGGAGGTTGCCATGAAACGTTCCTTTTCCGCTTTGGCGCTGTCCGCCCTGCTGACGCTGGGCGGTTGCGCCGCCATCATGGGCCCACAATTCACCCCCGGCATGCCTGTAGAACAAGTCATCGCCTACAACGGCCCTCCCGCCATCGAGTACCCGGATGGCAATACGCGCCTGCTGGAATGGCCGGTTGGTGAGTGGTCACAATACGCCTATATGGCGCGAGTCGGACCGGATGGCAAACTGATTTCCTATGAAAATGTCCGTACACGCGAAAAATTCGGCACCATCCAGGTCAACCAGTTCAACAAAAACGATGTCTTGCGCACCGTCGGTCATCCAACCGAGACTTCCTATCTTCCCCTGAAAAAACAGGAAGTCTGGTCTTACCGTTACAAGGAAGAAGGTATCTGGAACTCCATGATGCATATTTACTTCGATTCCAGCGGCATCGTCCGCGGCATCGAAAATGGACAGGATCCGCTGTATCTGCGTGACAACGGTCTGTTCGGCAGTTTCGGCGGAATCGGCAGTGGAATCGGTATCGGTATCGGCGGCGGCACACGCGGTGTCGGAGGCGGCGCCGGAATCGGCATCGGCTTTTGAGAAGCGTACAAAAAAGGATGCGTGTCTCGCATCCTTTTTTATGGTCATTCCCGAAATCAGGTCTTAGATGATCTTGGATACCGCATCGATATAGGCGTTGACCGATGCCGTGATAATGTCGGTATTGGCCGAGAAGCCGTAATAGACCTTGCCCTTGTTTTCCACCTGGATGTGAACCTTGCCGACATCGTCCGTACCACGGGTAAATGCCTGAATCAGGAATTCTTCCAGTGTGACTTTCTGGGTAATCAACTGGCGGACGGCGTTGATGGATGCATCGATCGGACCGTTGCCTGCTGCAGTGGCGATACAGGGTTCACCGTCGATGATCAGGCGAACCGTCGCCATCGGAATGGCATCCTTGCCGCATACGACCTGCAGATAATCCAGCTTGATACGCCGTGCATCTTCCACCGTTCCGGTACCGGCCAGATTGCGAAGATCCTCATCGGAAACGGATTTCTGTGCGTCGGCCAGCACCAGGAATTTACTGTATGCCACGTCCAGTTCGGCATGCGAGAGCGCATATCCCAGACGGCGCAGATGATGATCCAGTGCCGCACGACCGCTACGCGCAGTCAGCACGATCGAGGAATCGCTCACGCCGATATCGGCCGGATCGATGATTTCGTAATTTTCGCGGTTTTTCAACACGCCATCCTGATGAATGCCCGAGGAATGTGCAAAGGCGTTACGGCCGACAATCGCCTTGTTCGGCTGAACCGGCATACGCATGAGATTGGAAACCAGACGGGAAGTCCGGATGATCTTGGTCGTATCGATGTCGGTATAGGCCGGAATATCCTTGCGGCATTTCAGAATCATGACGATTTCCTCCAGCGAGGTATTACCCGCCCGTTCGCCGATACCGTTGATCGTGCATTCGACCTGACGAATACCGTTCATGATACCGGCCAGCGCATTGGCAGTCGCCATGCCCAAATCGTTATGGCAATGTGCGGAAAGGGTGGCACGATCGACGTTGGCGACATGATCTTTCAGATACTTGATCTTGGCGCCATATTCATAAGGCGTACAATAACCCGTCGTATCCGGAATATTGATAACCGTAGCACCCGCTGCGATCACGGCTTCCACGACACGAGCCAGATATTCATTGTCGCTTCGCCCTGCGTCTTCAGCAAAGAACTCGACATCGTCAACATACTTCTTGGCATATTTCACCATCTTGACGGCACGTTCCAGAATCTGTTCCGGCGTCGAGTTCAATTTGGAATAAATATGATAGGGTGAAGTACCGATACCGGTGTGGATACGCCCCTTCTTGGCATATTTCAGCGCCTCGGCCGCTACGTCGATATCCTTTTCGATCGCACGGGTCAAAGCGGAAATCACCGGTCTCTCGACAACCTTCGAAATTTCCACAACCGACTTGAAATCACCCGGACTGGAAATCGGGAAACCCGCTTCGATAACGTCGACACCCAGATCTTCCAGCGCTCTGGCGACTTCGATTTTTTCAAGCGTGTTCAGCTGGCTGCCAGGAACCTGTTCGCCATCACGCAATGTGGTATCAAATATGATGATTTTTTCTGCCGAGTCTGCCGGTGTGCCGACCATGATGTGCTCCTTTGGATAATTCGATTAGATTTCAGTTAGACCGGATACGCCTCCGGTTGTCTCTGCCTCGTGGGCAAAGACCAAAAAACAACGGATATGTGGACAAGAGATATCAGCACGCCTGGCGCGCTAGAACGAACAGTAGCGACAGACCGGACGGCGTATCGCCACAGAAACGGGACAAGGAATTGAACAATTTGACATTCATGGAAAAAACTATAAGCCCCTTTTTCAATTGATGCAATATTTTTCAGGCAGGTTCTGCATCGCAAACTTGCAGCACAGCCATTCAGGCACGCAAGTTTACATCATTCCCTGTTTTCCTGCTCGTGATGTTCTTCTTTCGTCTGGACGATACTGACCGGTTTTCCTTTTATTTTCCGCCAGATATATACGATATAACCCGAAACACCGTAAATCACGAACAGGCCGAACAAAACCTTGGGCGGGTCGAACGATATCGTGACGAATATCAGCACCACCAGAATGACGGCGATGAACGGTACTGATTTGCGGATATCCATGACCTTGAAACTGTAAAACGGAACATTCGATACCATCGTCAGACCGGCATACAGCGTCAGAATCCAGGATGTCCAGTAAAAATCGCTGCCCGAGAAGCCGACATCGTCCATCAGCCAGATAAACCCTGCCACCAGTGCCGCCGCAGCGGGGCTTGGCAAGCCCTGGAAATAACGTTTGTCCACGATAGCGATATTGGTATTGAACCTCGCCAGTCTCAGCGCCGCGCAGGCGCAAAACACAAAGGCGGATACCCAGCCGATACGCCCCATTCCTTTCAACGACCATTCATAGACCACCAGCGCAGGAGCCGCACCGAACGCCACCATATCGGCCAGACTGTCGAGCTGCGCGCCGAATTCGCTTTGCGTTCTGGTCAGTCGCGCAACCCTGCCGTCCATACTGTCGAGCACCATCGATATGAAAATGGCGACCGTCGCTTGCCTGAACTCCAGATTCAGCGACATGACAATGGCGTAAAAACCGCAGAACAACGAAGAAATCGTAATGGCGTTCGGCAACAGATAAATTCCCCTGCGTCGCAATTTCGCGCGAGTCGAGTTCATATCGTTAACGGATTGTTCCTGCTGTGTCATGCGCCTTCTCCGACAAGAATGGAAACAGTGTATCGCTTTTTCAAAACATCGTGCCCCAATTCAATCTGCGGATTGAGACAGCTCCGCCAGAACGGTTTCCGTTGCATATACCTTGTCACCCACTGTCACCCTGGGTCTGGCCGACAGCGGCAAATAAACATCCACCCGCGAACCGAAACGGATAAAACCGAAACGCTGTCCTCTCTGCAATCTGTCGCCTTGTTTCACATAACATAAAATCCTTCGTGCGACCAGTCCCGCAACCTGGACACAGGTAACCATCTGACCGTTTTCCATCCTGATGATGACGGCATTGCGTTCGTTTTCCAGCGATGCCTTGTCCAGATCCGCATTGACGAACTTGCCCGGGAAATAGTGTACGCTTTCCACTTCGCCGTCAACCGGAAAACGGTTGGAATGAACGTTGAAGATATTCATGAATACACTGATCTTCAGCGCTTCACGCTGTCCATAGACGTCCTGCGTTTTCTCGATCACGACAATCCTGCCATCGGCGGGTGATACGACGCCATTGGGCACATCCGGAACCGTCCTTGCCGGATCACGGAAGAACTGCAGGACAAACAGGCTGATCAGCCACAACGGCAGCGACCAGACGCCCCACAACCATGTGACGGCAACGGTAACGGCAAAAGAAACAAAAATATAAAACCAGCCTTCACGGGCTATAACGGGATGAGGATAGTTTTTCAATCACAACTCCGGAACGCCAAACAAACAAGATTCGTATTCTAGTCTCAATCTTCCTGTGTTGAAACCGCAATACCATACGGCACACTCATTCCGGCGTATGTGTTTATCGTGTCCGGTATGCACTGCCGCCCTTGATTAATCATAAAACGGAACCATATATCCTGAAAACAGGATAATTTGCAAAACAGGATGCCATAAAATGCATTATGGCGTTTTTTGATCATGATTAAAACCTTTGCCGAACGCATACTTTCGACATACGTCCGGTTCCACCGGAACGATCGTGATTTAAACCTGCAACATGCCCTTTCATTTTCATGTCATTTCTCTGAACGGAAAACACGATGACGAAGATTCTCGATCCAGCCAGCGCCATGTGGCTCCATGCAGTAAAAATGCTGGAGCAGGCTGACCAGCTCCACCGACGCTTTTTCCAACTGGGCAAACCAGCCGCCCATGGCCCAGTCTGGGAACCTCCGGCCGACATACTGGAAACCGGCCGTTACCTGCAAATCCTGATCGCGCTTCCGGGCGTGGATGCATCGAACATTACGGTTTCCATCAAAAACAGCCATATCCATGTCATCGGAGAACGGCAGGCAGCCTTACCGTCAGACACTGTCATCCGGCGACTGGAGATCCCTTACGGACGTTTCGAAAAACGGATCAGCTTGCCAGACGGACATTTCCGGCTGATCGAAAACATCGTCAAAGACGGCTGTCTGCGCCTGATACTGAACAAACTCGGATAATCCTTATATCATGACTATGCCAGAACTCGATACTCAATCTCCAATACCGGAAGACCATTCCGGCGAGAAAAGCACAATACCACCCATTCCTGAAGATGCCATCATCATCATCCCGGTCAGGAACATGGTGCTGTTTCCGGGTATGGTCGTCCCGGTCACCATTGCCCGTGAAAAATCCTTACAGGCGGCACAGGCTGCCATGAAGGCGGATCGCCAGATCGGTATTGTCTTGCAACGCAATCCCGAAACAGCCGATCCCGCACAAGGCGATTTGTACGCTGTCGGCACGACAGCCAGCATCCTGCGCTATGTGGCGGCCTCTTCCGAAGCCCATCATATCGTCTGTCAGGGTGAAGGCCGCTTCCGGCTGCTGGAACTGCTGCCGGGCTATCCGTTTCTCGTCGCGCGCATCGAAAAGCTGCCTGAAGAACCGGAAGACAATGTGGAAATCGAGGGACGAATGGTACAACTCAAACACCGTGCCCTCGATATTTTGCAGATGTTGCCGCAAATTCCGCAGGAATTGTCGGATTCCATCAGCCATGTGACATCGGCCGCATTGCTCGCCGATCTCATGACGGGGCTGATGGATCTGACGATTGCGGAAAAGCAGGATATTCTGGAAACAACCGATCTGAAGGAACGGATCGACAAATTGTTATCCCATCTTTCCTACCGGCTTGAGGTACTTCGTGTAAGCAAGGATATTGACGAGAAAACACGGAATCGACTGGATAACCGCCAGCGTGAAGCGCTGTTGCGGGAACAGCTCAAAACTATCCAGACGCAACTCGGTGAAATGGACGATGCTTCATCCGAAACAGATGCTCTGGCTGAAAAAATCGAAAAAGCGGGTATGCCCGATGAAGTACACGCACATGCGGTCAAGGAACTGAACCGTCTGAAAAACATGCCGGATTCCTCCAGCGAATATTCCATGCTGCAAAACTATCTGGAATATCTGTCGGATCTGCCATGGGCTGTGTCGTCCGAGGACAGAACCGATATTCGTGAAGCGCGCCGTATCCTCGACGAAGATCATTACGGTCTCGAAAAAATCAAGAAACGCATTCTGGAGTTTCTGGCTGTCCACAAGCTCAATCCGGAGGGGAAAAGTCCGATTCTGTGCTTCATCGGCCCTCCAGGTGTCGGCAAAACCTCGCTTGGGCAAAGCATCGCAAGAGCGACAGGCCGCCAGTTTGTGCGTGTCAGCATGGGCGGCGTACATGACGAAGCGGAAATCCGTGGCCACCGGCGTACCTATATCGGTGCGCTTCCCGGCAATATCATGCAAGCGATCCGCCGCGCCGGGACCAACAATTGCGTCATTCTTCTGGATGAAGTGGACAAGCTGGGAAGCGGCGTACAGGGTGATCCTTCGGCGGCTTTGCTTGAAGTACTGGATCCTGCGCAGAACAACACGTTCCGTGACAACTATCTGGCCGTACCTTTCGATTTGTCAAAAGTCCTGTTCATTTGTACCGCCAATATGCCTGACACCATTCCGGGCCCTTTGCGCGACAGGCTGGAAATGATCCAGATTCCGGGTTATACGGAACAGGAAAAAACGCAAATCGCCTTGCGTTATCTGATTCGGCGCGAACTTTCAGAAAACGGACTGTCGCCGGAAAACTGCCAGATCACTGAACAGGCTATCCGCGACATCATCGCTCATTACACACGTGAAGCCGGTGTACGTGAGCTTGAACGGCAAATCGGCAGCGTATTCCGCCATGCCGCCATGAAAATCGCGGAAGGCGATACAGAACAGGTGTCCATCGATTCCGGAGATATTCCGGATATTCTCGGTGCGCCGGTCTATGACAGCGAAACCGCCATGCATATCAGCATGCCGGGTATCGCAACCGGACTGGCATGGACTCCCGTCGGCGGCGACATCCTCTTTATCGAAGCCAGCCGCGTTCCGGGACGCAACAGACTGACGCTGACGGGACAGCTCGGCGACGTCATGAAAGAAAGTGCGCAAGCGGCCCTGACGCTTGTCAAGGCACATGCCGACAGTCTCGGCATCGCTGCCGAACAGTTTGAAAACAGCGAAATCCATGTGCACGTCCCGGCAGGCGCCATTCCGAAAGACGGGCCCAGCGCCGGTGTCGCCATGTTTCTGGCGCTGGCCTCCGTCATGATGGGCAAACCGATTGCAAGCGATCATGCCATGACAGGCGAAATCAGCTTGCGTGGTCTGGTATTGCCTGTCGGCGGCATCCGTGAAAAAGTATTGGCGGCATTACGTGCCGGTATCAAAACGGTCATGCTTCCTGCCAGAAACAAACGCGATCTTGACGATATTCCCGAAGATGCACGCAACCAGTTGCAGTTCGTATTTCTGGAAACCGTTGATGACGCGATCCGTTGCGGTCTGATCGATAACGAGAAAAAATCGCCTTCGGAAAACGGATGATCCCGTGTACATTATGAAAAAGGCGTTTCCATGACAGGGGAAACGCCTTTTTTATCGCCCTGCGGAAATGTATTCCGTTCAGGCATTTTCCTTACGGATATACAGTCCGATCACTTCCGACTGTGCCAGTATGTGTCCTTCCATCCGTTTGACGACTTCGGCCTTGGTTGTATTGCCGAGATCCGGCAATACCGTATCAAGTGCATACAGTTTGAAGAAATAGCGATGCGTTCCGATCGGCGGACAAGGACCGCTATATCCTGCATACTGGCGATCGTTAAGCCCGATTCCGGTTCCCTTTGGCAAATCACTGTCGGCCACCCCTTCCGGTAATGTCATGGCAACCGGGGGCAAGTTGTACAACACCCAGTGCACCCATGTCATCTTCGGCGCGGCGGGATCCGGCGCATCCGGATCATCCGAGATCATGACCAGACTTTTCGTACCCGAGGGCGGGGCTGTCCATGCCAGCGGTGGTGAAATATTGTCACCCTCACAGGTATAACGTGCCGGCATCATTTCGTTATGTGCAAATGCAGGTGAACTTATCGTCATTGTCATCTGTGACTCCTTTCTTGTCATGCCAGCCGGTCTGCCGCTCATTCCACCGGAATGTTCCTGACAGTTTCGCTGACGGCCTTCGGCAAACGAATCGACAAAATACCATCGACATAGCTTGCCTGCGCTTTTTCGCTATCGACATTTTTCGGCAATACGATCGTCCGTTCGAACGTACCATAGGCCCGTTCGACGAGATGGTAAGTACTTCCTTCGCTTTCACGCGCCAATCGTTTTTCGCCACGAATGAAAAGTGTATTGCCAACGATCCGGATCGAGAAACTTTCCTTGCCGACTCCCGGCATTTCCAACCTGACGACCAGTTCGGCAGGCGTTTCCTCGACTTCCGCATTCATCAGCCCCCAGCGTGGAAACGAATCATTGTCGTTACCGTATCCTGAACGCTCGAAATGAACCAGTGCGTTACTGCACCGACTCAGCAACTCACGCCAGCCATCCGAAAGACTTTCCCATGCACGATTGAGTTCGCGTCCGATGCTTTTTCCGGCTTCTCTCAAAGAATCAAGCATGAATCCCCCATGATTTCGTTACAAGAAAACGTTTGTTGCCTTTCAATCATAACGTACTTACCGGCAATCCGGTCACGTTTTTCATGGCTTTTCAGGGGTATATCCGGCAACCTGATCAGCGCCTTCGCCGAAAAAGTGTTTTTCCATCTGTTCTTTCAGGTACGCCCTTGCTTTGGGATCAGCCATATTCAGACGATATTCATTGACCAGCATCGTCTGCAACCTGACCCAGGCCTGCCAGGCTTCTTTCGAAACGTTTTCGTAAATCTTTTTTCCAAGTTCTCCAGGATAAGGCGGGAAATCCAGTCCTTCCGCATCCTTGTCCAGCTTGATGCAATGCACGATTCGCGTCATATACTCCTCCATGAATGATATGTTTCGTATTGGAGCCGGATCGGCCCGTCAAAGTTTCTTGATCAGCACTTGCGATTTGCGCTGCCAGTTGTACATCCGCTGCCGGTCTTTCGGCAACTCCTCGACACTGGCATAAACAAACCCGCGATGCAAAAACCAGTGGGCGGTCTGTGTCGTCAGAATGAACAGCTTGTCGAAACCCAGTGCACGGGCACGGTCTTCCATATGGTTCAGAATCCGTTCACCATCACCCTCACCCTGAATTTCAGGATCGACGATCAGACACGCCATTTCTGCCATTTTTTCAGCCGGGAAAGGATACAACGCCGCACATCCGAAAATCACACCGTCATGCTCGATAACCGAAAAATATTCGATTTCCCGCTCCAGTAACTCGCGCCCGCGCTTGACCAGCGTGCCATTGGCTTCGAAAGGTTCGATCAGCTTGAGAATCGCACCGACATCCTTGATCGTCGCTTCCCTGAGAAATTCCACATTCTCATACGTAACCATGGTACCGATGCCGTCATGCGTAAACAATTCCAGAAGAATCGAGCCGTCCGTTTCATATGGAACGATATGTGTTCTGGGGGTTCCGCCGATACAGGCCTTGGCTGCATACCGAAGATACGAGGCCGCTTCCTGCGAGAGGTGTCCTGTCTTCAACAGACCTTCCACGCGCTGCGATGTGATTTCACGAACCTCATTGCCTTCGGCATCATGAACCAGCGGTGTTTCCGTCAGGAAAATCAGTTTGTGCGCGTGCAATGCCAGCGCAGCGGAAACGGCAACATCTTCCATACGGACGTTGAACGCTTCGCCGGTCGGCGAATAGCCCAGCGGCGAGAGCAGGACCAGATCGCCCGATGCGAGAATCGGATGAATACTGTCATAGGCGATTTTTCTGACCTTGCCGGTCCACTGCAAGTCGATACCTTCCAGAATGCCGAGCGGCGTCGCCGTCACGAAGTTCCCGGAAATCAGGCGTATTTCCGCATGCGCCATCGGCGTATTGGGCAATCCCTGACTGAAAGCCGCCTCGATATCCAGCCTCAGTTCCCCGGCCGCTTCTTTTGCACATTCCAGCGCTTCCGGGTCAGTGATACGCGTCCCGTTATAGTAACGGCTCTTGACATGACGCAAATCAAGCTGTTCTTCCACTTGCGGGCGGGAGCCGTGGACGATGACGACCTTGATGCCCAGCGCATGCAACAGGGAAATATCGTGTGCCAGAACCGGCAGCATGCCGGCCTTTACCAGCTCTCCCGGAAAGGCGACGACGAATGTTTGTCCCCGGAACGCATGAATATAGGGGGCAACCGAACGCAACCACTTAACGAATTGTTCTTCCATAACGGATTATCCAGCCAACAGATTATCGGTACATCAGGACTTGCCTGCCGCATCATACAGGCGGCGGCAGCCGGAACGGACTGTCTTTTCAAGACAATCGCTTATCTTTACGATTATAATGCGCACCGACATGAGTGCTTCCGAATCTTTATCCAAAAAACCACGTTCTTCCCGTCCATTGAAGCCCGTATCTGACAGAACCACGCGCGCGCCTGTTCCACCGATTGTCTATCCCGAGGAACTGCCCGTTTCTGCACGGCGCGACGAAATCGCACAAGCCATACGCGATCATCAGGTAGTCGTGGTTTGTGGAGAAACCGGTTCAGGCAAAACCACCCAGCTCCCGAAAATCTGTCTTGAACTCGGACGCGGACAAGCGGGTCTGATCGGCCACACCCAACCACGGCGTATCGCCGCCAGCACAACCGCCAACCGTATCGCACGCGAACTGAATTCTCCTCCCGGAGAAATCGTCGGCTACAAAATACGTTTCACCGACAAAATCGGTCCCGGTGCATCTGTCAAGCTGATGACAGATGGTATCTTGCTGGCGGAAACACAAAGCGATCGCCTGCTGAAACAATATGACACCATCATTATCGACGAAGCTCACGAACGCAGCCTGAACATCGATTTTCTGCTGGGCTATCTCAAGCAACTGTTGCCCAAACGTCCCGATCTCAAATTGATCATTACATCGGCGACAATCGATGCGGAACGTTTTGCGCGCCACTTTTCCAACGAGCATGAAACCGTTCCGGTCATCGAAGTATCCGGCAGATTGTATCCTGTCGAAATCCGTTACCGCCCGATTCTGGATAGCCGTCCGGATGAAACGAAAGACAAATCCGACGCACGCCAGACCCGCGACATGATGGATGCCATCGTCGATGCCGTCGATGAACTTTTCCGGACAGGTTCAGGAGATACACTTGTTTTTTTGCCGGGTGAACGGGAAATACGTGAAGCAGCGGAAGCTCTCAGAAAACATCATCCTCCACATGTACAGATTCTGCCGCTTTATGCCAGACTTTCCGCGCAGGAACAGGAAAAAATTTTCAAGCCATCCAATGGACGCCGGATCATTCTGGCGACCAATGTCGCGGAAACGTCCCTGACCGTTCCTGGTATCCATTTCGTGATCGACACGGGACTGGCTCGAGTCAAACGGTACAGCTACCGCAACAAGGTCGAACAGTTGCATATCGAACCGGTTTCACAAGCGGCTGCAAACCAGCGTGCCGGTCGCTGCGGCCGTATCGCATCGGGGATCTGTATCCGGCTGTACGACGAACAGGATTACGCGCTCAGGCCACCTTATACCGCACCGGAAATCCTCCGTTCTTCCCTGGCTTCCGTCATTTTGCGCATGAAATCCCTGAAACTGGGAGAAGTCGATACTTTCCCGTTCATGGAACCGCCGCTCAAACGTGCTATCGCAGACGGTTACCAGCTGCTTCAGGAACTGGGAGCGCTTGACGAACGTAACCAGATGACACCTGTCGGACATGAGTTATCGCTGTTGCCACTCGATCCCCGCATCGGACGAATGATTCTGGCAGCACGCGATCATCAATGTCTGAAAGAAATCCTGATCATCGCATCCGCGTTGTCCATTCAGGACCCGCGTGAACGACCGATCGATGCACAGGAAGCCGCCGACAACGCTCACCGCAAATTCGCAGACAACCGTTCCGAATTCATCACCTATCTCAAAATCTGGCAATGGTTCGATGACGCACTTAAAAACAAGCAATCCAACCGCCTGCTACGCGAAAGCTGTCACAACCAGTTTCTTTCCTTTTTGAGATTGCGTGAATGGCGTGACATTCACTCGCAACTGTTGACCATCGTGCGTGAGCGCGGCTGGCGGCTCAATGAATCGGACGCCACCTACGAGCAGCTGCATCTGGCATTGCTGACCGGTCTTTTGGGCAATATCGGCTGCAAAACGGAAGACGCCGCTGTCTTTCTCGGCGCACGCGGTATCCGTTTTCATATCTGGCCGGGCTCGTCGCTCGCGCGCAAAAACGGCCGATGGATCATGGCTGCCGAACTGGTCGACACCAGCCGTCTGTATGCACGATGCATCGCGCAAATCCAGCCGGAATGGCTTGAACGTGTCGGCAGCCATCTGCTGAAAAAATCATGGAGCGACCCGCACTGGGAAAAGCGTCCTGCACAGGTTTCCGCTTTCGAACGCGCCACACTTTACGGGCTGGTAGTCTATAACCAGCGGCGTATCCACTATGGGCAGATTCATCATGAGGAAGCGCGCGATATTTTCATTCGTGAAGCACTGGTCAACGGAGACTTTGAAACACGCGCCCCGTTTTTCGCACATAACCAGCGGCTGATGCGAGAAATCGAGAATCTGGAGCACAAGTCGAGACGCACAGACGTACTGATCGATGAAAGCCTGATCGCCGCCTTTTACGACCGCATCCTGCCAAAAAGTATCATCAACGGTTTTTCCTTCGAAAAATGGCACCGAGATGCTACAAGGGAAAATCCGCGGCTGCTGTTTTTGAATCGTGACGATCTGATGCGCCATGAAGCGGCCGGCATCACGACCGATCTGTTCCCGAAAACGCTTCATCTGGCTGGCATCGACATGCAGTTGACCTATCATTTCGAACCCGGCAATGTACGGGACGGTATCACACTGACTATCCCGATCTATGCACTGAACCAGATCGACGCCGAACGTTGCGAATGGCTTGTTTGGGGAATGCTGAAAGAAAAAACTCAATTGCTCCTCAAATCGTTGCCGCAAAAACTGCGAAAGCACTGCGTCCCGCTGCCTGATTATGCCGCAGCCTTCGTCACACGCATCCGTGAAAAAGGCACTTTCGGTCTCGGCCCCCTGATCGATGCCATCACAAACGATATTCGTGAACAAACCCGTGTCATTGCCAAAAAAGAAGATTTCAGACCCGAGAATCTGCCGCCGCATTTGTGCATGAACTTCAAGGTCGTGGATGAACACGGACGCATGCTGGAAATGTCACGCAATCTGGCGACACTGCAATCCATGCTGGGCAAACAGGCTCGTACAGCCTTTCAGCAACTGGCCGAACAACACTCGACCGAAATACAAGAAAACGCAATCGCGCCAGATAAGAAGCAACAGGCAACATCGGCAACCATGCAGACAGAAATACCGTCATTCGCGGAAAAAATCACGACATGGGATTTCGAACCGTTACCCGAGCTGCTGGAAATCTCTCGGGGCAAACAAACCCTGATCGGATATCCTGCGCTGGTTGACAAAACCACGCATTGCGAAATCGAGGTATTCGATGAGCCGGCCGTTGCAAGCCGTCTGCATCGTGCCGGTCTGCGCAGGCTGTTTGCATTGCAGATGAAAGACCAGCTCCGTTTCCTCGGAAAAAATATCAATGGACTGACCCAGATGGGCATGCAATTCATCAAGCTGGGCACTCAGGAAGAATTGCGCGACAGGATCTTGCAGGCATCGCTGGATGCCGCTTTTCTTTACCAGCCGCTGCCGGATCGTGCATCCGAATTCGAGAAAAGAAAAAACGACGGCAAGGCACGTGTCGGTCTGATCTGCAATGAAATCGCACGCGTCGTGCAGCAAATCCTGACGGAATACCAGGCCATCCAGAAGAAATTGCCGTCGATCCGTGCCCACGATCACGCTTTGTCCGATATCAACGAACAGCTGGCCAGTCTGATCGACAAGTCTTTCATCACGGACAATCCGCTGGAACGGCTCAAACATTTTCCGCGTTACCTGAAAGCATGCAGCATCCGCATCGACAAATGCCGCAATGATCCGCAACGCGACAAAACGCAGCTGGCGAGCTGGCATCAGGCGGCAACTCCTTATTTCAGGTTTCTGAAAGAACACAGGCGACAATCCGCGACAAACGATCCCAAAATCGCCGAATATCGTTGGCAACTCGAAGAATTGCGCGTATCGCTTTTTGCGCAGGAACTGCGCACTCCTTTCCCCGTTTCGGTCAAGCGCCTGCTGAAAGTCTGGGAAACTCTGGCTCGGTAAATCCGTATCTTTCGTTCAGAGTTCGTAATTTTCCGTTTCGTCGAGCAAGGCTTTTTCGACAAGCTTGCGCGTCAGATTCGGGGAAATCATTTCGATGAACGCATAGATATACCCGCGCAAATAGGCGTTTTTCCGGATCAGGATACTGGAGCGTCCTGTTCCGAAAAGATGTCCAACGGGAATGGAACGCAAGTTGACGTCCTGTTCCGGATTGAACGCCATCCCGACGATAATACCGACACCCAGCCCCAGTTCCACATACGTTTTGATGACATCCGCATCGATGACTTCCAGCAAAATATCCGGTTTGACATTACGTTGCTGGAAAATATGTTCTATGCGGCTTCTGCCATAGAAAATCTTGTCATACGTAATAATGGGATATTTGGCGATCTCTTCAAGCGTCAGCATCTTCACATCATTTAACGGATGATCCGGCTTGACGACCAGATGAAATTCCCACCGGTTGCATGGCAAGGTAATCAATCCATCCTGTTCGGCGACATAATCGGTCACGACCGCCAAGTTGGCCTGATCAAGCAACACCATCTCGGCAATATCATCTGTTTTGCGTTGCAACAGGGACAATTTGACTTTCGGATACTTTTGCATGAAACCGGGGATGATTTTCGGCAGAAAATAACGGGCCTGTGTATGGGTAGCCGCCACGGTCAGGCTTCCGGAATCCTGTGCCGCATATTCCTTGCCGATCCGTTTCAGATCATCCACTTCCTGCATGATCAGTTCAATGGAATTCAGAATCATGCGTCCCGGTTCGGTCAATCCACGAATACGCTTCCCATGACGCCTGAAAATATCGACTCCCAGTTCATCCTCCAGTTCGATAATCGCCTTGGAAACACCGGGTTGCGAAGTGAACAGCGCCTTGGCTGCTTCGGTCAGATTGAAATTCTGCCGAACCGCTTCACGAACAAAACGTAACTGATGCAAATTCATGTTGAGTCTCGTTAAAGTTGAATCAGGTCACAGATTGACGCATCGGGATTCCGGCTTACCCGGACAACATGACATAAACCATACCATCCAGGCAAACGGGCGCAAACATCAATGTCGTTCTACCCACCAGAGTGCGAAAACCGCAAATATCAGGAACAACAGGCTTGGAATGACCGCCGTCAGGAATGGCGGCCATGTATTCAGCAACCCGATATGCGAGAACAGGTTATTGATCAGAATAAATGCCACCCCGATCATGATACCGGTAAAGATTTTCAGACTGACGCCACCCGAACGAAAATGGAGATACGCAAACGGCAAAGCCAGTGCCATCATGACGAAGACAGAAAAAGGATATATGATTTTTTTCCAGAATGCTATCTGATAACTGGTTGCATCCTGTTTGTTTTCAACAAGATGCTGATTGTACACAGCCAGTTCATAGGCAGACATCTTGTTGGCATCGACCGATATGACCGACAAGATGTCCGGTGTCACATCGGACACCACCTTTACGGTGTCGTATTTTTGAATATCCAGATGGGGAGCCGATTGCGGAAAGCGCGCATTTTTGTTCCGGCTCTCGGACTTGACCCGCGATTCCGTCACGCCTTCGAACCGCCATTCCCGATTGCCCAGATAGACACCTTTGTCCGCTGCCAGGATTCTGAGCAGTTCCATATCCTTATTGAACTCATAAAACTTGATCTGTTCGACCGTGCCATCCGTTTGCATGAATTTTATGTTGATGAATCTGGATCCGATGACAGCACCATCATGACCATTTTCCCGAATCGTGTCACGGCTCCACATACCGGTACGGAACCTGTCCGAAATATTCCTTCCGATCAGACCGTTCCTGAACTCGGAAGCCATCCGTGAAGAAATGGGTGTCAACACTTCTCCTACCAGAAAAGTGAACGCCAGAAACAGCACACCCACCTTGGCCAGCATCATACAGGCATCCCGTGTCGAAAGGGACGATACCCTCATGATCGTGAACTCCGAATTGGACGCGAATCGTGCCATGGCATAGATCGTACCGATCAGTACCGCAAACGGCATCAGCTCATAAATGTATCCGGGAAATCCCAGCAGGATATAGACAAATACATGTTGCAACTGGTATCCGCCACGCCCGACAGACGATAATTCAGTAATCAAATCGAAAAACGCAAACAGACCGAGAAACGCGACCAGAATGAATACGACAGACTGGACGATCTGGGATAAAAAATAACGTTGCAGGATTTTCATGGCTCATTCCTTTTCGCCTGCAAACGCCGGTGTTTCATGGCCGCCAGCAACGCATAGGGGTGATACCGGCTATTGACCCCCAGACGTAACGCGAACAGCATGACAACGACCAGTGCCACCACCAGATGCAAAGGCCACCATCCCAGACCGAAAGCCAGTTTGTTTTGTCCGACATAAGCCTGGATAAAACTCGACAGATTGCTGTATGTCATATACAGCAATACCGCAATAATCAGATTGAAGGAACGCCCCGCCCTCGGATTGACGAATCCCAGCGGGATCGCCAGCAACATGAGCAATACCGACATGAATGGCAAACCGATACGCCAGACCAGTTCCCCCTTTTTCTTGCTGTTCGTATCCTGCAACAGCTCCAGCGTCGTCATGGCACGCGTCGAGTTATCCGACACGGACACATCGCCTTTCGGTGCGATATAAGCGATATATTTTTCGAATTCCATGATACGGAAATCGGATTGGTCGAAAGTTTCGTCATAACGCACGCCGTCTTCCAGCACCACGAATTTTTCACCCTGTTCATTCGTTTCGATCGTTCCGTTTTGCGAAACCACCGTACTCACTTCCCCGTTTTTGATCGAGTTGATGAAAACATTTCCCACTGTACTCAGATCGTCGGACATCTTTTCGACGAAAAACACTCTTTGCGCCGATGCCGATTCCTGAAATTTTCCTGGAGAAATTCTGGCAATATCCTCGCGTTTTTCAAACCTTTCACGAAATTCCGAGCTTTGCCGGTATGCCCATGGCGTCGCAATAAACCCCAGCAAAGCAACCAGTACGACAATCGGCAATGCAAATTCCAGCACCGGACGCAACCATTTCGTCAAACTCTGTCCGGATGCGAACCAGACGACCATTTCGGAATCCTGATAACTTCTCGTGACGACAAGCAGCACGGAAACAAACCCCGTCAAAATCAGGATGATCGGCATATAGTTCAAGGCCGTAAAACCGATCAGTGCGATCACGTCTTCCGATGCAACTCTTCCCTTCGCAGCTTGTCCCAGTATGCGAATCAGCATCATCGTGATGGTAATCGTGAACAACGTCAAAAATACACCGCCCGCCGTACTGAACAGCTCACGTTTAAGCGCACGTTGAAAAATCATGAGAAGTTATAATGGAGCATGGAGGATTTGAAAAAATGGACTTTAGCATAAAAACAGCTGACAAAAAAAACTCTCTGAACACGATCAGAACCGACTGTATTGTTATCGGCATCTACGATGACCACAAACTGACCGATGCCGCCACCGCACTTGACTCTGGTGGCGCTGTCACACGCGCTCTGGAAAGCGGCGACATCAGCGGAAAGACCGGTTCCGCACTGCTAATCAGCTTTCCAGAGAAAGTCGCGGCCAAACGGTTGCTTGTACTTGGACTTGGCAAAAAACCGACTGCCGAAAAGGATTTCAGACAAGCCATCGATGCTGCAATCAAAACAGTCAAACCGCTCAATGTCGGCGAAATACTGTTTGCGCTGCCGCTTGATTCAGTATCCGGCCGTGATGTCTCTTGGACGATTTACAGTACCCTTGCCGAATTGCACGCCCTGTTTTATCACAGCGACGCCCTGAAAAGTACGAAAGAACCTTCGCACAAACTCCGGAAAGTATCATTTTACATCCCTTCCGAGCAGGTGGACACAGCCACCGAAGCTCTGCGGCGCGCCAACGCTGTCATGAAAGGACTGTCACTGGCACGTGATCTGGGTAATCTGCCAGCCAATATCTGTACACCGTCCTATCTCGCCAGACAAGCCGAAGATCTGTCGCAAGCCTACAAATTTGACCTTGATGTTCTCGATAAAAAACAGGTCGAATCGCTCAAAATGGGGAGTTTCCTCTCCGTTGCGAAAGGAAGCGACGAACCGCCCAAATTCATTGTCATCAAGCATATGAAAGGAAACCCCAAGGATGCGCCTGTCGTTCTGGTGGGCAAAGGTATCACTTTCGACTCGGGCGGCATTTCGCTCAAACCTGGTGCCGGTATGGACGAAATGAAATTCGATATGTGTGGTGCCGGAGCCGTTCTCGGGACATTCAAGGCGATCGGCGAAATCGGGCTGCGTCAGAACGTCATCGGTATCATTCCCGCATGCGAGAATCTCCCATCCGGACATGCCAACAAACCTGGCGATATCGTGACATCCATGTCAGGACAAACGATCGAAATTCTGAATACCGATGCCGAAGGCCGCCTTATCCTGTGCGATGCGCTGACCTATGCGGAAAAATTCAACCCTGCCGTCGTCATCGATATCGCAACGCTGACCGGCGCCTGTATCGTCGCACTCGGTCACATCAACAGTGGTCTGTTCACACGACATGATGAAGCGCATGACAAACTGGCGAACGATTTGATCGCTGCTGCACGACAATTCAACGATCCCGTGTGGCGTCTCCCGATAGAAGACGCATATCAGGAACAGCTGAAGTCGAATTTCGCCGATATGGCCAATATCGGCGGAAAACCGGCCGGTTCCATCACAGCTGCCTGTTTTCTTGAGCGTTTTACACGCAAATATACCTGGGCCCATCTGGATATTGCCGGCACAGCATGGCGCAGTGGCGCAGCAAAAGGTGCGACCGGACGCCCTGTTCCATTATTGTGTGCGTATCTGTTTATGCGCGAACAATAAAAATATGGCTTCAGGCATCAGCCTGAAGCCATATCCGGTTTTGGAAAAGCAGCCGGTTTCCTGTCAGGCCATGACAGGCATTTTGCTGCCTGTTTTCCGATTCACGCCTTGTCACCCTCGCACAACGCAATCATTCGCCGGACATATCATTCATATCCTGCTGCATTTGTTTGACCGCTGCTTTTTTCTTGCCCTGTTTGCCTTTGTTCACTTTCTGTTTGGCCGGTGGCATCGATTTTGCATCCTGCATCTGGATATCTTTCACCTGTTGCATGACGGCTTGCGCAGCTGCCGGATCGGTGGTTTCCACAATTTCGGATGGCGGATAATAGGTGGCGGAAAAAGCGAGGCCAGCCATTACCGACAATACGGCAAACAGTGCGGAATGGGATAGTTTTTTCATCATGATCTCCATAAAAATTAATTCACGTTATGTGTGCCTGCCGTGACACAACAAGCTCAGAATAAGAAAACACCCGACATGCCTGCTTGATACTCCGCAATAAACACGCAACAAGTCAGCTACATTCCTCTGAACTGTGCGCAGGTCTTGAACACATCCAGCGTCGGAGCGACTTTCTTCTGACGGCACCACTTGGCGGTCAGCTTCAGCAACTCCTTGATATCCCGGCCAGAAATACCGTCGAAATGCATCACCAGACTGTCGACCAATGTATCGGACAATGGAAACTGGAACTGTTCGGACAATACATTCCATATCCGCTTGGCATCATCCTTTTTCGGAACGGAATAGCGAATCGTGGCAATACACCGCGATGCAATCGCGTCATCCACATCTTCCACACGATTGGTCGTCAGAAACAACAAACCATGAAAATATTCCAGCGTTCTCAAAAACGACGCGACTACGGCATTATGGTCAATATCGTTCCCACGACGACGGATATAGACATCCGCTTCATCAATCAGCATGATCGCCCCCCACCGCTGTGCACGTTTCAATACACGCTCGAGATTTTTCTCGACATTCTCGGACATTACGCCAAGTTGTCCGGAATGCACACGATACAAAGGTCTTCCGACGACTTCCGAATACACTTCGGCGGTCAGTGTTTTGCCCAGGCCAGGCGCCCCCTTGCACAAAATCGTGGTACCACCCGACTTGCCCGCCACGATATCGTCCATCAGGATATCCATATCCTGTGTCAGGATATCGATCAGATCACGATGTTCTTCCGGCAAAATCAGTTTTTCCCTGAGCGATGCGTCATACTGGTATTCTTTCAGATTATCCACGTGAATCCACATATTGGTATGCGTTTCCAGGTTGAAACACAATATCTGTGGATGAACGGGGATCTCATTGAAATCAAGCCCGAAGTTTTCCCAGAAAGGCGAATTGGTTCTGGTAAAAAACTTCCGGTGCAAAAGTCCTTCGTCATTGATGACACGGCACGACGCATCGAACAGCACCCTTTCAGGATGATGCGTTCTTTCTTCCATATCCACTTCCATGCCACTGCCAGTTGCCCAGAACTGGCTGTTCATTTTCGGCAGAATTTCCGAAAACGCTTTCATGGATTGCAGATAGGCAGCCTTCAACGCGGGCGATTCTTTCATATACCCTTTCATCGCCAGCACGTCTGCAATTTTCTTGAACTGCACATCCTCTGCAAAGAAATACAATACCCGCGTCGCCGGCCGTATCATATCGTCCTTGCGTGTCGGAATGCCGTTTGCCGTCAGGTAGACGGCGACACAAGGCGGCGCATTGGAGGCTTCCTGATAAGCCACATCAGTCACCAGCCATGGCAAATGCTCGCCGTCATCTCCGATGGTATATATCCATCCGTCAATGGCATCCTGCTTGATATATTCACCGAGTGCCTGCGCCAACACCATCAAATCGAAAATCACGATATTCGCAGGATCCTTGGATGCGGCCCTCAGGCTGGCCACTGTTCCTGCCATGGCACGATGTCCGCCCTGCGTCAATTTCTCGAGTACCCAGTCCTTGGCGATCTCATCAAGATCGTTATATGAAATCGTAATCTCATCATCCCCTCTCAAGAGCAGATAAGTCGGAATGTTTCTGGCCCATTCGGCATGCGCAAAACTTTCCTTGGCCTCTTTTGCGATTGCTGCCGAAATCGTGATGGAAATACCACGGGATGATTCTTCATAATTCATTCAGACACTCCAGTGTTGATGTAGCGTGTTGGACATGTGCCGTAAAACATCCGGTTTCCGGCATTCCTATTTTAACAAGACTTTTCATGCCTTTCCGTCTTTTGCTAGCCTCGAATATCAAACCATTTACTGACTGATACATCTTGTGTAAAGCCAGCCCTACCGATCAGCAACACCGTCAGTGCAACGATACACCTTCATGTGGACATCGCCCCTTGCAACATCTGTTTCATTACGGAAAAGGCCAAAAGACCATCTGTATCGCACCTCGTTTTCCTTGCGCATTCTCAACCGCATTCCCGTCAAAACCGGTATCTTCATTGACAGCCTGCGTTAAAGGGAATAAAAAACAGTATGTATTATTCACAAAATGGTACAGATAGCATATGCCTGCACAACGCTACCTGCAGGTCGTATTCAAAACAGTCGGATTTTCTTGCTGGTCAAATGTCGCAAAAAACGTACCTACCAAGACATCCGGATACTTGCACAAGATTTAGCGATGCGGTTCATCAAAACCGCACGTCCCGGCAAGTCAGAATCCAGCAAAAAGAAACAGGCGGGACATGATCAACACATCCCTGCTTTTCATGGAATTGAACACAACAGCCCCTAACAGCCACCCATTTACCCAGTGAGGATATTATGAAACTTTCCAGACCGATTACCGTTCTCTGTATGGCAGTCTTTTTGGCTAGCCTGACAAGTTGCGCTTCTTCACGGCAACACCAGAGTGCATCGGAATATATCGACGATACTGTTATTACCACAAAAGTCAAAGCGGCACTGTTCGATACTCACGACCTGAGTTCTTCCGGCATTCATGTCGAAACGTACCATGGACAGGTGCTGCTAAGCGGTTTCGTCCCGTCAGCCAGTCAAATCCAGCGTGCCATCGAAGTCGTCAAGAAAGTGGAAGGCGTCAAGAACGTCAAAAGCAGTCTTCAGGTCAACTGACGGAAAATCTGAACGACGGCAGCGTCAACGACTCGCTGCCTGTCGTTTTGTGATGTTTTCCAGCTCCACGAAGGCATAAGGAATCGATGCATCGATTTCCTTGCGCGATACCTCGGCAAACATATTATCCGGCAGTTCCGGATAATATGTTTCACCTTCGAAGACTGCATGAACTATCGACAGATAAATCCTGTCCGTTAAAGGTAACGTCTGCGCAAACAGTTCTCCACCGCCCCCGATGACGATTTTATCCAGTCCAAGCCTGCCTGCCAGTTCGATCCCCTCCTGCACACTACGCACGACATGAGCGCCTTCCACATGATAATCAGGCTGTCGCGTCACCACGATCGTCGTCCTGTCTGGCAATACCCGTCCAATGGATTCATGCGTCTTCCGTCCGAGAATCAATGCCTTGCCGACAGTCAGATTTCTGAAAATTTTCTGTTCTCCGGGAATATGCCAAGGCATTTGACCGTTTCTTCCGATAACCCGGTTTTCCGCCATGGCAACGACATGCGCTATCTCCATCCTTCTCCCCAATGAAATACTGCCGTCCAACTAAAACCTGACTCCCAAACGGGACATGGTTTCATGCAGTACCTTGCTTTCCGGATCCTTTTTTCTGACCTGCCAAAGCAAAGCCTTCGCTTCCTGACGCTCGCCCTTTACCCACAGTACTTCAGCAAGGTGGACAGCGATTTCGTTATCAGCCCTGATCGCATATGCCTTCCGCAAATATTGCTCGGCCTTCTCAAGTTTACCCTGCCGAAACAATACCCAACCCATACTGTCCATAATATACGGATCATCCGGCGCCAGCTTGAGCGCCTTGTCGATCAAGGTATATGCCTCATCGAGACGGATATTCCGATCGGCAAGTGAATATCCCAGCGCGTTGTAGGCTTGTTGATGATGTGAATCAAGCGTGATGATCCGCTGCAACAAATCCTCCATCAACTCATATTGCCCAAGATTCTCTGCCATCAACGCATAATCATAAAGAATATTCGTGCTATCAGGAAATTCCTCCAGTCCCGCCTTCAAAACCTTCAACGCTTCCTGTTTCTTGCCGACTTGCCTCAATATTTGCGCCTCGGTCAGCAACAGTCTTTCATGTTCGTACGGATTTTCCTTTTCCAGTTCCGCAATAATCGAGCGCGCATGCTGGATATCCCCCTTTTTCGCGTAAATCTGAGCACGGCGTATCTCGACACCGAGTGTCACCTCATCATCTTCATCGAGCACGATTTGAGAAAGCCATCGCAATGCCTTGTCATACTGATGCTGATCCTCGGCAATCTGGGACAACAAAAACAAAACCTGTACCGTCTCAGTCTGTTTTTGTTCAGCCGGCTTTTGTGCCTTGCTTTCATTCTTCAGATACGACTGAAGGTATTTCTCGGCAGCCTCGTAATCGTTTTGCTGTATCGCCAGCAATCCCAGCGAATACAATGCCGTCAGATCATCAGGCTCCGTTTCCAGCAATATTTCGAATTGATGTCTGGCACGATCATACAATTTCTGTCCAACCAACAAGCGAGCAAGCGAAGTCCGAACTTCTCTCGAGCCCGGATATTTTTCCAGAAAAGCATACATTATGGCCGTCGCTTCAGTCGTATTGGATACAGTCTGCGTATAGGTCAATACAGCCATTTCCGAATCAGGTTTCAATGCCAACGCTTTCTTGGCCTCATCCTGTGCTCGAGCCGAATCCTTCTTCAGCAATGCAGAAATCGCCAACGTAATATGCGCCTCAGGCATGTTCTGATATGGTGCCAGTACATCCTCCATCACGGCAAAAGCATCGGACTTGTCTTTTGTACCTGCCAAAACCCGCTGAAGCTGGAAAAACAGACTAACGCGTTTTTCATAAGAGGGCGTTTCTTCCAGTTTGGATGTAAAAATTTCCTTGACCTCGTCAAGCCGGTTGTCCAACACCAGAAAACCGAACAAGTATTTTTCCGCCTCTTCTGACTCGGGTGCCAGACGATGCCACAAGCGGACAGCTCGCAAAGCATCTTCAGCCTTGCGTTGACTAACGGCAATTTCCGCAGCACGTCTTGCCAAACGCGGGTCACGCGTCTCCTTGGCAGCCTCCAGCATCGTTTCATAAGCATAAATATCGAGACCTCGCTGTTCTGCAATATCTGCACTCAGGATCTGATACAGCAACTCACTCGTAAGCTGGACCTGTGGTAACTTGCCGTCACCGCTTTTTTGAGCATCCGCAATACCATCTGCACGTGATGCTTCACCCTGCGGCAAATCACCCTTTGGCATTTGAACCGATGGCGTTGTCTGTCCATCTGGCAAGAGGCTTTCCTTATCAGCCGGGCCAGCCAGTAAAGGCGGAGCAACTACACACAAGAACAACGCAACAGAAATACTTCGCCAGTAATTCCAACCATGAAATAATATTCGCATAATCCAGATCGACGAGAACGTTATCCAATCTCCGACATTTTACCTGCCGTTACATGGCAAAAACCATCTCTAACACAATAAACCTGCATACACCATACAAAAAATTTCCAGATTTTATCCCCACAAAACAAAAAAACTATTCTCAAATCCAAAAAATAGGGTATAATTTAACCTTTCGCGGCTGTAGCTCAGCTGGATAGAGTACTTGGCTACGAACCAAGGGGTCGTGGGTTCGATTCCTGCCAGCCGCGCCAGATTCAAAAAGGACCAGTTTCATACTGGTCCTTTTTTTATTCTTTGCCACGATGTGTACCGCGATACCAGGCAAACCACACGTTTTCATTTCGAATTTTTATACTTGTTCGGACACATCCGCGTACAGCAGCATAATTTACCCGCCATAAACAAAAACCGACCGCATCATTCTCCATGCATTGCCTCATCATGCTGCAAACACATTCATATACTCCATAACCAGTCATAACAAGCCGTCAGACTTGACCTTCCCCACATTCAATCAATCGGCATTCACGTTCCTGTGATCCATTGCACCATTACACTATTCAAGAAAAATCATACGAAAACAGGATCATGAAACAAACATGTCGTGAAAACATAAACAAAACTTGAAAGCGCAAGAGAGGTAAGTGGTGAGAGAGAAAGAGGACAGAGGTGGGGGTAAAAAGAAAAAGCCCCTGACGAGGTGT
>CAKQQG010000001.1 GCA_934270705.1 uncultured Oxalobacter sp. | reverse complement strand
GCGGGCCGAATTTATCCACTGCCCAACCTTCGATAGGCACCAGCCAGGTTTCAAAGAACAGGAAGATGGTAAACGACAACTGAATAGCCGTACGGGCCCAGTGATATTTGTCTTCGATCGGAGCAACGAACAGCGTCCAGCCATACTGGCAGTTCGCGACCGTCGCCATACAAACAATACCCAGAATGAGCTGCACCCACCGATTAGGGTATCTTTCTTGTGTAGCCATAGATCTACTCTCCTTTAATGATTACTACAAACATGGTCACTGCGGATGTTGGTCCCCGCTTCTTTTTTTGACTATGCACTCTTACCAATAGCAGTAAAAAAATTACTGACCGCGTAACTTCTTTACCTGATTGCCCGACTATTGTGCGAGAACAATTTTTTGCTGACCATGACCGCGGTCAAGATTAGATTTTTTATCTCCACTTTGCGACAACCCGTCACCTTGTTTCATCCGACGTGAATTATTCATGATAACCACATGAAAAATGAGAATTTTTCGCTTAACCTTTCCTTTTCAACAGTCTTTTCAGTATGGCAGTTCTCGTCACAACACGTTTATGAACCCCTTTTGCAATCGTTCCCGATGCATCGGATGCACTGAGTTCAAAAAACAATTCCTTACCGTCTATCCGGCGCAAAATCGCACGGATTTCAATTTCGGCACCGATCGGCGTCATGGCATCATGTCCAAGCTCGATCCCTGTCCCGACAGATTCGCAATCCGGCGGTATTCCGCGCTCGACAATGCGTTGTGAAGCAATTTCCATCAATGCAACCAACGCAGGTGTGGCCAAAATCTCGCTTTTTCCGCTACCGAGATATTGTGCCGTCTGTCTTTCCGACACTGTCAACGTCATCGTTTCTGTCATCCCTTCCTCCAGCCGCCATTTTTTTTCGCTCATATCCATTCTCCTGTTGACGGTTAATATTACCCGCTTACGATACAGATAAAAAAACAGGGCACTGTGGCCCTGTTTCATATTGGTTATTTTCTTTATTGTTTGCCGATTTCAGCTATCCGTAGCAGATTGGTCGTACCCGGTTGTCCAAACGGCATTCCGGCAACGATCGCCAACTGATCTCCCTCCTGCGCGAATCCCTCGAAATATGCCGTCCTGCATGCCGCATCGACCATTTCGTCAACGTCCTTGACATCATGGTCTATCACCGTGGAATGCACCCCCCAGGCCAGAGCAAGCCTTCTGGCGGTCGCAAGATGTGGCGTTATACTCAGAATCGGCGCAACCGGCCGTTCACGCGCGGCACGCAAACTGGTATTGCCGGAATCGGTATAAGTCACGTTCACAACCGCACCGACCATTTGCGAAACCATCTTCAATGCCGAGCAAATCGCATCGCTTTTCGATGGTACGGCAATTTCGTGCTGCACATTGATCATTTTCGGATAAAACGGATCGCTTTCCACTTCACCGATGATTCGATCCATAATCGAAACAGCCTGTACCGGATATGCGCCGCTGGCCGACTCTGCCGAGAGCATAACGGCATCAGCACCGTCATAAACCGCACTGGCAACATCGGATGCTTCCGCACGTGTCGGCGTCGGCGAAACGATCATGGATTCCAGCATTTGTGTCGCAACGATACTCGGCTTTCCATACAAACGGCAGGCGCGCAATATCCTTTTCTGCGCCCCGGGCACTTTTTCAGGCGGCAATTCGACACCCAGATCGCCACGAGCGACCATTACGGAATCCGACGCCTTCACGATTTCATCCAGATGATCAAGTGCGGCCGGTTTTTCCAGTTTCGTCATCAGCCCTGCCCTGCCGGCAATCAGACGGCGCGCTTCGACCAGATCTTCCGGACGCTGCACGAACGACAGCGCGACCCAATCGACTCCCAGAGACAAGGCGAACTCCAGATCACGACGATCCTTTTCCGTCAGAATCGGAATCGGCAAAACCACATCGGGTACATTGACCCCCTTGCGGTCAGACAATGGCCCCCCCGTCACGATCCGGGTACGTATCTCGTCCTGAGTGCTCTTGATGACTTTCATTCTGAGCTTGCCATCGTCCAGCGATATGGAATGCCCTTCTTCCATCACGCCGAACAATTCCGGATGCGGCAAATTGACGCGGTTTTCATTCCCTTCAGCCGTATCGCGGTCGAACACGAATTCCGCGCCGGTTTCCAGCTGCACCTTGCCGGCGGCGAATTTCCCGATGCGCAACTTCGGTCCCTGAAGGTCCGCCAGAATTGCAATCGGCCGCCCGACCAGACGTTCCACTTCACGAACTGCCTCATGGCGTGCACGATGATCGTCTTGCGTGCCATGACTGAAATTGAACCGGAACACATCCACACCGGCCTCGAACAATGCCAGAATCATTTCCTTTGTCGAACTGGCGGGGCCAAGCGTCGCTACGATCTTGGCTTTACGTTGACGTCGCATAATTTTCCCTTACCTTTCTCAAACAATCAGTATGGCGCGAAAATCGTTGACATTCGTTCTGGACGGTCCCGTCACGACAAGATCGCCGAGAGCACTGAAAAAACCGTATCCATCGTTGTTTTCCAGCATTTTGCGTGCACGTATCCCCTTTTCTCCGGCACGTGCAAGCGAATCCGGCAAATAAACCGCACCTGCATTATCTTCCGAGCCATCGATACCATCAGTATCGCAGGCAATGGCATATACCCCCTGTAACCCATCCATGGCAATGGCAAAGCTCAACAGAAATTCCGCGTTCCGGCCACCACGACCATTACCGCGTACCGTTACCGTCGTTTCTCCGCCCGATATGATGACGCACGGTTTTGCAAACGGCTGACCGCGTTTGACTACCTGTCTGGCCATCGCGGCATGCATCAGCGCAATATCACGCGCCTCGCCTTCGATACAATCGGACAGAATATATGGCGTCACACCGTTTTCACGCGCCACCGTCGCGGCAGCTTCCAGTGCGTCCTGCGCCGTCGCAATTATGTGGCTTTCGTTACGTGCGAAGCGGGCATCCCCCGGTTTCGGCGTTTCACCGGCACCGGATGCCAGATGTTCACGCACATTATCAGGCACCTCGATCTGGTATTTTTCCAGAATCGCCAGTGCATCTTCGCATGTCGTCGGGTCGGGCAATGTCGGACCGCTGGCGATGATACCCGGATCATCCCCCGGAATATCGGAAATCATCAACGTGACGACCTTGGCAGGCGCGCAGGCCAGCGCCAGACGCCCCCCCTTGATATCCGACAAATGTTTCCGGACGCAATTCATTTCAGAGATGCTGGCTCCGCTTCGCAACAGCTGTCTATTGATTTGCTGCTTTTCTTCAAGGCTGATGTTTTTCGCAGGCAACGCCAGCAATGCTGAACCACCCCCGGAAATCAGGCACAGCACCAGATCTTTTTCCGTCAGTCCATGAACCATTTCCAGCATACGTCTTGCCGCATCCCTGCCGGCTGCATCAGGAACCGGATGCGATGCCTCGACCACTTCGATATGCTTGCATTCAAGGCCATGTTCATAGCGCGTCACCACCAGTCCTGAAAGATCGCCATGCCAGTGATCTTCAACGGCCTTGGCCATGGCAGCGGCCCCCTTGCCTGCACCAATCACAATCGTACGACCACCGGGCTGGGGTCTCGGCAAAAATTGTGGCAGGCACTTCGCCGCACTGACTGCGGAAATCGCGCTGGAATACAAATCCAGCAAAAACTGTCTGGGATTTTCGATAGGCGTCATCACAATCAATCCTGAATAGAATAAAAAAACCATCAAATCGGACAAACTCGATAAATTCGCCTTCCAGCGAATTCACTCCGTATCCTCATTGATGGCTTCAAGTTTCATCGACCCTGCGAAAGCATGACGCTTTCACAGGGTAAATTACCGGGATGCCAGTCTCAAGCCTTGGCAATTTCGTGTGCGGACATGATTTCCACTGCACGGCACAGAGCGGAATGATCCATACCGGACAAACCGTTAGCAGCACAGGCATTCATCAGTTCCTGAGCGGTTGCGGTATTCGGCAGGGAAATACCCAGCGATTTGGCGCCTTGCAGAGCCAGATTCAGGTCTTTCTGATGCAGATTGATTCTGAAGCCAGGATTGAAAGTCCGTTTGATCATGCGTTCGCCATGAACTTCCAGAATACGGGAAGATGCGAAACCGCCCATCAGTGCCTGACGAACCTTGGCCGGATCGGCACCAGCCTTGGAAGCAAACAGCAATGCTTCTGCAACGGCCTGAATGTTCAGTGCCACGATAATCTGGTTGGCTACCTTGGTGGTCTGGCCGTCACCGTTGCCGCCGACCAACGTGATGTTCTGACCCATCAATTCGAACATCGGTTTGACCTTGTTGAAGGTTTCTTCCTTGCCGCCGACCATGATGGTCAGGGAACCGGCCTTGGCACCGACTTCACCACCGGACACCGGCGCATCCAGATATTCACAGCCGAGATCGTTGATTTTCTTGGCAAATTCCTTGGTGGCGATCGGGGAAATCGAGCTCATGTCAACAACGATCTTGCCAGCGCTCAGACCCTGTGCCACACCGTTTTCACCGAACAGGACGGCCTCGACGTCCGGCGTATCCGGAACCATGATGAAAACGATATCGGACTGCTTGGCGACTTCGGCACCATTGGCGCAAGCTACGGCACCACCGTCAAGCAATACAGCCGGCGGCGTCTTTTTGTCATTGACGAACAGTTTGTGTCCACCCTTCTGTTGCAGATTGGTGGCCATCGGCACACCCATGATACCCAAACCAATAAAACCAATATTTGCCATTGTTTATCTCCAGTTATCTCGTTTTGCTATAACCAATTATTTGACGTTGTATTCCTTGAGCCAACCCAGACCTTCGACCGTCGTGGTCTTCGGACGATATTCACAACCGATCCAGCCGTCGTAGCCGATATCGTCGATGAACTTGAAGAGGAAGTGGTAATTGATTTCCCCCGTACCCGGTTCATTGCGCTTCGGATTGTCGGCCAGCTGCATGTGCTTGATCAGTGGCAGATTGGCCTGAATCGTGTTGGCCAGTTCACCTTCCATACGCTGCATGTGATAGATATCGTACTGGATGAACAGGTTGTCGGAACCGACATCGCGGATGATATCCACAGCCTGCTGCGTGCGATTCAGATAAGCATTTTTCATGTCGATCGTGTTGACCGGTTCGGTAACCAGACGAATGCCTTCTGCCTTGAGTTTGGCCGCAGCGAATTTCAGATTATCGACAAAGGTGGCACGCAGCTTGTCTTCGGAAACGCCCGGCAGTACCGGACCGGAAAGACAGTTCACCTGTTTGACGCCCAGCTTCTTGGCGGCATTGATCGCAATGCCGACGCCGTCCTGGAATTCACCGACACGATCCGGATGGCAGGCGATACCCCGATCACCGGCTTCCCAGTTGCCTGCCGGCAAATTGTGCAGCACCAGTTCCAGATTGTTTTTCTGCAATTTTTCCTGCAGTTCATCCAGATTGTACGCATACGGGAAAAGGAATTCGACTCCTTTGAAACCTGCTTTGGCAGCAGCGTCAAAACGGTCCATGAAGGGAACTTCGTTAAACAGCATGGACAAGTTGGCAGCCATTTTTGGCATCGTTCATCTCCTCTTTTTATTCGTTAACGTCAAGGGCACCGCCAAATTCATTGATCTGGTCAAGGTTTCCGCCCATCGGAATATTGGTGACTCTTTCCAGAATTGCTTCCACGACAACAGGTACCTGGAATTCTTTCATCAGTTCACGAGCTTTCTTGAAAGCCGGGATCAATTCGTCAGGCTTGTGAACGCGAATGGCCTTGCAGCCGAGACCTTCGGCCACCTTGACGAAATCGATACCGTAGCCTTCGACTTCCGGCGAATTGATATTGTCGAAAGACAGCTGGACGCAGTAGTCCAGATTGTTGAATCCCAGCTGACCCTGACGAATCAGACCCAGATACGAGTTGTTGACCACAATGTGGATGTAGGGCAGCTTGAAGTGAGCGCCTACAGCCAGTTCCTCGATCATGAACTGGAAGTCAAAGTCCCCGGACAAAGCGACGATATCTGCATCCGGCAATGCGGCCCGGACACCCAGTGCGGCCGGAATCGTCCAGCCCAGCGGGCCTGCCTGTCCACAGTTGATCCATCCACGCGGTTGCTGGACCTTCAGATGCTGTGCCGCACCGATCTGGGACAAACCGATCGCGGTCACATAGTGAACGTCCTTGCCGAAGAAATTGTTCATTTCCTGATAGACACGCTGCGGTTTCATCGGGACGTCATCGTAGTCGGTACGACGCAGCATGGTGCGTTTGCGTTTGAGGCATTCTCCAGCCCATGCGGAACGATCCTTGAGCTTGCCTGCAGCCTTCCATTCCTTGGCCAGTTCGACCAGCTGTTCCAGCGCTGCCTTTGCATCGGAAACGATACCGAAATCCGGCGCGAACACCTTGCCCAGCTGGGTCGGTTCGATATCGATATGAACGAACTTGCGGCCACGCGTATAGGTTTCCAGACCGCCTGTATGACGGTTTGCCCAGCGATTGCCGATGCCCATGATGAAATCCGAAGCGAGGAAAGATGCGTTGCCGTAACGGTGATGTGTCTGGATACCGACCATACCGGCATTGAGATCATGTTCATCCGGAATGGACCCCCAGCCCATCAGCGTCGGCACGACCGGTACGCCCAGAATTTCCGCCAGTTCAACCAGCAGCGGAGAAGCATCGGCCAGAATGACACCGCCGCCAGCGATAATCAGCGGTTTTTCGGCATCGTTGAGCATGCCCAGCGCTTTTTCAATCTGTGCACGGGTAGCACGCGGTTTGCTGACTTCCAGCGGAGCATAGGTATCAGGATCGAATTCGATCTCGCCCATCTGGACATCCAGTGGCAAATCGATCAGACAGGGGCCCTGACGGCCGGTACGCATCAGATAAAAAGCTTTTTGCAACGTCCAGGGAACCAGTGCAGGTTCACGAACCGTCACAGCCATTTTGGTCACCGGAGCGGCGATTTTTTCGATATCGACAGCCTGAAAATCTTCCTTGAAGAGCTTGGCACGCGGTGCCTGTCCCGTAATCGCCAGAATCGGCGTTGAATCGGCGATGGCGGAGTAAAGCCCGGTGATCATGTCTGTGGCGGCAGGCCCCGAGGTGCAGATACCCACCCCGATATTGCCCTGCTTGGCGCGGGTATAACCTTCGGCCATGTGGGCGATACCTTCGCCATGACGCGCCAGGATATGTTTCATGGTGCCATGCTTTTTCAGTGCCGCATAAACAGGATTGATGCCGGCGCCCGGGATACCGAACAACTGGGTAACACCTTCTTTTTCCAATACATAGACAGCCGCTTCGGCTGCAGTCATTTTTGCCATGAAGCACCTCCAGGTTGAAACAATTCAAATTTTTATAATGCTTTTAGACCGCATTATATAGATGATTTTTTTGTTTGATAAGATTATAAAAAATCGCTTGATTCGATACTTTTTGTAAGGAATCACGACAATGGACAAAATCAAGCAAATTGAGGCATTCGTTAATGCCGCAGAGAAAGGCAGCCTGGCCAAAGCTTCGCTTGTGCTAGGAATCACTCCTGTCATGCTGGGGCGGCGTATAGATGCGCTGGAACGACGTCTTGGCATTAAACTCATGCATCGCACAACCCGACATCTTACACTAACTGAGCGAGGTACGGTATTCCTTGATCATTGTCGCAAAATACTTGACGAACTCGAACAGGCCGAACAAATGATCGGCGAAGGCCTCAACAAGGCAACCGGACATCTCATCGTATCGGCTCCGGCTGCATTCGGACGCAAGCATGTCGCACCGCATGCACCGGCTTTTCTGGCATCGAACCCTGAAGTCAGGATTTCGTTCAACCTGAGCGATCAGGTCGTCGATCTCGTCCGTGAGGGTTATGACATGAGCATCCGCATCGGCGGCACGATAGACCCGGGGCTGGTCGCCGTCAAACTCTGCTCCAATCATCGCGTCGTCTGCGCATCGCCAGAATACCTTAAAAAACACGGCACACCGAAAACCCTGAAAGACCTCGGGGAGCATAACTGTCTGACATTCAATCTGCAAGGCGGACAACAACGCGGCTGGCACTTCAAGGAAAACAACCGCACTGTCATCGTACGCACTTCGGGCAATCTGGACTGTAATGACGGTGAACTTTTGCACCGCTGGTGTCTGGAAGGCCACGGATTGGCATGGCGTTCCACATGGGAAATCCAGTCGGAACTGGTATCAGGCAAACTCGTGACCGTACTGGACGAATTCGCACTGCCCAATTACGACATCATGGCCGTTTACCCCCGCCAGATTTACCTTCCGCTGAAAACCCGTCTTTTCATCGACCATCTCAAGGCAATCTATACCGGTCCGGAATACTGGACGCGCCCTCACTGATACTCTTGACCGCTGCGGCATGCGACCATCCGCTTTGATACAAACAAAAAGCCCGCCGGTACAATACCGGCAGGCTCTTGTCTGAACATTTTGTCATCAGCCGATTCAGACTTCGTCAGGAATTTGCGTACCGCAATTCGGGCAGAACTTCGAATGTCCATCCGTAATCGGATAGGCGCACTTCGGACACAATTTCGGTACCGGCGACAGTTCGACGATCAGTTCGCCTTCCAGAACCGGCACCATACGGTGATCCTTCTTGAAGTCGGCCGTCTTGACGACCCGTTTGACGATACCGTTGACCGGAGACAGTACGGAACGTTCCTGTTTCATGATCGAGACATTGAACAATTCCTGTCCCTGTTTGACGATATCGCCTTCCTTGACATGGACGATCCAGAGATCGGCCTTGCGCGGGCTGGCGACCTGATACGGGTTGCCGCTTTCCGCGATAATGGAGCCGCCGCCACCTGCAGCCGTCACCGGCGCATCGATCTGGACATCGCTTGTCAGAATTTCCGAGTCGAGTACGTAACGCACCGTGGCGACCCCGCTGTCATTGACCGGATCGATACTCAACAGCAACATCTGGTGCGGCTTGCCGCTGGACGTAGTGAAATTCAGCGTCTGTCCCGGCTTGATACCTTCGAACCAGACATCAAGCGGCAAATAGTTCGGGTCACCGAATTTCTTCTGGAACTCGATCGTCTTGATGGCATCTGCCGGATGGTTCAGATACATGACGAATTCCTCGTCTGTCGGCTCGCGCTTGAGTGCCTTGGCCAACTCGGCTCTTTCCGCATCCATATCGACCGGCGGCAATTTTTCCAGCGGAGAAGCCTCGGTGCGCGAAGCGATCGCTTCTTTCCATTCCGCGCCGAATGCACTCTGATAGACCCAGTCGCTCGGGAAACCAAGCGGCAGACGACCGAACTTACCCAGCAACAATTTCTGGAAAGCTTCGTTGCAATCGCGATAGATATCCAGACGTTTGCGCTTGATATCTTCGGACAGATCTTCTTCCTTCGTTTCCGTCACCGTCTTCAATACCGACAGCAACTGCTGCACCGCCGGCATACCGTTACGCTTGTAGGCACCGGTCACCGCCAGAAACGCCGTATTCCATGTCGTCTGGGAACCCGGTGTCACATCGTGATAGCGGACGATCTGGCGTGTATAGGCCAAAAAGTCAAGCATATACGGCAACAGGTGGATATAACCCTGCTTGACCGCGCCTTCCTGCGAGGACGATGTCGCACCGCCCGGCATGGCGTAACGGATCACGTCGTAATCGACGCCCTGGAAGTACGGCGAGCAATAACGGTCGAAGTACGGCATGAACTGCTTGCAAACGAAGTTCGCATCCCGCAAAGCTTCACGGTTGAGACTGGTTTCAAGCCCGAGCTCCGTTTCCAGATAGGCTGCCAGCGAACTGATATCTCCCTGACCGTAACTGCGCACCGAAGCACCCAGACCTGCATCCACGATCTGGCAACCGGCTTCTGCCGCTGCCGCACAAGCCGGCAGGAACAGACCATCCGTGACATGGCGGTGGTAATGCAAGACCAGTTCCGGCCAGCGTTTTCTGAGCGCCTTGACCAGTTCACGCATGAATTTCGGCGGGCAAACGCCTGCCATATCTTTCAGACCCAGAATGAACTCGCGCACGACGGCTTTTTCCGACAGGCCAGACACCTTCGACATCATGGCGATAATGGATTCCGTCACCTTCAGATAATGGTCGATATCGAAACCCTTGGCATACGAAAGCGACAAGGCCGGTTCAAAGACTTTGTCCTTGCGATCCATGACCACTTCCGTAATCGGCAGCATGTTGGCCGGCTCATTGAGAAAGTCGAAACAACGCACCACATCGTAATGGTCGCAAATCATTTCCCCGGTCAGACGCATCAGATTTCTCGGCTGCGGACTGTACCCCAATACGTTGGTGGAACGGATCAGCAACTGTTTCAGTGTCTTGGGTGCGAAACGGTTCCATTCACGTGCTTCGGTAAACGGATACGTCATATTCGCCAGCATCGCCACATGGAAATGGGCGCCGCCACCGTTTTCGATCGAAAAGAGACCCAGATTGTCCAGATACGGCCCGACCAGTCTGTCTTCCGCCAGACGCATGCGGTTACCGTTATTGGACTGCGTCATGTCACGAGTCGTGGTATCCGTAAAGTGAATCTTGCCGCTGTCACGCACGAAGTCGAGCAACGCACGGCGATCGCCGCGCGGATAGGGAGATGGCGTACGCTTTTGCTGCGGAGATATTTCAGGCAATACCATCGTAAAGCTGCCCAGCGACGGCGTATTGCGGTTGCGGTACGTTCCCAGCGAAACATACGGGTTGTAGCCGCGGGCGGAAATTTCGGCAACCAGTTTGGCCAGCCGTTCGCTTTCAGGCGCCAGATCCGTATAACTGAGCAATTCCGGATGATCGTGAATATACGTCGTCGTGATATTGCCGCTGCGGAAATTTTCATCGCTGATGATTTTCTGCATGAACGGAATCGTCGTCTTCAGTCCTCCGATGACATATTCGGAGAGCGCGCGCTCCATGATACCCAGCGTCTTTTGCCAGTCATGCGAGTACGTAATCAGCAAAGCGCCCGCCGAGTCATAATTGGACGGAAACTCATAACCGGCCGACAGGTTGGAATCCATACGGACACCCGGACCACCCGGCGATACGTAACGGGTGATCAGACCGGAATTGGGCGTGAAATTGTCCTGCGGGTCTTCCAGATTGACACGTACCTGCATGGAAGTGAAAAGCGGACGCGTGTTTTCTTCATTGAAACGTAATTCCGAACCGAATGCAATCGCAATCTGTTCCTCGACAAGATCAATGCCGTAACGGCTTTCGGTAATCCCGTGCTCAACCTGCAAACGGGTATTGACCTCGATCATGTACGGTGTCGAATCCTCGGTAACCAGAAACTCGACTGTCGCAACGGAGTGATATCCGACAGCCAGCACCATCCGGCGCGCGTATTCCTTGAGCTGTTCGCGCAACTCCGGCGTCAATCCCTTCCATGGAGACGGCGTGATTTCGATCAGCTTCTGGTTGTTGCGCTGAACGGTACAATCGCGTTCGTCGAAAGCGAACACATTGCCCCACCGATCCGCGATGACCTGAATTTCGATATGGTGAACGTTGGGCAAATATTTTTCGACGAACAGGCGAGGATTGCCGAAAGATGCCTGAGCCATCGCGGAAGCTTTCGTGAAAGCGTCTTCCAGTTCTTCCTGATTGGTGACCAGGAAAATACCGCGGCCGCCACCACCGCCCTCGGCTTTCAGCATGATCGGCAGACCGATTTCCTTGATGATGGCACGTGCCTGTTCGACATCGACCGAATCATCCGAACCCGGAACCACAGGCACACCGACCTTGCGTGCGACAAGACGTGCCTGTACCTTGTTGCCCAGCTTGTACATCGCGTCGGCAGAAGCGCCGATAAACGTAATGCCCGCCTCTTCGGCCAGTTTCGGGAACTGCATATCCTCGCTGGCGAACCCCCATCCCGGATGGATGGCGATGCAGTTGCGCTGCTTGGCCAGTTCGATAATACGTTCCAGATGGAGATAGGCTCTCGGATCAGGACCAAGAAGAATCAGCTCCTGGGCGGAAGCCGCTGCAGGTTGCGTCTTGTCAATATCGGTTGCGGTCATTGCCGAAACCGCTTCGAACCGTTCGCCGATGGAACGGCAGATACGACGCGCCGGAATACCGCGATTCACGACCAGGATGACTTTGCCACGCAGAGACTCCCGGACTTCTTCAAAAGTTCTTTTTTTATGATTCATATTCTCTCTCTGCATAGTCGCCAATCCAGTCTGTTATTGGAAAATACACCATGAAAAGCTAGCATCGATCAACAGGGTATCAAACAAATATCAGCGCTAAACGGGTTAGCCTGAAAGCCAAATTTATTTATCAAAAAGCAATTATATGACAGGGTCCGATTTTCTACTCAGGGTATCACAAGATACAAAAAATTTTTCCTTGACGTCTCCGTATCCCTGTCGCACAAACTCCGGAGGAATCTGTCGGAAAACCGCCGCAAAGAGTATCAACCACGAGCGATCACCCTTTCCGCATGGCGCCACGACGACAGGTTTTCATACCGTCATGCGTCGCCAGCAATACACCACCACGTTCGTCCAGCCCGGCCAGCACGCCCGCAAGCGTCATCCCATCCACTTCCATGCAGACCGTTTCATGAAGCCACAGCAATCTTGAAAGCGCTTGCGCACGCCAGCAACTGGCAAAGCGCTTCAGGTCAAGAGTCTCCAGACGCGCTACCAGATTTTCCACAATCATTTCCGGAGTCAAACTCGCGGCACGCTCAGGATCGACGTCCCGCAAACATACCGCCGGTAACGCGGCATCCTGCCGCAACGCCAGCGGATCCGGACAAAACGCCAGATTGATCCCGATACCTGCGATCAGCCTGTCGCCTTTTTGCTCCAGCAAAATCCCGGCAACCTTGCCACCATCAATCACAAGATCGTTGGCCCACTTGATTTTCACATCGAATCCGAAATCGGAGAGTGTCGCTGAAATACAACACGACAGGGCGATGGCAGCTTCGGTATTGTCGAACGGCGCTTCAGCGGGAAGCCGGATCGCCACATACACATTACCTTTCGGACTGATCCAGGTACGGCCATATTGTCCGCGACCGGCTGTCTGTTCGTGCGCAATCAGCGCATCGAATACGGAAAAACGGGATTCCGACACCATTTTCCAGGCGACATCCAGAACCGAACCGGTACTTTCAAGCACTGTCAACATGACTGAAACCGAACCACGTCAAACAATCATCATTTTACGAGAGCTTGCCTGAGACATCCTTATGAAAACAGGCAGCTTGCTGCCGTTGAAAAAGCGACCGACTCCGGTCGCTTTTTCCATGCGAATACCGCCAGCGATTACAGGCTGTCGCCGAAATCCTCGCGGAACTTGGCCACGAGTTTCTGAGGCCAGTCGGAAGTCGGCGCCAGACGACCGACGAAGAAACGCAAGACCTTCGGTTCTTCCACGAATTTCAGACCGCCGACAAGTTCACGATTCTTCCAGAGCCATTCAATACGATCCTGTGCATACTTGACCTGCGACAGGGTAAAGACACGACGCGGGAAAGCCAGACGCAGCAATTCGACCTCGGACGGAACATCATTGCCCTGTTCGTCACGATCCATCGAAATCGTACCGCGTTCCATGCCGCGGACACCGGATACGATGTACAACGCTGCAGCCAGTGCACCCGCCGGATAGTCGAAAGAGGTCAGGTGCGGCAGGAATCCGCGCGCATCCAGATGGGCGCCCAGACCGCCAGCCGGCGTAATGACCGGAATTCCCTTGGCATCCAGACTGTCCACCAGATATTTGATGAATTCCGGTGAATGACGGATCACATTCCAGTCAACGGCTTCATGCAAGCCGACCGCCATGGATTCGATTTCGCGTACGGAAATACCGCCATACGTCAGAAAACCTTCGAACAATGGCACCATATCACGCATTTTCAGGTACAGATCCCGATTTTTCGTGGCGATGCCGCCCCCGCGCGAGCAACTGATCTTGCGTGCCGAGAAATAGATGATGTCGGCCAGATCACACAGCGTACGGAGGATTTCTGCCGGAGTCTTGTCCATGAATTCCGGTTCGCGCATTTTGATGAAATACATGTTTTCGCAAACCAGACTGATATCCAGCACGATCAGAATGCCGTTTTCATCGGCGACCTTGCGGACTTCCCGCATGTTTTCGACCGAGAAAGGCTGACCGCCGATCAGATTGGTACCGGCTTCCATACGGATATAGGGAATCTTTTCCTTGCCTACTGTCCTGACCAGCTCACGAAGTCTGGGGATATCCATATTGCCCTTGAACGGTTTGTCGGAACGGATTTCAAGCGCATCGTTCGTAAACAGTTCCACGACCTTGCCGCCGGCCAGATCGACATGCGCCTTGGTTGTCGTGAAATGGAAATTCATCGGAATGATATCGCCCTTGCGGATGAAGGCTTGCGAAATGATATGTTCCGCCGCGCGTCCCTGATGGGCAGGCAGGAAATATTCCGTTCCCAGAATTTCCTTGACGGCGTCATACAAACGGTTGAACGATTCGGAACCGGCATAGGCATCGTCGGCAATCATCATCGAAGCCATCTGACGATCGGACATGGCATTGGTGCCGCTGTCGGTCAGCATGTCCATGAAAACATCACGGTTCTGCAACAGGAAAGTATTGTAACCTGCGCCTTCCATGGCTTTCAGACGCTGTTCGATCGGCAAGAGATTGAGTTTCTGGACGACTCTTACCTTGTGCATTTCAATAGGGACATATTCCCCGCTGGTCATCTTGATGGCTTCACTGGACATAAGAAATCTCTATCAATGAGGTGGCGTGACAAACAAAAAGACTTCCTGACCGAACCCGGGCGACAGGAAGCCGGTTCTCCTGAAAATTCAGGGTTTCAAACTGCGTTTTGCAAAATGTTTGTATTATTTCATTTTTTGATGAAAACTCAATGCCATCAGGCAAAAAACTTTTTTCATACGAAACAATAGCAGTTACCCCCATACGAAAACCGGATCGCCACAAGCATCCGTTTCCATCCTCATCCATATGCACCAGGCTTGTTTTCACCGGATATGACATCCTTGAACTGCCGCATTCAGGCACGATATGAGCACCATGAAAACGACTGCCGCAGGACAAGCGACACACAATGCATGACAAGAAAAAGGGAAGAAAGGGATAAAGAAAAATGGTCGGGGTGAGAGGATTCGAACCTCCGGCCTCTACGTCCCGAACGTAGCGCTCTACCAGGCTAAGCTACACCCCGAAATGACAGCAGAAAGACTAGAAACTCCTTTCTACCGAGAAGGATGCTAATTCTAGCAAAGATTTTCCGTATTGACCACTCCCGTCCCCACCAAAAACGGCAAGTGCCTGTGTTGCCTGCGCAACAGCCTGCTCAGCACGGTCGCGCGTATATTCAAGTGCTCCGCATGAACAAACCGCTTCCGACACCGCAGAAAAACAGCTTTCATCGTTTTCTTCCACACTTCGGCGAACCAGCGTTTTCTGCTGTTGCGTACCGTTTTCCAGCAGATAAATCAGCGGCAAAGTCATCTTGCCTTCTTTCAGATCGTTACCGATACGCTTGCCCATCTCACCGGTATCGCCCGCATAATCCAGCACATCGTCTATCAGCTGGAAAGCCATGCCCAGCGCCCGCCCGAACCGGGCAGCGGCACGAACCTTCTCGGCCGGAGCCTGTGCAATGAGAGCGCCGATCTCGCAGGAAGCCTCGAAAAGCTTCGCTGTTTTGGCGTAGATGACTCTCATGTAGGCGTCTTCATCCACCGCCGTATTGCGCACATGCACCAACTGCATGACTTCACCTTCCGCAATCAGATTGGTCGCATCTGCCAGCACTTCGAGAATACGCATATTGCCGACAGACACCATCATCTGGAAAGCACGTGTATACAGGAAATCGCCCACAAGGACCGACGCCGCATTGCCGAACGAAATATTGGCGCTTGGAATGCCCCGACGCAGTTGCGCCTCATCGACCACATCGTCATGCAACAATGTCGCGGTATGGATAAACTCGATCGTTGCAGCCAGTGTACAGTGGTTTTCACCAAGATACCCCAGCGCACGGGCCACCAGCAGCACAAGAACGGGACGAATCCGCTTTCCGCCGGCGTTGATGATATATTCCGCAATCCTGCCCACGAGCGCGATGTCTGAATGCATTTGCTGACGGATAATCCGGTTCACCGATTCCAGATCCGGCAACACCGGTGCAAGAAAGGTATAACCGGCATCATTTGTCTTGTATTGGCTCAATATGGCCCCGCTCAGTTTCGTTACTCGTATCGAATATATCCAGTCAATCGCAGCGATTATACGATGCACTCGTTCCGGATGCTAATTTCCCGCTCCCGAACGCCACATTCATTCACACTTTACATTTTCACCCGTCATCTCCGGTGGCACGACAAGAACCTTGTCCACACGATTGCGATCCATATCCATCACTTCAAAACGCCATCCTCCGGTCTCGAAGCGGTCTGCCGCTACCGGTATCCGGCCAAGCATATACATCACAAAACCGCCTACCGTATGAAACCGGTTGGAATCCTCACCCGGCAAACCACCATCTATCCCCAGCTCGGACACAAGCCGCTCGATGCTGATTTCGCCATCCACCAGCCAGGAACCATCCTCACGACGGACGAGATCATCCTCTTCACTGACATCCGGTACCGACGAATCACCCACAATCGCCGCCAGTACATCCGTCATCGTCACGATTCCCTGCATATCGCCGTATTCATCCACAACCAGCGCCAGAGAATTGCGGGCATGGCGAAAATTCTCGAGAAGCTGGATCGTCGTGATTGTCTCGGGCACGAACAACGGCTTGAGCAAAACCGACTCGATATCTTCCGGCATGACAGGTGTCCCGTTGACGGTTTTCCCCAGCAGGTCACCGCGGCGCAAAATTCCGAGAACATGCTGGAGACCATCCCGGCAAACGATCAGGCGAGTATGGTTCGATGCAGCGATCCGGTTTCTGATCGCTTCGGGTGCGTCATCGAGATCGAGAACTGCCAAATCATGCTTTGGCGTCATGATTTCCACAACCGGCTGCTGATCCAGACGCAAGACATTGGAGACGATCTCCTGTTCCCCCTTGTGGAAAACCCCGGCTTTCGTTCCCTGCCCCATCAACGCCCTGATTTCGTTGTCGCTGATCGGCGGATCGCTGTTTTTCCTGACGCCCAGCATCCCCAGAAACCATTCGCTGGACTTGGATAGCAGCCAGACCAGAGGCAAGGCCACGACCGCCAGCGCACCCAGCGGACGTGACATGATCGAAGCCAGCCGTTCCGGCGCCAGCAATGCAAGACTTTTAGGCACCAGCTCACCGATCACGACCGAAAAATACGTCAGACAAACGACCGTCACCGCCAGAGCGATTCCTCTTGCGTAAATCTGCAATCCGGGAATTTGCGCCAGCCATCCTGCCAGCGGCGCCGAAATCGCCTTTTCACCGACAGCACCGCTCAAGATACCGATAGACGTAATGCCGACCTGGATAGTGGACAGAAAACGGGAAGGCGAACGATACAGTTCGAGTGCCTTTTTCGCGCCGGCGCTCCCCTCGTCCGAAAGACTTTGCAAGCGAACCTTTCTGGATGACACCAGCGCGATTTCGGACATGGCGAAAACGCCATTCAGCACCGTCAGCAAAAACAGCAGCAGCAAGTCTGTCAGAAACGCACTCATGTCATTTTTCCGCCATCATCAGGAAACCATATGGTAACGGAAACAGGGACGATTCAGAAATTCCGGCAGGCGGTATCCGGAAAAAACAGACACCTATCGTCAAAAACGACACGTCACCGAAGGAAGCTGCGCGCGAATGGCGTCAAGCACTTCCCCCGGTACGGAACGATTCCGGCGGGTCACATCATCTCGGCAAGCCTGAAGCACAAGATGGGAAACGCCAGCCTGCGCCAGCTGCATGGCCATTTTCCCGGCCCGTGCCACATCGAAAAAATCCGGATCCAGCGTACAACGCAATTCATGCGGAATACCTGCCTGCACAATATAGTGCAAGGCATCACGCGTGCGACTGCCGTCACCGCCACCGGTAACAAGCGAATATTCATCAAAAGGCGCCTTGATATCCAGTCCGACCCAATCCACCAGTGGCAAGATGTCGCGCAACCTTTCCGGATACACACCGGACGTGTGCAGGGCCACCGCAAAACCCTGTTCGCGTACCGCCCTTGCGGCATCTGGCAACTGGCGTTGCAACAAGGGCTCGCCACCGCTGAAGACTACGCCATCCAGAAGACCGCGTCTTGTCTCAAGCCACTGCATCACCTCCGCCCATACATGTTTTCCGGCGATACCGGCAGGCAATAAATGGCGGTTATGACAATACCGGCATCGCCAGGGGCATCCCTGGCAGAATATGACGGCGGCAAGTTTGCCGGGGAAATCGATCGTCGTAAACGGTGTGATCCCCCCGATCTGCAAGGTTACATCATTCTTCACGGGAGCATGCACAAGGCGTTTCCGGAATAGCGGATTCGACAAAATGAACCCTTTCATGATGTTCACTCTGTTTTCCGGGATTGAATTCCGAAACCGGGCGGTGATAGCCCATCACACGGGTCCAGACTTCGCAACGCTGCCGCTTTTCCTGAGGTAAACGGGATGTATCCATAATCGTTCCTTTCTGTAAACGGGTTGGTCAATCAATGTTTCTGTTTTTCCATTTCGGCCATCAGCTCTTCGTCACAGATGGGGCAAAATTCATGTTCGCCAGCCAGATAACCGTGCTTGGGGCAAATGGAGAAAGTCGGCGTCACCGTCAGATACGGCAATCTGAAATTCGTCAGTGCCGTCCTGACCAGTTTGCGACAGGCTTCCGGTGATGAAACCTGTTCCTGCATATAAAGATGCAATACCGTTCCACCGGTATAACGGATCTGCAAATCATCCTGACAACGCAACGCTTCGAACGGATCGTCGGTATAGCCGACCGGCAGTTGCGAAGAATTCGTGTAATACGGATGTTCCGGGGTACCGGCCTGAAGAATATCCGGATAACGTTTTTTGTCCTCACGCGCGAAACGGTAAGTCGTCCCTTCCGCAGGCGTAGCTTCCAGATTGTAGAGGTTGCCGGTTTCTTCCTGATAATTTTTCATCCGTTCGCGCAGATGATCCAGCACACGCAATGCCATCTTGTGACCGAATTCCGTCGTAATATCGTCACGGTCATTCGTGAAATTCCGGATCATCTCGTTGATGCCGTTGACACCGATCGTCGAGAAATGATTGCGCAGTCTGCCCAGATAACGCCGCGTGTACGGGAACAGACCGTCATCCATCAGACGCTGGACAACCTTGCGCTTGATTTCGAGACTGTCTTTCGCCCTGTCGGCCAGATAATCCAGACGGGTGAACAATCCCTTTTCATCTCCCTTGAACAGATAACCGAGACGGGCGCAATTGATGGTCACCACGCCGATAGAACCCGTTTGTTCCGCCGAGCCGAAAAGACCGTTGCCACGTTTGAGCAATTCGCGCAAATCCAGTTGCAGACGGCAACACATCGAACGCACCATATTCGGCGCCAGATCGGAATTCAGGAAATTCTGGAAATACGGCAAACCATATTTTGCCGTCATGGCGAAAAGCCGTTCCGCATTTTCCGATTCCCATGGAAAATCCGATGTGATGTTATACGTCGGGATCGGGAACGTGAACACCCTGCCTCGCCTGTCGCCCGCCGTCATCACTTCGATATAGGCACGGTTGAGCATATCCATCTCTTCCTGCAATTCACCATATGTGAACGGCATTTCCTCTCCGGCGATGACCGGCACCTGCTGGCGCAAATCTTCCGGACAAACCCAGTCGAATGTCAGATTGGTGAAAGGCGTCTGCGTCCCCCAGCGCGATGGCACATTCAGGTTATAGATGAACTCCTGCATGTGCTGTTTGACTTCATCGAACGACAGCCCGTCATTGCGGACGTAGGGCGCCAGATAGGTATCGAACGAACTGAACGCCTGCGCACCTGCCCATTCGTTTTGCAAGGTCCCCAGAAAATTGACCATCTGGCCCAACGCCGTCGAAAAATGCTTCGGCGGATCGGCTTCCGGCTTGCCCGGAACGCCATTGAATCCTTCATACAGCAACTGGCGCAGCGACCAGCCGGCACAATATCCGCACAGCATATCCAGATCATGAATATGGTAATCGGCATCACGATGCGCCAGACCGATTTCCGGCGGATAGACATGACTTAACCAGTAATTCGCCGTCACCTTGCCCGATACGTTCAGAATCAGACCGCCCAGAGAATACCCCTGATTGGCATTGGCCTGGACACGCCAGTCCGCCCGGTCGACATACTCCTCGACAGAAGATGCGACATCGACCAGCGTCCTTCTGTCCTGCCGCAAACGATGGCGCTGGTCACGATACGTGGCATATGCCCGGAATGTCCGGGTGTGATTGGCATCGACCAGCATCTGTTCGACGACATCCTGAACCTGTTCGACTGTCGGCGCCGAACCGGCAAAGCGGTGCCGCAACACTTTCAGTGTACGCTGCGTCAGAAGCTGCGCCTCATCCTCGCCGAAATCACCGGTCGCCCGACCGGCCTTGGCAAGCGCAACCGTGATTCTTCTGGCATCGAACGGCACTTCGGCGCCGTCTCGCTTGATGATACGCTGGGGTAAGGGGGGCAATACGGAAGGCGCCGGTTGAACCGCCTCCCGATCAACTACGACATTCTCTTCCGTTTTCATTCAGCACCTTTTTCATCTGGCGGAACCGAAAGAAAACAAAACGGCAAGCGAACAATTCATCGCAAAACCGGACAAGGCGGAATGACATTCCAGCAAACTGTTTTCCTTCAGGACACCCCGCCCTGTTTTGGGAATAATCATCAATGGCAGGTCTCCTGGCTTGCGGATCATTGCGAAACACCTTCCTTCCCGGTTACCCAGTGGTTTACAGGTGCACACTACCGTATACAGTTGCGGGGGCAGCTCCGGAATCGTCCTTCCGACTTGACCGGATTCCCTTTTCATCCCGTTACAGGAACCATTGTCTGTCCAGTATAACGTAACTTCAGAAAGACTGCACAACACCGCACTCAGTCGGATACCTGACCGTTTTTCATTCTAACCTGCACCTGTGTGCATCCATACTTTTTGTGTCATAAAAATGACGCATCTGACATGCGGAAATAAAAACCTTTTCAAATCAACGAATTAAAAAATACATTCTCTCAGACATTCACCCTGTCTGCCGCCATGCACCTCATCCCGCATACCCTGCGTGATACCCATAAGAAAACCGGACATCAACTGCTCGTGATGTCCGGTTTAAACGAAAATCAATCTTGCCGGCAATGCCGTATCAGGCCAGATCGTCCAGCACCCGTCGTCTGAATTTCACGCCAAGTTTGTCGGCAATCGCTTCACAAGCATCGACACCTGGCAAACCATCGACAGCCGTCACCGTCACAACGGCTCCGGCCATTTTCGCACTTGCGATAAATTCCAGCACCGAAGCATAGGCTCCCGGGAATTTGGGGCGGCAATGACGATTGTAGGTTTCTTCATCCTGTGCATTGAGCGACACGGAAATGACGGGGATCAGCGCAGCGATTTCCGGCGCCACATCACGGCCGTTGATCATATTGGCCAGACCATTCGTATTCAACCGGAGTCTTGCCCCCTTTTCCCGCAATCGTCTGGCGACTTCCAGCATATCGTCAAGACGTGTCGTCGATTCGCCCATCCCGCAAAAAACGATTTCCCTGTAATCCGCCGGATTCCCGGCAGCCTCGACCAGCTCATCGACAGTCGGATGATGATGCAAGTGCATATCATATTCCTTGACCGACCACGAACCGTTGAATTTCGGACAGAATGCACAACGCAGCACACCGCAACGGTTGGTCATATTCAGATAACGGTTGCCATGCAAGGTATAACCGACCGTATCCTCATAATTTTGCGTATCCGACATATCCCCCCCCCAGCTTTCATTTCCCCATAAACCAGCTGACGACCAGCATGGCAATACCGACATTGACCGCGATATTCAGCTTGGGCGCGACTTTTCCGTTGGCACGCAGGTAATTGACCAGCGCCCATGACAACCACAACACCAGCTCTCCGGCTCCCCGGAAAATTTCAAGATTCGTCTGAGCCAGATAAATCCGGTATCCCCCCTGAATCGCCAGAAAGAAACAGAATGCGGCAAGCGCAAGCCGGACTCCTCTCCTGTTGACGAATTGCCAGAAAGCATCCATCCGGATCCTCCCTTCATGACTTGTTACACCGCACGACTGCTATTGTACGCCAGCCGTGCCGCGTTGCCCGTTTTTATTCCACCGTCACCGACTTGGCCAGATTGCGAGGCTTGTCGACATCGGTACCGCGAACCAGCGCCGTATGATACGCCAGCAGCTGCAAGGGTATCACATGCAATATCGGCGAAAGCTGTCCATAATTTTCCGGCATGCGGATAACGTGAATCCCCTCTTGCGACATGATGCGTGTATCCGAATCCGCAAAGACATAAAGCTGCCCGCCACGCGCACGGACCTCCTGCATGTTCGACTTCAGTTTTTCCAGCAAATCATCATTCGGCGCGATCGTCACCACCGGCATTTTGTCGGTCACCAGCGCAAGCGGACCATGCTTGAGTTCACCAGCCGGATAGGCTTCGGCATGGATATAGGAAATTTCCTTGAGCTTGAGCGCGCCTTCCAGAGCAATCGGATAATGGATACCACGCCCCAGAAACAGCGCGTCATTATGACGTGAAAAATCTTCCGCCCAGGCAATAATCTGCGGTTCCAGCGCCAGAACAGCCGAAACAGCGACCGGCAAATGTCGTAACGACTTCATGTGTGCCGCTTCCTGTTCAGGAGTGAGTCTGCCCCGAATTTTCGCAATGACCAGCGACAACAGGAACAATGCCGTCAACTGCGTGGTAAATGCCTTGGTGGATGCGACACCGATTTCCACACCCGCCCGCGTAATATAGGACAAGGCACACTCGCGCACCATCGCGCTCGTCGCCACAGTGCATATCGTCAGCGAACGATCCATACCCAGATCCCGTGCGTGACGCAAAGCCGCCAGCGTATCCGCCGTTTCACCGCTCTGACTGATCGTGACGACCAATTTATTGGGCGAAGGGACACTGTCGCGGTAACGGTATTCGCTGGCGATTTCCACCTCGACCGGTATCCGTGCGATCGACTCTATCCAGTACTTTGCTGTCAGCCCAGCATAATAACTGGTTCCACATGCCAGAATCAGGATCGAATCGGTCTGTTGCAAAATCGGCAATGCATTTTCGCCGAACAAGTCCGGTGAAATTCCGTCCAAACCCTGCAAGGTATCCGAAATCGCACGAGGCTGCTCGAAAATTTCCTTCTGCATAAAATGCCGGTAAGGTCCCAATTCCGACACACCGGCATATACACTGACCACACGTACTTCTCTCGGCACAGGGCGTCCCTGCGCATCGTAAATATGACAATCGTCAAGGCTGATATCGACCGTGTCGCCTTCTTCCAGATAAACGATCCTGTCCGTCGTCCCGGCCAGCGCCAAGGCATCGGACGCCAGAAAATGTTCATGGTCACCGATCCCGACTACCAGCGGCGACCCCTGTCTGGCACCGACCATACGCTGTGGTTCGTCACGACAGATCACCGCAATCGCAAACGCACCCCGCAATTGTGTTACAGCAGACTGTACCGCCTTGAGCAAGTCGCCCTGATAAAGGCTGTCGATCAAGTGAGCGATCACTTCGGTATCCGTCTGGCTCGAAAATACATAACCCTTCGCTTCCAGTTCCGAACGCAGAAATGCATGGTTTTCGATGATGCCATTATGCACCAGTGCGATCCGTTCCCCTGAAAAATGGGGATGGGCATTGTCAGTCGTCGGCGCACCATGTGTCGCCCAGCGGGTATGGGCGATTCCCAGAAAACCCGAAAGATGCCGTCCATGGACCTGTTTTTCCAGCTCCGCGACCCGTGACGTACTGCGTGACCGTTCCAGATGACCTTTCGTGCACAATGCGATCCCGCAGGAATCATATCCCCTGTATTCCAACCGTTTCAAACCTTCCAGCATCACAGGAACGACATTGCGTTTTGCCACCGCTCCGACTATACCGCACATAAGAAACCCTCAATTCCGTCAACACACGCGCACCGGTCATAAACCTTTCATGCGCCCTGAAACCATCCATCAGACAATTCTGACAGACATGTAGCCTATCACAAGTCACCACGGCTGACCTGCATGCATTTGTAAAAAACCGTTACAACATGTTGTGTCTGCCTATGCAAAAAAAAAGCACCTCTGCAAGAGAGGTGCTTTTCGGTTCGTCTGCATTCAGACAAAACCGGCCGAAACCGGTTCTGCATTCAGCAATCAGAACTTGTGGGTGATACCGACCTGAACACCGTAGGTGCCGTCGTCGGTGTCGCCATAGACATTTGCGACTTCTTCATCGTCGTAGTCGGTGTAAGCGATGTTACCGTAGATAGCGGTACGTTTGGACAGGTCATAGGTATAACCGATGGCATACTTGTAGATGTCCTTGTCGCTGACGTGGACACCACCGCTGGCTTCAACTTCCATCCACTGTGCGGAAGCATTCAGACGGCCCGGACCCAGTTTCCATTCCAAACCCAACAACCATTGTTTTTCTTCCAGTTCGTCAATGCTTGCGTACGGATTGCCGGCACCGAAATCAGCAGCCAGATCACCGCCAGCACGAACGTTCCAGTAGGAAGCTTCGCCGTTGGCCCAGCCTTTGTCCTTGGTCTGTTGATACAGCAATTCGACCTTGGCGTCACCGAAGCGATAAGCAGCACCCAAGTTCCAGACGGACGATTTCTTGGAATCTGCCAGACGGCTCCAGTTACCGACCAAAGCCAGAGGACCATTGTCGTAACCGAGCATGATGGCGTAACCGTCGTTGTCTGCACCGAATGCCTTGACATCAGTCATGTCAGTCGTGCCGTTGGCTGCCTTGCTGCTGTTGATGGAATCGTTATCGGTGTTGCCACCCAGCGAGTAGCTGGCGCCGAAGTGGAAGCCGCTCCAGTTCGGGCTGTCATAGCGGATGGTGTTGCTGATACGCGGGGAACGCTGGCTGCCTTCCAGCATGGCGCCGACACCATACTGATAGAACGGATCGAATTTACGGATGGTTTCCGTCGTCAGTTCGTTGACACGACCCAGACGAACAGCACCCCAGGTGTCGCTCTTCAGACCGACGTTGGCAGCACCGTCGTAACCCGGTTTGGTGTAGCCTTTTTCAACACCGTTGTTCAGGTCGAAACGTCTTTCCAGTTCGAAGGTAGCTTTCACACCGGAGCCGAGATCTTCGACACCACGGAAGCCCAAACGGTTGTTGACGTTTTCGCCCATTTCTACGTCATGACCGGATTTCTTGATGAAACCGGTGTCAACGATACCGTAGATGGTAACGTTGGATTGTGCATGTGCCACGCCGGCGGCAGCACCCAGCACAGCCAATGCGATAAGAGTCTTTTTCATTTTGCCTTCCCTTTTACTTTAATAGGTCCTTTAAAATCCAGAACAGCTGTTCAGGTCATTCAAGCTACTCGGATGAGTGAAAGATACCTTTTGATGGAAATCAATGAAATCAATTTGTCGTGTATTTTGAAAAAAACATCAAAAAGTGTCTCAAAAACGCAAAAAATGTTGTTTTTAGATCACACCAAAACGATTGATTTCTGTTTTTGATCCATTCATTGCAAAAGATGAAGAACATCGTTCAAGTCGTTGTGCGGTAACTCTTTTTGCACCGGAACGCACCGGTTTGCGTCCCGCAACCCGCTTTTTTGCGGCAATGGACGCCTTTCTTTGGTTTGTTGCATGAAAAAAGGGCATCCGCAGATGCCCTTCCCTTTTCAGAAACGCCGCTTTCCACTGTCAGAAACGATGGGTCACGCCGACCTGAACGCCTGTGACGCTGTCCCGGTTGTAGCTTGCCGGATCGCCCTGGTTGTTCAGACCTTCGCCACGGTAGAAGCCGGCAACCTGATCGTCTTCGTAGTCGGTATAGGCGACGATACCGTAAATGGACGTACGCTTGGACAGGTCATAGGTATAACCCAGCGCCACTTTCTTCACATCCTTGCTGTCATGATCGGTTGCGGACCAGTCCACATCTTTGACTTTGCCGTAGTTCAGTGAAGCATTCAGACGCCCCGGGCCGAGCAGCCATTCCAGACCGAGCAACCAGGTCTGCTGTTTGGAACGGATCGAGATTTCGCCTTCTTTCCATCCCTTGTCCATGGTCTGTTCATAAGCCAGCGACACTCTGGCCGGACCGAAATCATAAGCGCCGCCGAGGTTCCAGACATAGGATTTCTTGGAGTCCGCCAGTCGGCTCCAGTTCGCCAGAACGGTCAGCGGCCCGTTGTCATAACCGAGCATGACAGCATAACCGTCATTGTCCGCGCCGGCATATTTGACATTACCCGCCGTCGCTTCAACCTGTGTTCCGTTCTGGTTCCGGTTGCCCGGGTCATAAGCGGTGCTGGTCACGTTTTTCATGTTTTCACCCAGCGAATAGCTGGCACCGAAGTGGAAGCCGCTCCAGCTCGGACTGTCATACCGGATCGTATTATCGATACGTGCCGAACGCTGGGAGCTCAGCAACATGGAACCGACGCCATACTGGTAAAACGGATCGAGCGTACGGAGTGTTTCGGTCGTCAGCTCGTTGACACGACCCAAACGGACGGCCCCCCAGCTTTCGCCTTTCAGACCGACGTTGGCAGCGCCATCCCAGTCTTTTCCTTCCTGAGCCAGCGTACCGTCATTGAGATTGAAACGGCGTTCCAGCTCAAAGGTGGCTTTCATCCCGCCGCCCAGATCTTCCGTTCCCCTGAAACCGATACGGTTATCCACGTTCGAACCCATCCGGGTATCGCTTCCGTTTTCCTTGATGAAACCGGTATCGACCACACCATAAATCACGACATTGGACTGGGCATTCGCCAGACCGGTCATCGCGCCTGTAATGGCTAATGCAATGAGAGTTTTTTTCATTTTGTTTTCCCTTTAAAGAGACCTGTAAAAATCCGTCGAAGCCTTTCTTTCGGACATCCGGATAAGCACAAAATAAAGAACCCATTGCAATCGACTTTTTACAAAAATCGTATTCCGTTCACTTTCTTTCGCCATCAGGCAAATTTTTGCGCATCGTGTTGTATTTATGTTACAAAAAGTTTCTTTTCGTCAAAAAAACGGCAAGAAATGCTTTTTATGCGCACAATATTGTTCGCCTGACGTTTTTATTCCATTTGATGGCAGACGCTGGCATGCGTATGAGACGTATCGGCATCGGGCACTTGCATCCGGAACACGGATACGTTATCCGTATCGCCAAATATCATTCAACCGCCTTTTTGACTTATGGCCAGCAGGGAAGAATTGCAGTTATTGCGTGAGGCACGCACCGGAAATGCCGCATCCCAGTATGCCTTGGGAAAACGCTATTTATTCGGCAGCAAAAGCCTGCCGAAAAGCCTGCCGACAGCGCTGCACTGGCTTGGCCGCGCCGCGGCACAGGACAATACCGATGCCATGCTTTTGATCGGCGAACATTTTTCTTTCGATACCGTCCAGACTTTTCACGATCGGCCCATGCTGGAATCCTGGTACCGGACGGCCTTTCGCCAGGGCAGCATGAACGCTGGCTTCACACTGGCAAAACTGATTCTGGCCTCCGATACGGCCAATGACGGGAAAAGACATGCCGAAGCGCTCGGCATTCTGGAATCCGTCGCCCGTCACGATATACCGGAAGCACAATGGCTTTTGGCCGAACTGGTCAGGGATTCGCAAAAGCAGTCTCCTGTCAAGAGCCATGCACTTGAATGGACAGTACGTGCTGCCGATGCCGGAATCGTCGATGCCCAGATGGCGCTGACCTCGCACGCATGGGAAAACGCGGATTACGATACCTTTATCCGGCATGGGCTGCCGATTGCACGCGCCATCCTGAAGAACCGGATACAAACGGACACTGCCGCACTGGATGAAGCATCCGTTCATCTTCTGGTACGTTGCGGAAAATTGCTGGCAGAAGAAAAAGGCCACCAGGACGAAATTCCGGCGATGTGGGAAATCGCGGCACTTCATAAAAATGCCGAAGCGGCTTTTTTGCTGGGGCTCTGGCATGCAAGAATCGACGAAAACGGCCAGCGCACCACGAAAGGTGCCGGCGCCACCAGTTTCAAAAAGGCGATCCGCTGGCTGAGGCAGGCCGGTGAACAAGGCATGGCAAAAGCATGGTATGCCCTGTCGCAGATTTACCAGAAGGCGGAATTTTCACAACGCGACATGGCCGATGCGCAACGCTATCTGGAAATCGCAGCCAATCTCGGTCACCCTAAAGCGCAATTCGATCTCGGCATGATGGCTTGGCGAAACCGCAAGGAAAATGAGTCCGGCGATATTCAGGCGGTGTACTGGTTTCAGAAAGCCACCAGCAACGGAGATACGGAAGCGGCTATTGCGTTGAACCGTATCGCTTCCCGTGCGCAACCGGCGTCATGGGCTCTGGCGGCACAACAATCCCTGTCGCAGGAAACCATCAGCAGCTACCCGTTTCTTGCAGCGCGCATCGAACTGGCCGCCGTCTTCGGCCTTTCCCGCCCGGAAGCGCTTTTACTGGATATTCATGCGGCCGACAAGGGACATTGCCTGCTGGTCGATATCCGTAAATCTTACCGGCGCAGCAAGCGGCGGCTGATTCTGATTCAGACAGGACATGAACGCCAGACCCTTTCGAAAATCTGCCGCCTGTTCGAGAAGGTGGATTGCGGTCCGAAGGGACCCGAAGGCAATTACCGGCAACGCCAGTACCGTCTCAAGACGCTTTTGCCTGCCGTAATGGAAATGGAAGACAAACCCGAAACCATTTCAGACGATGGCAAGATACCATCCGCCTGAAACGCCTGTTTTTCATTCTGCCGTTCCGGCTCCGGCCGAAAGCATCCGTTCGACATACCGTGCGATCAGGTCGATTTCCAGATTCACCGCCGATCCTGCCGTCAGATTTTTCAGTGTGGTCGCTTCCAGCGTATGCGGAATCAGATTGATCGAAAACAGGCAACCGGTCGCTTCATCCTGAACCCGGTTTACCGTCAGCGACACGCCGTTGACCGCCACAGAACCTTTATAGGCCAGAAATTTCCCCAGCGCATGAGGTGCTTCGATGACCAGTTCCCATGACTCGGCGACCGGTCTGAATACCCTGACGATACCGATACCATCGACATGTCCCGAGACCAGATGCCCCCCCAGCATATCGCCCAGCGCCAGCGCCTTTTCCAGATTGACTTCCCCCGTTCTGTCCAGTCCCGCTGTTCTGTCCAGACTTTCGCGCGAGACATCCACCAGAAACCCGGTATCCGTTTTTTCGACAACGGTCATGCAAGCACCATTGACGGCGATCGAATCCCCGATACGGACATCGTTCATAGCCAGAGTACCTGCATCGATATCGAGACGCACCCCCGCTTTTTCTCCCTGACCGGATGGCGTGACCGAGCGGATGGTACCGACCGCTTCGATGATCCCTGTAAACATATCCTTTTCCTTATTGTGTCAACCTTGCCAGAATCCGCAAATCGTCCCCTACCTGGGCGATTTCACGAAAATCCAGCGAGATTTTGTCCGCCAGCCTGTCGATATGGTTCAGGCTGAACATGTTTTTGCCGCTGCCGAGAAAGCATGGCGCCAGATAAATCAGCATCTCATCGACGAAACCTGCCTGAAGCAGCGCGCCATTCAATGTCGCACCCGCTTCGACATGTACTTCGTTGATTTCCTTTTCCGCCAGAACGCGCATCATGTCCGCCAGATCCACCCGCCCGGTATTATTGATCGCCGAGAAGACCTGAATGCCTTTCTCCTGCATCGCACTGATCTTGTATGGTGAAGCGTTGGCCGAAAATATCCAGGTCATGCCTTTTTCCAGCACGCGCGCGTCCAGAGGTGTCTTGAGCTGGCTATCCACGACGATACGCACCGGCTGTCTGACGACATCAGGCAAGCGGACATTCAGGGTCGGATTATCCTTGATGACGGTACCGATACCGGTCATGACCGCGTCGGCCCGCATCCGCCAGCGATGACCGTCTTCCCTCGCTTTTTCCGACGTGATCCACTGGCTTTCACCGTTGGACAAGGCCGTTTTTCCATCCAGACTGGCCGCCACTTTCATCCGTACCCATGGCCGTCCCCGTTCGATGCGTGAGAGAAATCCCGGATTCATTTCCCGCGCTTCCTGCGCCAGCACCCCGCAAATGACATGAATGCCCGCCGCTTCCAGCTTGCGCAATCCCTTGCCGGCGACCAGCCGGTTAGGGTCTTCCATGGCAGCGACTACACAGGAAACTCCGGCGCGGATCAGCGCATCCGCACAGGGCGGCGTCTTGCCGAAATGCGCACAAGGCTCCAGCGTGACATACACAGTCGCGCCCTTGCAGTCAGCGCCACGTCTGGCGACATCGGCAAGCGCTTCGATTTCGGCATGGTTTTGTCCCGCGGGTTGCGTGAATCCCTCTCCAATGATTTGCCCGTCCCTGACGATGACACAGCCGACTTTCGGATTGGGCGAGGTCAGTACGGAACAGTTTTTCGCCAGCTCCAGCGCATGTTTCATGAAAAATTCATGTCCGGTCAGAGATGACCGGCTGCCTGACGCATTCGATTCACTCATGCATTCCCCTTTGCAAAACCCTGATTTGCGGATATGGAAACCGCATTGTACCGGAAAAAAAAAGCCACCTGCATGACAGGTGGCCTTGCCTGAATGGGCCGGTTCAGTGCTGATAGACCGGAAAAGCCGTCGTCAGTTTTTTGACTTCTGCACGAACCCGTTCGATCGTGGCCTGATCTTCCGGATTTTCGATCACATCGGCCAGCAGATTGCCGACCATTGCCGATTCCGCTTCCCTGAAACCGCGCGTGGTCATGGCCGGGCTGCCCAGACGGATACCGGATGTCACGAACGGCGTTTGCGGATCGTTCGGAATCGCGTTCTTGTTGCAAGTGATATGACCGCTGTTCAGAATCGTTTCCGCCTGACGACCGGTAATGTGCTTGCTCTGCAGATCGACGAGCATCACGTGGGATTCCGTACGGCCGGAAATGATACGGAAACCACGGTCGATCAGTGTCTTGGACAAGACACTGGCATTCTTGATGACCTGTTCCTGATACGTCTTGAACTCAGGCTGGAGCGCTTCCAGAAAAGCGACTGCCTTGGCGGCAATCACGTGCATCAGTGGACCGCCCTGCAAACCCGGGAAAACGGCAGAATTGATCTTGCGTTCGAATTCCTGTTTCATCAGGATGAAGCCACCGCGAGGGCCGCGCAGCGACTTGTGCGTGGTGGAAGTGACGAAATCGGCATAAGGTACCGGATTCGGATAAACACCTGCGGCGATCAGACCGGCATAATGCGCCATATCCACCATAAAGAAAGCGCCGACATCCTTGGCCACCTTGGCGAACCGTTCGAAATCGATACGCAGGGAATAGGCCGATGCGCCGGCGATGATCAGCTTGGGCTTGTGTTCATGCGCCAGCTGTTCCATCTTGTCGTAGTCGATTTCCTCTTTTTCGTTCAGACCGTAGGAAACGACGTTGAACCATTTGCCCGACATGTTCAGCGCCATGCCGTGGGTGAGGTGACCACCTTCCGCAAGCGACATCCCCATGATGGTGTCACCGGGCTGCAACATCGCCAGGAAGATGGCCTGGTTCGCCTGCGAACCGGAATTGGGCTGGACATTGGCGGCTTCCGCGCCAAACAGTTTCTTCACACGGTCAATCGCCAGCTGTTCGGCGATATCGACATATTCGCATCCGCCATAGTAACGTCTGCCGGGATAACCTTCCGCATATTTGTTCGTCAGCTGCGAACCTTGTGCCTGCATGACCGCCGGCGAGCAATAGTTTTCGGAAGCGATCAGTTCGATGTGATCTTCCTGACGGGTATTTTCACGCAATATAGCGTCCCACAACTCCGGATCGACCTGAGCGATGGTGTGGTCTTTAGCAAACATGTCCTGCTCCAATGATAGAAAATGTACTTCTCTGCAATGTCGGGAAAAACGGTTCTGAAAATATCAGCAACCCGGGCGAGCGCCTTCCGGATGACCGTTCCACCGGATGACGCGGTTTACATACGTGGTAAAAATAGCAAAAGATTTTACAAGATGCGCCGTGTTTCGGCAAGGAGAGCGCATCCCCGCACCACCTTAAGCACTTGATTTTATACACGCTTCAAAGTATCCCGCTTGATGCGGGGGTATCGTATAATCCGGCACTGTCGTTTACCGTCTTTATTCATTTCAAGGAAAAATCATGCCAACCATCAATATCCAGCTCTTCGAAGGCCGTACCGTGGAACAGAAACGCGAACTGGCCAAAGCCATTACGGAAGCCACCTGCAAAACCCTGAAATGCGATCCGGGCGCAGTCGATATCATCATGCACGACGTCAAGAAAGAAAACTGGGCTACCGCCGGCAAGCTCTGGAGCGACTGACCATACATGCGCCGTGACGATGCGGCGCGACAAACGCGAAACCTTGACGTCACCGCCCGCACCGTATCTATTGCCAGAAACGGTGCAACAGCGGTCTGACGGTAATCCCGTGCAACAGAATCGACAGCGTGATGACGATCAGGGTCAAATGGATCAGTTCCAGTGCCAGCGGCTCCGCCAGCCCCTTGTCGATGGCATACATCAGATAGTAAAGCGAACCGATACCCCGCACGCCGAACCATGCCGACAATCCCTTGACCCTTCTGACCCCACGGATCGGCAACAAACCGATATACACGCTCAATGGACGGGCGATGAAAAAAAGGAAAAGCGCCAGCCCGACGGCACGCCAGCTCCATGAATTGACAAACAGGGTTCCCCCTACCAGCAAAATCAGCACCAGCTCCGAAAGCCGTTCCAGATAATCGTTGAAAACCAGCGAGCTTGAACTGACGAATGATGCGAATTCACGCTGCCGCGATGATTTTTCCCCGTCTGCCGGTTCCTCTCCAACTTCCTGTATGACCTGTTCACCGGAAGCGATGGCTGCACGGAATTCGGCCTGCCGCAATGCGACGGCCGCGAAAAAAACGGCAAGAAACCCCCATGCATGACATATTTCGGATATGCCATAGACCATCCCGATGAGTCCGAGACCGAGAAAGTCGTCCAGAAGCCCCTGTCTGTATTTTTTGTGGACCGTACTGATCAGTCGCCCGAATCCATATCCGGCGATACATCCGATCATGATTCCGCCAAGCGTTGCCCAGACAACATCCAGAAACAGCCAGCGCCACCCCATGAAACCGATCTTGTGCAATCCCAGCAATCCCATACCCAGCACAACAAACGGAAAAGCGCTGCCGTCATTCATCCCTGCCTCGCAAGTCAGCGCAAAACGCAACTTGTCATGGTCTCCGGGATGCCGGCTCTGGACATCCGTCGCCAGCACCGGATCGGTCGGCGCGACGATGGCGCCCAGCAAAATGGCCGCGCCTGCCGACAAATGCAACACGAAATAGGCAAACAGCGCGATCAGGGCCACGCTGACCACCATCGAAACAGAAGCCAGCAAAATCGGCATCCGCCACCGCCACAGTCTGACCGGCACCGGCATTTTGACGCCGGCGGAAAAAAGCGAAATCAGCACGGCCACTTCAGTCAGCGCCTCAAGAAATTCGGACTGTTTCAGCGGATTGAAGTGGAAAAGATTCAGACCCGTCGGCCCAACCAGCAATCCGACTGCCAGATACAGAAATGATGTAGAAACAGGCAAGCGACGCAATATGGATGAAGTCACGCCGATAAACAGCAAGAGCCCGCCGGTCAGAACAAACCAGTGCGCATTATCCATGGCCGCCCCGTCTCAATATCAGCACAGGCATCACCATTTTGTTACAAAGTCTTTCATGGCTTTATTTTCATTGCAAACAGCGGATAATGAAATCAATCCCCGGCTGAACGGGGAAAAATTTCCGGTCGTTATGGAAAGAGGTGCTCCCATGAAGCGTTTTGTCCTTTTTCTGCTTTCCATCATTTTGCTGGGCGGCGTGACGGATGCCCTGGCCGACAGACGTCCACCTCCACGACCGTCAGGCGGCAGAGGACACAGACCGCCACCTCGCAGGCCGCCGCTTCGCAGACCGATGCCGTTACCACCGCGCCATCACCATACATCACATACTTCATTCGGTTTCGTATTCGGTGGCCCACTGTGGTCATATCCGGCATATTCGCCATATTACTCCTATTATCCGTATGGTCCGTATTATCCTTATCCCTCACAGACCATCGTCATCCAGTCGTCGCCGACCCGTTATATCGAGAAAAACGAAAACAACGACGCCGGGCAATACTGGTATTACTGCAAAAATCCGAAAGGCTATTATCCCTATGTGCAAAAATGCAATGTCAACTGGCAAAAAGTGATCCCTTTTCCGCTGGAAGCCCAGTGAAGTTTCATGAAACTGCCGTTTTTTCCGGAATGGAGTATGAAAATGTTTTACCGATCAAAATATGCCCTGCTCTTGCTGCCGCTTGCACTGGCGGCATGTTCTTCGATGCCATCCGGTCCGAATGTCATGGTATTGCCCGGAAATGGCAAAACCCTGGAACAGTTCCATACCGACGACATGTTCTGCCGGCAATATGCATCCATGCAAACCGGAACCAATGCCAATGACGTCGCTATCGACAGCGGAGTCAAGACAGCGGCACTGGGAACGGCCCTCGGCGCCGCATCGGGCGCGCTGATCGACGGTGGTAACGGTGCGGCAGTCGGCGCCGGTGTCGGACTGGTGCTGGGTGGCGCAACCGGTGCAGCCTCCGGCAGCACGACAGGTTACCAGGCACAGATCCGCTATGACAACGCCTATCAGCAATGCATGTACGCAAAGGGGCACAGCATTCCGGTCACGACAACCTATTCCCAAAACAGTGGTGTCCCGAAAACGAACAATTACGGTCCTCCACCCAATACACAGACACCGCCACCTGCAAAATATGTCGTTCCCGAGAAATAAAAAAATGACCGGACGGTTCGGAAGCCGTCCGGTCATTTTTTACCGTCAGATCATATTCAGCGTCGTCGTCACGGAAATGTCGGTATTGAGTACCCTCGAAACAGGGCAGTTTTCCTTTGCATGAAAAGCTTCCGTACGAAAGGCATCGGCATCTCCGTTTGGAATACGCGCATTGACATCCAAATGGATGTGTTTGATCGAAAATCCTTTTTCCGTTCTGTCCATCTCCAGTGTTGCCGTTGTCCTGATTTCGTCGGCCGTCATGCCCCGGGCTTCCAGCCGTCCTGACAAATCCATCGTGAAACAGCCTGCATGGGCTGCTGCAATCAATTCTTCCGGATTGGTTCCCGCACCGTTTTTGAACCGTGCCGTAAATGAATAAGGTGTTTTCGACAAGGTATTGCTCTCTGTCGTCAATGTTCCTTTTCCGTCTTTTATGCCGCCAGTCCAAATGGCCGATCCTGTACGTTTCATATGTCCTCCCTGAAATATCGTTAAAAAACCGGTTCCGTTTTCCGGTAAACCGTGCAGCTTCCGGGTAAAGCATAGACATAAGGACAAAATGCGCTTTGACTTCCGGCAGGCAGGCTGTATTTAATTCGCCGGATCAGATAAAAGCATGTGTACAAGGCCGGCACAACTATTGTTATACTAGCCACCATCATGGTTGTTTTTCATTCTTTTAACTTCACCTTGCTTCCCTATGTCCGATAAAGAAAACGATACCGAATCCATGCTCAAGGCTCTCGACGATTTTCTCAATCACAAGGAAACGTCTCCAAAACTTTCCAACCAGCAGCTTGATGCACTGGAACATTATCTGGATTCCCATGCTGCCCAGAACGCCATGCACATGGAAGTGCTGGACGGCTTTCTGTGCGCACTGATCACCAGCCCGTCCCCCGTCCATGCCGAAGAATATCTCCCCGTCATCTTCGGTGGCAAAATGCCGGAATTCAAAAGCCAGGAAGAATCCGACCAGATCATGGGCGCACTCGCACAGCACTGGGAACATATCGATTCCATCCTCAGACGTAACGATGAATACTATCCGTTCCTCTATGCCGACCCGGATGGCAAATGCAGCGCAAACGAATGGGCCTACGGCTTCATTCTGGGAATGGACATGCGCCGCGACAGCTGGAAAGAAATGGTCGAGGCAAGCAAGCAGAGCGAAGATGGCTTGCTGACCCCGATTCTGACGCTTTATTCCGAATACATTCCGGAAATTTCAGGTTGCCAGACCATTCCTGCGGAAGAACGCGAAGAGATCGTCACCAAAATGATTTCCAATCTGCCACAGATTTACGAACATTTCGAGGAAGCCCGCGAAAAAAACCGGCAGACATCCTCGTTGCACTGAAACATGAAAAAGGACAGCAAAACGCTGTCCTTTTCATTCATGTACGTTTTTCAACCGGCTATGTCATTGACATGGCCATCCGGTATTTCGCCGGCCAACGCCTGCAAGATACTGTTGGCGCAATAACGCTCGATCGCCATTCTGACATCCCGGACTGCAGAGCCCAGATGCGGCGTAAAAAATGTCTGCGCGGTATTCGCCAGCAGTTTTTCCGGAATGTGGCGACGCCGACTCGCACGAATCCAGTCTTCCATTTCGAATACATCCGCCGCATATCCGGCAAGCTGTCCATTGTCAAGCGCTTCAACGACGGCCATCTCATCCACGACCGATCCACGACAGACATTCACCAGATATGCCCCACGCTTCATTTCGGACAGTACCTGGTCGTCGAACAGATGACATGTTCCCGCAGTCAGCGGCAATAACGGTATGACCATATCGCTGTCCTTAAGCAATGTATGGAAATCCGTGTGTTGCAAACCCAGCCGGTTTTCCTCGTCGGCAGACAAGGCCACCTGATCGTTATAGAGCAAATTCATGCCGAACCCCTTTAGCCGCTCGGCAACCGCACGCCCAACCCGCCCCATACCGACGATACCGGCCGTTCGTCCGAAAAGACCGGTTCCATACAGTTCGGGACGCCACCCGGCAAATTGTCCGCTGCGGATATGGCGATCGCCTTCCAGCATATTGCGTGTTATGGCCAACATGAGGCCGACGGCAAGTTCGGCAGTCGGGACCGTCAGCAAATCCGGTGCAATCGTCAGCCATACCTTGTGACGTGTACACGCAGCCACATCGAAATTGTCATACCCTTTCAGGGCAGCGCCGATCACTTTCAGTCTCGGGCATGCCTGCAAAAATGCCTCGTCAACACAATCCGGCATAAATGCCATCATGGCATCGGCATCCTTCATTTTTTCCAGCAGCGCTTCTCTGGAAAGCGTTCCTTTTCCGGGATTGACGACCACTTCTGTCTTCTGACGTAGCAGTTCGATTGTTTCAGGATGCACCCAATGGGTCAGTACAACTTTCGGTTTGTTCATTTTTTACCTTCGATTATTGTGTTTTCTTGCGCAGCCATGAACTGAAAGCATCGACGATCGTCACCATCAGCAAAATCACGATCAGAATGGCCGATACTTCCTGATACTGCATAATCCGCAACGAGCCGATCAGTTCGAAACCAATACCGCCAGCCCCGACCATCCCCATGACGGTAGAAGCACGGAAGTTGTATTCCCAGCGATAAATGGCGGTATCGGCCATTTGCGGGAAAACCTGAGGGAAGATGCCGTGGATGATGACCTGCAAGGGGCTGCATCCGGCCGCCTTCGCCGCCTGTACCGGCGCCGGATCGACATGTTCGATGGATTCGGCGAAAAACTTGGCCACCATACCGACGGAATGGAATGCCAGCGCCAACACTCCCGGCAGCGCGCCGAACCCGACCGCCGCCACGAACACGATTCCCATAATCAGCTCCGGAATCGAACGCAATCCGTTAAGCAAGCCTCTGCACAAATGGAAAACAACGGGATTCGGACTGGTATTTCTTGCAGCCAGTACACCAAGCGGCACCGACAAAATCACGGCGATCGCCGTTCCGGCGACACTCATGGCCAGCGTATCGGTCAACGGTCCTATCCAGTTGTTCAGCTGTGAAAAATCCGGCGGAAACATTTCCGTCACCAGAGTGACCAGACTGGGGATACCATCCGCCAGCCGTTCGGCATCGAACAAACCGGCATAATGGCAACACCCTGCCAGGACGATGGCAAGCACTGCCATCGTCATCATGGATTTTCTCCAGACCCTGCGTTGCACCGACAAGACAGCGTCAAATTCAGCAGAAACCGTCATGATGAAACCCGCCCTTTAAAATCTGGAAAAATCCAGTTTGAGCAGACTGCCCAGATTGCGCACGACATCGTAATCCTTGTCGCTTACCGAACCGAACCCTTCGGCCTTGAATGGCTTGAGAATGGCAGGATCGTTTATTTCCAGAAAGGCGGCACGGATTTTCTGTTTGAGTTGTGGATTCAGACTCGAACGCATGGTCCATGGATACTGTGGAAAAGGTTTCGATTCGGCAATGACCATAACCTTGTCCGGTTTGACCAGACCGCGCTGGACAAGCGTTTCAAAGATCGGCTTGCTCAAGCCGCCTGCCTGTGCATGTCCGTTTTGTACCGACATGGCGACGGCATCGTGCGCACCGACAAAATGTTCCCTGTAACTTTTGCCGGCATACAGGTTTTTCTCCGCCAGCATGGATTTCGGAATCAGATGGCTGGATGTAGAAGCCTTGTCACCGAAAGCGACATCCTTGCCTGCAATATCTTCGAGTTTTGTGATCCCTGCCGACTTGTTGGCGATGATGACTGCCTGATAGGTAGTCTTGCCCTGCTGCCGAATCGCGGCAAACGGTTCGATATCGCTTTTCTGTTTCGCCAGCACATAGGAAAGCGGTCCGAAATAGGCCAGATCAAGACGCCCGTGCCGCATGGCTTCGATCATGGATGAATAATCAGTCGTCACGATCAATTCCACTTTTTTGCCGAGTTTTTCTTCCAGATATTCCTGAAGAGGACGGTTTTTCTTGATAATCGTGGCGGCATTTTCGTCCGGCAACAACGCCACTTTCAACGTCGACGGATCAGGATCGGCGGCATGCGCCATTGCAGACACCAGCGAAAAAAACGCCAGACAACACATGGATACCCACTTTTTCACGATAACTCCTTAACTTGCCAATGGAACAGGAAAATTCACCACCCGGCCCTGCCTTGCCGTTTGCCGGACATCCGGCTGGTTCCGGTACAATTCATCGACTTTCGGCTGCGTCAGATCGGCAGGCACACCATCGAAAACGATCCTGCCTGCGGACATTCCGACAATACGATCGGCATACTTTCTGGCCAGATCGACCTGATGGAGACTGACCACCGCCGTGATGCCGTCCTCCCTGCAAACCGAATGGATCAAATCCATCACTTTCTCCGCTGTCGCCGGATCAAGACTGGCGACTGGCTCGTCAGCCAGAATAGTTCTTGGTTGCTGCGTCAATGCCCTGGCGATACCGACCCTTTGCTGCTGGCCACCGCTTAACTCATCCACACGACAAAGTGCCTTGTCCAGCAATCCGACACGCCGGAGACTTTGCAGGCCGAGTTCCTGTTCCTGCACGGACAAGGGAAAAAGTGAACGAAAAACGGAGTGATAACCCAGACGTCCCATCAAGACGTTTTGCAATGCGGTCCACCTTCCGATCAACTGATGCTGCTGGAAAATCATGCCTGTCCGCCGCCTGAGCCGTTGAAGATTCTTGCCGCTCCAGTTTCCGGCGAATCCGGAAACACGAAGCTCGCCGCTGTCGAGACAGCTCATGAGATTGAAACATCTCAAAAAAGTGGATTTACCGGCACCTGAAGGCCCCAGCAATACCGTAAACTGGCCGTCCGGAATCGTCAGCGATACTGGATGCAAGGCTACCGTATCACCATAGCGGACAGATACATTTTCCAGCTGAATCATGATCTGATGCACTCCATTCGATGTTGCTTTCGCAAATGAACCGATTGATGCAGACCATGTTATTCAGGCCATATGACAACCCGATGACCTGACAGGCAAAAAAAACGGCTGGCGCAATGCGTCAGCCGTCCGAAGGACCATACGAATATCAGGTCAGCAGGAAAAACATCGCCCAGCATTCGGTAAAAATAATGCCGCCGAGCCATGCTACCAACTGTTTCCAGTAATTTTCGCGCCAGAACGGATTGTCGGTCTTTTTGTCCTTGTACCAGTAGAAAAAGCGCATGGCGCTTCCCCAGACAAGCAAGGCCGTCAACGCCAGATTGGTCGGAGCAAAGGCTTCCAGCGTCTGTTGCGTTTCATAACTGAACGGCTGATTGTGCAGATACCATGCACAAGCGAACCCGATCGCCAGAAAAATGACGTTCAAAATCACCAGTCGCCAGAAAGACAGATAGCGTTTGATCGGCTCGATTCTGTTTCCCAAACGCTTGAACAGACCGGGCTTGCTCTGTTGTGCCTGTACATAACTGGTTCCCGATCTTCTGAGCTCCCGGCATTGCGGACAATACCGTGCACGCGGATTACCGACAAAAGGTTTTCCGCAATCCTGACAAACCCGTTCCTGCGCCTGTTTAGCCATAACGATTTCTACCTGAATAAATGAAAAGACAGCCCGGCCGATCCTTCAGACAATCGTCATCTCGTCAGCCAAAACAGCGATTATACTTTGAATCCGCACACCTTTTCCGCAAATCGGCCGGAAATGCCGTTCCAGAAAACCACCAAACCGCGCATATGCCGACTTCCCGGATGAACAATATCGCCATACGGTGTAATATCCGGATGATCTTATCCGGAACATATCGTGATGAAAGAAGAAGAACGGCAAGCCGCCCGGCTACTGGAGACCATTTCCTTTTCGCCCATCGGCATTATCCACAGTGAACATACCGTTGCACAGCAAACGCCGGCACAACCTGTATTCGCACGAGACTGTCAGGGAATTCTGGAAATCTTTCCACCCTATGCCGCCGGTCTGAAAGATATCGAAGGATTTTCCCATCTTTATCTCATTTATCACCTGCATCAGGCCGGTACCCCCAAACTTGTAGTCAAACCCTTTTTGCAGGATGTCGAACATGGCATATTCGCCACACGAACGCCATTGCGTCCCAATGCCATCGGCCTGAGTATCGTCGAACTGACCGGCATAAACGAAAATCGGTTATCCATTCGCGGCGTCGATATACTCGACGGCACCCCCATTCTCGACATCAAGCCGTATACCGCACGATTCGATCATATTGTTGCGATCCGTAACGGCTGGCTTGACGAAATCGATGAACAAACCGCTTTCATCCGCGGACGCCGCCAGTACAAGCCAGCAAAATAACATATATCGCTTCTATACAACACTTTCCGGTCTGATATACCCGATACAGCCACAATGACAGCATGACATCCGCTCAAGGTACGAAAAATGTCCAGATGGACTTCTGGGAAAACGACGATCCGGAAACACCGCCGGCAAGCATACCTTGCGCTTTCACCATTCCGGACGATACCGATGACGAATCCGCGCAAATCAGCGAAAAACTGGAAGCTCTTTCCCGATCACGTTTTCGCACCGGTTTTCATTTGAGAAAACCGCAACGCAAGTATATCGATGAAAAAGGACTGGACACGATTGTCCGACACGCCCGAGACTTCATCCGTCTCCGTCTGGCACCTACCGACATTCCCAATGACGGCAGGCAGACTCCCATGCGCGGACACCCCGTTTTCATTGCACAACACGCTACCGGTACCTGTTGCCGGAAATGTCTCTGCAAATGGCATGGTATCGAGCCCGGCAACCCCCTGACGCCGGAGCAACAGCATTATATCGTCTCAGTCATCATGGCCTGGATACGTAAAGAAGCAGGATACGGCACACCAAAAAAACAAGCGACGATATCCGAAATACAAGCAAACATAAAAAAAGCCGTGTAAACTGTTGAATTTACACGGCTTAAAAGACATCTTGGGATGGCTTTGGAATTCGATTTGGTGCGATGAGAGGCATCAAACTGTATATATAAAACAACAAGTTACAAAATCGAATTTCGAAAATATGCACAAATATATACACAAACGTGATTGCTACCCATCCTTTTTTGGCGATGACTTGAGTGCCTTGACCTGTTTCCCCAGCTCTTTGACGGAGCGATCAAAATCCGATTCTATTTTCTGCGTTCTGTTGAATATCTGATATTCAGCTATCGCTTTCCTGGTTGCCTGATCCCTGCTAATGCGCCCCGCTCCTTCCAGTATGCGATACTCATTGAATGTCAGGAACTTGTTAACGCTTTCTGCCATAGCCTGCATGGTCAGCTCCTGCCGCCGTTCTATCAGGTTCTCGATGTAATCAAAGTATCCCGAAACGGTACGCTCAAGCTGCCGGATTTCCTTTTCAGTCAAGCAGTTTTTTGAGACAAGTACATCACTTTGGAGAATTCGCCCGTTGGGGGCATTTTTCCATGTTTGGAGCCCTACGTTAGGCTTACTGTGATCAACACGTTCATTGATGATTTCCGGTGCTGTCTGTCCTGTTATCGCAAACAGGAACTTGTTTTGCACCATCGCATAGAATCGCTTTGTAATGTCGGACTGTGCATTATAGTCTATGCAGCATTCGGCAAAGATGTCCGTTATCTGCTGATAGATCCGGCGTTCACTGGCACGGATAGAACGAACGCGTTCCAGTAATTCCCGGAAGTAATCTTTCTGAAAGACGCGTTCCCCTTGTTTCAGGCGCTCATCATCCAGGACAAATCCTTTGCGGATGTATTCCGTCAAGACACGTGTAGCCCATTTCCGGAACTGGGTTGCCCGTTTGGAATTGACGCGATAGCCTACGGATATGATGGCATCCAGATTGTAATGCTTGGTATTGTATGATTTCCCGTCAACCGCAGTTATTCGGAAATTCCTAATAACTGAATCCTCAGACAATTCTTCCTCAGCAAAAATCGTTTTCAAATGCTCATTGATTGTAGGCACTGTCACATCAAACAGTTCTGCCATCATCTTTTGCGATAGCCAGATCGTTTCATCCTGCATCAGCACTCGCAATTTAACGCCACCGTTTTCATCGTCATACATCAGAAACGACTGGCCACCATTTGGTATCACTACATCATTTTCCATGCTACTCCCCATTGTCCAGCATACTATTTTAGCTGCTCCCGACCGTTTTCCCTTCGCTTCGTCTTCGCTTCGAAGCAGAAAACAACCGGCTCAAAATTAAGCCGGTCAGTGTATTTTCTCTTGGTTCGCTCTTGCTTCGATCAGAAACAGACAGCCTCACGGAAGCGGCAAAACAGCGTTACAGACGCTTTTCATTTGGCTGCGATAGTTTCCCCAGCGAAACAAAACCCAACCAGAACACTGATTTTCGCTTCCCTGTTTGCCAAATTGCGCAAACTGACAAAATGCCTTTTTCTCGGGGTTCGCTCTTTGTTCGATTGGGTGTTGCCCCCAACTTTGGGGTCAGTATTTCAGGACTTTGCTAACGCTAATCCTGCTAATCGAAGGGTTCGATTTCAAATCTAGACCTTGTTGTAATCTTGTTGTGATCGGGGTTTGCTGTTGCTATTCCTGCTATTTTGGCTATTCGAAGGGGCGCGTTTCAAACGCAACCCTTGCTATAACCTTGCCATGCTTTCCCAACCTCGCCCTAATCTCGCCCTTCTGCTTTTCTGGTCTTGCCGTAATCTTGCCGTTCCGACGTGCGAAAATGGCCTTGAAGGTCAAACCGTACATCGAGGAACGGGCGCGGGAAAGATCACGTGCGAACATCAAACAGAACACAGAAAACGCGCAGTATTTTTCTGATAGTCAAAAAATATCTGCGAACACCGAGGTGCAGAATTCTGCACATCCCTTCTCATTCAATTCATCGGCCACATCCAATAGATGACAATGCATGACAGGACGAGCATCCAGCCGATGAAATCCATTAACCTATCCATGGCTTGCCCCCTTTCTTCAGGGCTGCCCTGGCTGCCATGATGGTGGCCTCATAAACCATGGTGTAAGCCACGTTATAAGCCGCCGGCATGTTGTCATCGGCCACCGCCATGACCAGATCGATCAGCAACGGCAATTTCAGTTCAGGGATGAATCGGGCTACCGCTCCAGCTGATTGCTCATCGGTCGCCATGGCTTCCCAGATGATAGCTTCCATCATTTCCCTGTCATCTGTCGGGTTACGGAAGGGGATCACGTTATTCATGGCTATCCCCCTTCTGTGAAAGGTATTCGCCCACCCAAAGGAATCTTGCAAGCGCGGAATTGGCCAGCTCGGAAAGCGATTTCAGTTTCTTCTGGTAATCGTCCAGTGCTTCGATCGCTTCCATGTAAATGTCTTCATCACCATCGATGATCGCTTTTGCTTTTTCGATGAAGGTTGCGCTGTCATACGACAGAAAGAGCAACATCAGTCGGCGTGTGCGATTGTGTTCAGCCAGCGTCTTTTCAATGGTGTCGATTTGTCCGGATGTAATAGCTGATGGGAACTGTGGATAAGCTACAGGCGTAGCGGTTGTTTTAGGCATGGTGGCCTCCTCTGTGCAAATTGAAGGCTTGCCGGCCTGTCGCCAAACAGGGCGGGCAAGAGCTTACGGGTTGGCGAACCGGTGCACAAAGGAAAACCGGCAACCCCGAAGGGTTCCCATAAGCTCCGCCCATAGGAGGACACACGCAAAAAAAACCGCCCTGACAGCGGCTTGCGCCTTTGTGCAATATCAGGTCGCCAAACCCGGCACTGTCTTTTTCCAGTGCGAAGACAGGATAGCGACTATTGCAGGCTAGTGTCAATGGAACAAGTTTGAATTGATTAGCTACGGGTGTAGCGGTTTTAATGTTCAACATTTTTTGAGTGAGTTATCGGGCGGACGGGCGCACTCTCGGCTAAAGTAAGGCCGCGTCACGATTTCCCCTTGCGGGTGTTGTTGTCGTTTCGAACAAAACAAAAACGCGCCAGAAACAAATCTGACGCGTTATAGATCCGAACATAACCAAACAATACCTGTCATGACTGTTTCATTAGGATCTCACTTAAAGCAACATTGACATAGTAATTCCCACGCCCCAACTTCTGTTTATGAACCAACCCCGATTCAGCTAATGCATCCAGATATTTTGCCGCGGTAATACGAGATACATTTAAATCGCGCTCAATAAACTCGATTTTGGTATATGGATGAGAAAACAGATTATTAATCAGGTCTTGGCTATAAAACCTGTAATTGCTTCGAATATGATGCTTGTAAAATTGTAGTGCGCGTTTAATTTCGCCAATGGTAGTTATCGCCTGTATCGCTGTTTGTTCCACCCCATCCAATATGAATAACACCCAGTCTTCCCATTGGTCAGCATCGCGTACTGCCTGCAACAAACGATAGTAATCCCCCTTGTTATGCACTATATACCGACTCAGATAAAGAATTGGAATATCAAGCAGCCCTTCCTTGACCAGATACAATACATTAAGAATGCGCCCCGTACGGCCATTTCCATCGTAAAATGGGTGAATGCTTTCAAATTGGTGGTGTATTAGCGCCATTTTAATCAACGGATCAACTGGAAAAATCGACGTTTCATTTATGAAACGTTCCAAATCAAACATCATTTGCTTAATAGTATCCGGTTCTTGTGGTGGTGTGTACACCGTTCTCCCGACATTATCCCTTAACGCCGTACCTGGCAATTTTCTAAAGCCGGCATTATTGCGCTCCAGTTCTGACTGAATGCTGATAATGTTGTTAACTGTTATTAACCCTGTTTTCTTGGTCTCACTGAAGCCAGTACGCAATGCTTGCCTGTAGCGCATAACCTCTTTAGCCGCCGGGTTGGCAAACGCTTCTGTAAGCACTTCGCCCTTGAATAGTTCATCATGCGTTGTCACAATATTTTCGATTTCTGAACTATCCTTGGCTTCTTGGAGGCTCAATGTGTTGATCAGGATCCCCTGATTGGGAATAGTTCCTGCAACCCCTTTCAGTTCGGCAAGACTACGGCTGCTGCTGGCTAACTTTTTAAGGATTTCCGGCGCGTCGAAACGTTCGACGGCTAGCTGCTCAAGCGGTATGATTGGGTACATTATGCGTAAAAGAAACTCGTTTTTATATATATATTATACGCAACATGTATAGAAAAACCGATTTTTTATACATATCGCCATCGATATGCGACGGTTCGACATACAGACCCGCGGCCTTGCCTCTGGCGATTTCAGGCGCGATGGCCGCACTGTAACGGCCTTCTGCCCTGGCTTCATCCCACCATGTTTCAGTTCTTCAGGGCAGCTTCCATGCGAGACGATTTCATCAGGCACACCCCCACCCGAAAAAAATTCACCTTCGCGGCAAATTTGAGGGTGCGTTCGGTCATACGGCAAAACGGGCTTTACTTTGATTCCCCCGTACTCCCCTGTCATCCATCCGCAAGCATGCGCTGTGCTCGTCTGATGAAATCCCTGGCATCACGCAAGACCTGATTGATACGCTTTCTTTCCGCTATGGCACTGGCTGTATATTTGCCATGCTTCAGGGCATTCATGCTGCTGCGCTTCTTGCCTTCAGGGGTTTTCACGCCTGCCGACTGCCACGGTTCCCATGTGTGTATCAAGGCGGCCTGTCTGGCCTTGCGTTCTTCCGTCCAGCCGTTTGACATGGCTATCCTCCAATAATTCGTTTTGTGTGATGGTTTTTTCTGTCGCGTGCGTAAGACCATTGTTGACCTGTTGCGGGCCGCTGGTGATATTGGCCTGCCGTGCATAGACTACCGGTGGATTCTTCACGTTGGCCAAGGTTTCCAGCGTCATGCGACACTGGTTTTGTGCCCTGAATGCCAGTTTCAACAGGGCTTCGATGTTATCCAGCCTGCCTTGCTGACAGTCTGCACGCATTGACAGATTAGTGAACATCGTTTGCAGGGCCACCGCCTGACCGTACAGCATGGCTTCCACGGCTTTCATGTCTCCGTGGTGGATGGCTTCGGTCGATTCTTTCAGCGCTTTATCCAGACAATTAACATCCATATTGTCTTTGCCGAAAAGCATGCTCCCGTACTGCCCCACAACAGCACCGGCATGGACGGAAGGTGACAAGGCCACTTTGGCATATCCCTCTTTCATATCGTTTTTGTCTTTCGCTGCCGGTTGCCGTTTCTTTCTTTGTGTCATGGCGTTTTCTCCTGTTCAATGAATACAGGGCGATTCCGGCCATCTTGCCCGTGAGGCAGCCAGATAATCCGGCATGCCGAACTTCTCCCGGCATTCCACCAGCAACCGTTCTGCAGCATCATCCCGGCCTTCTTTCAAGGCTTGTCTGATCTGGTTTCTTCTCAGGATATTCCAGACCGTTAGTGCTTCACCTTGTGCCTGCCAGTACGTTTTGCCGTACTGTGTGCGTATGTGACGCGCAATGAAGGCAACCGCATCGCTATGGAACAGGGCGATTTCAGCCTGCATGTACCGGGTGGCTTCCATGGCTCGCTTGTCTTTCTGTTCCAGCATGCGAATGATGTCGGTCTTATGCTGTCGGATGATGGGGGCCAGCTCATCGATCTTTTTCAGGTTACCGGTTATCTGAAGCTGGCCTGACTGGACGCACAACACAATCCCGTTTGTCTCGCATTGCTCTAACAATTCATTAACGTTCATATCGTCACCGTCCCGATTTCACCATCGAAAACACACACACCTGATACTCCATTTCTATCCGCGACAACGTGACAACCCGCGCCAGTACTGGGTTTGCGTGTCGCTGACGTGTCGCGTGTCGCGTTTGTATCCGTGACATTTCCGTGTAAACAGATGTCGCGTCGGGGATTCTCCGGCTTGCCGTTTTCTTCATTTGTCGCGCTTGTATCCGAGACACGCGACAACGGCGCGACGCTGTAACCCGCGCCAGTACTGGTTTGTCGCGTTGTCACGGATAAAACGGGGGGTTCTGGCTGTGTGTGTATATAACGTTTGAATGCATCTGCAAACTGGACTTTCTCAAATCCTTTCTTGTTCTCATAACAAATCCGGATGTCCTTGCTTTTGATCCCGTATTCTTTCAACCGGTTTGACAATTGGCGGGGGGTTATGGGTTTTCCCCGGTTATAGGTATCCCACGGCTTTTCTGAATCTTCACACAGGGCGGCAATCAGATCACTGGTAAACAGTTTCGAAACATTCTTTTCGTCAAAGATTTCCTTGATGTCCGATAACAATTCCGCGCCGATACTCTGGCTTGTCTGGTTGCCTCCTGATATTTTCAGGGCAGCTATCCTGGCCATGTCCGGCCAATTACCACCTGCCATATCGGCGATAGCAAGCAATGGTTCCCAGTTATCCTGTGCCCGGTCGTTCAATTCCTCAGGTAATGCCGGTCTGGCGTTACGGATGGTTTCCCGGTTGTCTTCGGCAAAACGGCAAATCTTCCGGCACAGGATTTCAAACAATCCCGGTTCCGCATGACGTATGCGCTCAACGTGTTCGCAGTCCAGTTTCCGACGCAATTCCAGTACGACGGCACGATCCATCAGGGTATCTGACAGATGTCCTATTCCGGATATGGCTTTCGCCCCCCAGACGTTGAATTTCTTCGGGGTATGGTCGTCTCCGACTGTCCGGATAGTGTAGGCGCTGGTACGGGTATGGCCTGCATTCAACAGTCCGCGCATTTCTTCGTTGTCTTTGAGAAAGGCGTCGGCTTCGTCAATCAGCAAGGTTGGTTGCCACATTTCCACGGAACGGAACAGGGCAGCCGGTGTGATGCTGCTGGCGAACATGGGGCGGCACGACATTTTGCCGATCAGGTCGAGAAGCTGTGTTTTGCCGCAACGCTTCTCCGGAGCGGTGATGACGGTTAGCGGTGCAACCTTCACCACATCCATTAACCACGTCATCACAATCCAGAGAGAGGCCGCCTGTGCGGTTTCCGGTTCGCAGACGATAAAGCGCCTGATTGTCCGGTCTATCTCACTCAATAACTCTGATCCGTTAACCGGTTCAGGCCATGGTTCCGGCTCAACAAACATGTCATCGCTGTTACTTTCCGATTCCTGTTGCGCCTCACGTATCAGATCGTCCAGCATGCCCACCGGGATATCGTATTGTTTGGCGGTGGCTTTCCGGACCTGTATGTAATCCAGTTTTTTCATGGCGGCAAGGCGTTTGACGGCATTCTCCAAACCTTCCTCCGGCAAAACTGCCTTGTCCTTGTATTGCTCAAAGCTGACCGGTTCATGTTCGTTGGCAGGAAGAGCCGTAGCAAACTTTTGTGATGGGGGCGTGTCAGCCTCATTCCGCAATGTTTCGTCGCTCATCGTTTGCTCCCTTTCATCATCTGAAACAGGTCATTGAAGTCGGTTGCCCCTTCCGGCCGGTTTGGCCCGAAGTCCGGCATTGTCCAGTAACCATTACTGATGGATTCTGCTGCTTCAATGGCTTTGAGAACGCCAATGTTTTCCGGATATCCGTTTTGGTCCACGCGCTGGTAGTCGTCATCAGCCCAGAGGATGATTTTTCTGTTCGGGTATTGCTCCCGCATGGCTTTGGCGACCGGTAACAGATTGCCCGCATCGAAGGCCACGATGACATCATCGCCGGTCGCTTCATGAATGCTGGCGCCCGTGGCAAAACCTTCGCAGATGCCCAGATCGCCGGTTCCTTTATCCCCTATCGGGTGGTAACAGCCTTTCTTGCGTCCGCCCTTCAAAAAGCGTTTGTTGGTACCGTCCGGCAGTCTCATGGGGTATATCCGCTGGTACGATACGATTTCGCCGTTGAAATACATCGGGATGATGAGGACGTTTTGCCCGTCGATCAGCGCGCCATGCGGCAAAATCCTCTTTTCGGTCAGGTAGGGATGGTCTGCGGTGGCCGGGAAACAATGCCGGATGTCTTCTCTGGCCTGTCCGGCGATACGCTGGTAACCCGCCTCAAGCTCTCGCTTCCTCTGCGCTTCGGCCTGTCTGATCTGCCGGTCGATTCGCTGGCGCTCGGTCTTTGTCAGGCGCTGGTATTGGTTTGATCGCCATGTGTGGCTTTCTCCGGTACGCCAGTTTCCGCAAGCCCCGGCCATGCCATACCAGACACACCAGCCGGCCAGATCGCCCCGTTTCCCGTTCGTGGAAAAGCGTTGTATTTTGCCGGTCTGGTTGATGGCGTCCGGGGCATGGCCGATACGTTCGCGGATGAAATCAAGGAAAGCGCTTTCCCCTTCCATCGGAATCAGGGCAACAGAACCCCCTGCCATTCCGGCATATTTTTTACTTTTCATGGATTTCCCCCGTTCAGATCGAAACGGATGTTTGGCGTGCAGCCACCAGTGAGGCAACCAGCGCTTTCAGTTCATCATCTGTTTGCCCGGCAATCTTGGCCTGAACCCATGAATTGATTTCATGGTCAACCCATGCGACAGAACGGGCTCCCAGCCGGACTGGCGCGGGAAATGTGTGCGCCTTGATATCCGCATAAATCTTGCTGCGACTGCGACCGGTAATGGTCGATACTTGGGGAAGTTTCAGAAATGTTTTCGGCATTCATCATTCCTTTCATCGTATTTGATGAACGCCTTGCCAGCACAGAAAAAACTTGCGGTACATCCAATGGATATACTAATATGAATCCGCCTGTTAGCTTTTGCTAGCTGGTAAGGCTTGTAATCCATCGCTCAAATTCAAGGCCTTTTTCCAGCCCCGTCGGTGCTGCAACACCTTCGGGGCTTTCCTTTATGTGGCGGCCTTTAACTCCACATAAAAGCTTGATTCCTCATGAATCCCTGTTTATTTGTACAGCTCCTGCATAGTTTACCGAAAGACAGGGGAACCAGTGCATGTTTGGTGCGATTTTCTTTTCCCTTTGGCGGTAACTCGCTGTGACACGTTGTGACACGTTAAATGTCACAATTAGAAAAGAAATAAGCGGAAAGAAAAAAGTTAGCCTCCGAAAAAATTTTGGAAATCAATGAATTGCGCGTTTTGTTGTAAGTGGCACAAGTGCGCGAACACCGGATTAAAAAACCGCTACACGACAAGAAATTCATTGCAAATCAATGAGTTATAAGCGAAATGCAAAACAGCGCGTTACACTTCTTCATAACCCAGATGTTGTTTTCTAGCAACAATCACGCTGCATTTCCCTTTATCTTCACAACCTTGCCAGCCTTCAACCCTTCCAGATAATCCGCCCACGCCTGCATCATCTTGCGCCGGTCTTTCAAATGCCGGGCATCGTTATAAGCCGCCTCGATCGCATCCCCCTTCTTGTGACCCAGTTGCACCTCAACCAGACGGGGACCGAACCCCAGCTCATTGAGACCCGTACTGACCACCCCGCGCAAACCGTGTCCCGTCATGGCAAACCCCATGCGCCTTATCGCCTGACCGATTGCCGCCTCGCTCATCTTCAACTGACTGGCATACACACTCGGAAAAACCAGATCACCTTTTCCATCTGACAAATCCCGGATCATTTCCAGCACCTTCACCGCCTGTTTGGGCAAGGGCAACTCATGGATTTCCTTATCGGACTTTTCCGGCTTGCGGTTCCAGATCGCCGCCTTCATATCGAAATCAGACCATTGCGCATGACGGATACTGGCCTGTCGCACCCCGGTATAAAGCATCATCCAGATAGCCGCCTTCGTCAGAACATGCCCGCCATACGCCTGCAATGCCAGAATGAAATCCGGCAATTCCGAAAACCGTATCCGCCGCATATGCTCCGTTTCATGCTTCGGCAAAAACCGGATAATCGCCCGGCAAGGATTGTTCAGATTGAAACTGCTGTTCTCCATATTGGCCAGATCGTAAACTTCCGCCGTCCACTGGCACAGCTTCTTGGCCATGTACGTCATCGGCTTGCCCCTCGCATTGAGCATACTGGCGGTGCCGCAAAACAGATCGAACAATTCCTTGCCTTCAATATCGGCAATGTTCTTTTTCCCGATAACCGGGAACATATGCAGCTCAAACTGCCGCAACATCGTATGGCGGTAACTGTCCGATGTCCTGCCCGCCTTGCGCTCAAACAACCTTCTGGCCAGCTTCTCAAACGTCCGGTCATCCGCCATCGCTTTCGCATCCTCTGCCGCCTTCTCGGCCGCCTGTCGCGCTTTTTTTGCCTCACGTGGGTCGACCCCTTCGGCAACCAGCTTGCGCACCTCATCGCGCCTCTTTCGGGCCTGCTCAAGCGATACCTGCGGATACTCGCCAAAAGAAAAAACTGCCGGCTTCCCGTTGATACGTGTCCGCATCCGCCACAGTTTTGCCCCTTTACTGGTCACAACCAAACCGAGACCATTGCCGTCCGGCAGGGAGTAATCCTTGTCCCTTGGCTTTGCGTTGCTGATCTGTCTGTCAGATAATGGTTTGGAAATTTTCGGCATTTTTGTGTATATCCGGATTTATGTATATCGAAAACCAGTTCGCATATACACAAATATATACACAAAATTCGTGGATGTCAGCGGACTAATGAGGACATGTCAGGACAACAAAACATAAAAAAAGCCGTGTAAACTGTTGAATTTACACGGCTTAAAAGACATCTTGGGATGGCTTTGGAATTCGATTTGGTGCTGATGAGAGGAGTCGAACCTCCGACCTACTGATTACGAATCAGTTGCTCTACCAACTGAGCTACATCAGCAAAGCGTGCATTGTAACAAAAAAAACGCTAACTTGTCGGTTTTCATTATACAGAATTGTTTTTTCTTTCGTTTCAGATTGCTCTTTTGCGACGTACATGGTCAGAATACATCTTCTGGTCTGTCCAGGGGAAAAATTTTTCAGGAAATATCATGCGCTATCCGATCATTCGTTTTATCCATGCCATTTCGGCGATCTGTTGCATGTTCTGGTGTGCCTGCACACTGGCGGTATCTTCCCCCGAAACCGTCATTCAGAAACACTTCGGAGAATATCTCGGCGTGAATGTCGAAAAAACCGACATCGTCAAAACCCCGTATTCCGGTCTGTATGAGGTTCGTATCGGCAACAATCTCGTCTATACCGATGCACAGGCACGTTATTTGTTTATCGGTAACATCATGGATCTTCAGACACGAACCAACTATACCGATGAAAGACTCAGGAAAATCACGATTACCGATTTTTCCAGCCTGCCGAAAGACCTGGCCATCCGGATCGTAAAAGGAAACGGCGAAGGGGTGATGGCCATCTTTTCCGATCCGACATGCCGCCATTGCAAGCAACTCGAATACAACCTGGGCAATGTGGACAACGTCACGATTTATCTGTATCCGTTCAACATCCTGTCAGAAAAATCCGTCGAGATTTCCAGAAACATCTGGTGCTCCGCCAATCCCGCACAGGCATGGCGTGACTGGATGGTCAATGACAAAATGCCGGTAAAGGCCGGAAACGACTGTTCCTTCCCTGATGAGCGGATCCGCGCACTGGGCAAGCGGCTCAATATCCGCGGCACACCGACGATTTTCTTTGCGGACGGCACACGTGTTCCCGGTGCCGCCGAGGCGGATGAAATCAATCTGAAACTGCAATCGCTCCCGTAAGATTTTCCCGCCGGAAGCGCGATCGTTTGCGACACGACTGCGAAGCCGTCCCCGCAAAAAACCGTTTCTCCGGCAAACTTGCGATATAAAAAAACCCGTGTTCTTCAGGCGGGTACAACATGACGCAGCCGTCCGGTTCATCCCTGATTATTGATTACAGTATAATTTTTTATTTCCTGCATCTCTGCAACCCCAATTCAGGCGAAAGCTCCGGCCTCTCGCCCTCTACCGAAGCTCAAAATGGAAAACAACATTACCGAAAACCGCCTTCGTGATATTTTGTCTCGCCGTATTCTCATCCTGGATGGTGCCATGGGAACCATGATCCAGCGTTATGGTTTGACGGAAGAAGATTACCGGGGAGGTCCGAAGGGACGGTTTATCGATTTCGCGCCGCCTGCATCAGCCGAGGGACGCGAACTGTTCGTCAAGGGCAACAATGAACTGCTTTCGCTGACACAGCCACACATCATTTCGGCCATTCATGAGGAATATCTGAAAGCCGGTGCGGATATTATCGAAACCAATACATTCGGCGCCACGGCAATTGCACAAGAAGATTATCATATGACGCATCTCGTCTATGAAATGAATGTGCAATCGGCGAAAATCGCCCGTGCTGCATGTGACCGGTATGCCACCCCCGAACACCCGCGTTTTGTCGCAGGCTCGATCGGGCCGACGCCCCGAACTGCCTCGATCTCGCCGGACGTCAACGATCCGGGCGCACGCAACATCACGTTCGATGAACTGGTCGATGCCTATTCGGAACAGGTCCGTGCGCTGGTCGAAGGCGGCGTCGATCTGTTACTGGTTGAAACGGTTTTCGATACCCTCAACTGCAAGGCGGCACTTTTCGCCATCGACAGCTTTTTCGAAACGACAGGCAAAAAGCTGCCGATCATGATTTCCGGAACGGTCACCGACGCATCCGGGCGCATTCTCTCCGGCCAGACTGTTACGGCTTTCTGGTATTCGATCCGCCATGCCAAACCGCTGACCGTCGGTCTGAACTGTGCATTGGGCGCCGCCTTGATGCGACCGTATGTCGAGGAACTGTCACGAATCGCCGACACGCATATCTGTATTTATCCGAATGCCGGCCTGCCCAATCCGATGAGTGAAACCGGTTTCGATGAAGGTCCAAACGATACGGCATCTTTCCTGAACGAATTTGCACGCAGCGGTTTCGTCAATGTGGTCGGAGGCTGTTGCGGCACGACGCCTGACCATATCCGCGCCATCGCGCAGGCCGTTGCCTCGCTGCCGCCCAGAAAGGTACCGGTCATCCCGCCCGCAATGCGCCTGTCCGGTCTGGAACCCTTCACGATCGACGATAATTCCCTGTTCGTCAATGTCGGCGAACGCACGAACGTCACGGGTTCGAAGGCTTTCGCCAGGATGATTCTGAACGAGGAATACGACAAGGCACTGGCAGTCGCGCGTCAACAGGTCGAAAACGGTGCCCAGATCATCGATGTCAACATGGACGAAGCCATGCTGGATTCGGTCAGCGCCATGAGGCGTTTTCTGAACCTGATCGCATCGGAACCGGAAATCGCACGAGTTCCGGTCATGCTGGATTCTTCCAAATGGGAAGTGATCGAGACTGGCCTGAAATGCCTCCAGGGCAAATCCATCGTCAATTCCATTTCGCTGAAAGCCGGTGAAGCCGAATTTCTCAGACAGGCGAAACTGTGCCGCCGGTATGGTGCGGCCGTCATCGTCATGGCATTCGACGAACAGGGACAGGCAGACACTTACGAGCGAAAGATCGCCATTTGCAAACGCGCCTACGATCTGCTGGTCAATACCATCGGCTTCCCTGCGGAAGACATCATTTTCGACCCCAACATCTTCGCCATCGCCACCGGTATCGAAGAGCATAACAACTATGCCGTCGATTTCATCGAAGCTACACGCTGGATCAAGGCCAACCTGCCCTATGCCAAGATCAGCGGCGGTATTTCCAATGTCAGCTTCAGCCTTCGCGGCAACAATCCGGCCCGTGAAGCCATCCATACGGTTTTCCTGTATCACGCCATCGCGGCCGGACTGACAATGGGAATCGTGAACGCCGGTATGATCGGTGTGTACGACGAAATTCCGGAAGCCTTGCGCGAGCGTGTCGAGGACGCCGTACTCAACCGCCGTCCGGACGCTACCGAACGGCTGATCGAAGTCGCCAGCGAATTCCAGTCCGGTGCAAAAAAGGAAAGCGACAATCTCCAGTGGCGTAGCGAACCGGTCAACAAACGCCTAACCTACGCTTTCGTACATGGACTGACGGATTTCATCACTGAAGATACCGATGAGGCGCTTCAGGAAGTCCTGAAAAAAGGCGGGCAACCGATCGAGGTCATCGAAGGTCCGCTCATGGATGGCATGAATGCCGTAGGCGACCTGTTCGGTCAGGGCAAGATGTTCCTGCCGCAAGTCGTCAAGTCCGCCCGCGTCATGAAACAGGCCGTCGCCTATCTGGTTCCGTATATCGAAGAACAAAAACGTCTGAGCGGCAGCACCCAGTCGAAAGGCAAAATCGTGATCGCCACTGTCAAGGGAGACGTACACGATATCGGCAAAAATATCGTGGCCGTCGTTTTGCAGTGCAACAACTTCGAAGTCATCAATATGGGTGTGATGGTGCCATGCGAGGAAATCCTGGCGAAGGCAAAAGAAGTCCAGGCCGATGCCATCGGGTTGTCCGGTCTGATTACGCCCTCACTGGAAGAAATGATGCATGTCGCCAGCGAAATGCAACGCGATGAATATTTCCGCACCCGGAAAATTCCGCTTTTCGTCGGCGGTGCAACGACCAGCAAAACCCACACAGCCATCAAGATCGCACCGAACTATGAAGGTCCTGTCGTTCAGGTACCGGATGCCTCGCGTACCGTTACGGTCGTTCAGGCACTGCTCTCGGACAGTATGCGCGAAAAGTATATCAAGGTACTGACCAACGACTACGAACATATCCGGGAACTGCACGCAAGCAAGAAACCGAAAAAACTGCTGCCGATCGGCGAAGCGCGCGCCAACAAGGCGAAACTCTCCTTCGAGGGAGCCAATGCTCCGAAAAAACCGGTTTATCTGGGGCAACGCTTCCTGCGCAACATCGATCTGGCGACGCTGGCCGGTTACATTGACTGGTCTCCGTTTTTCCGTGTCTGGGACCTTTCCGGTTCCTATCCGGAAATTCTCGACGATCCTGTTCACGGCGAAACTGCGCGCAAGGTTTTCGCCGACGGCAAAGCCATGCTGGACAAACTGATTCGCGGCAAATGGTTGACCGCCAATGCGTCGCTTGCCCTCATGCCGGCCAACAGCGTCAACGACGACGATATCGAAATCTATACCGACGAAACCCGTTCCAGTGTCGCCTTCACCTATTACAATGTCCGGCAACAGGCGGAAAAACCGGTAATCAATGGCGTTGCCCGCCCGAACCAGTGTCTGGCCGACTTCATCGCGCCGAAATCTTCGGGTATCCGGGACTATATCGGTCTGTTCGCCGTCACGGCCGGTATCGGTATCGATGCGCGGCTGGAAACTTTCAACACATCCCAAAACGATTACGACGGCATCATGCTGAAAGCACTGGCGGATCGTCTCGTTGAAGCGCTGGCGGAATATCTGCACGAACTGGTTCGCAAAGATCTGTGGGGATATGCCCCGGATGAACGGTTCACGCCGGAAGAATTGCACAAGGAACCCTACCGCGGCATCCGTCCGGCGCCAGGCTATCCGGCCAATCCGGAACATACCGTCAAGAGCGATCTGTTCCGTATCTTGCGTTGCGAAGAAATCGGAATGAGCCTGACGGAATCGTATGCCATGCTGCCGACGGCTTCCATCGCGGGATTTTATTTCGCCCATCCGGATGCACGTTATTTCACGATCGGCAAAATCGGCAAGGATCAGGTCTCGGATATGGCCAAACGTCGCCATGTTTCCGAAGAACAGTTTGCACAGTGGCTGGCACCGATCCTGTAAGCAGATTCAACCTGTACGGAGACGACGATATGAAACAGGCTATCCATTATTCCATCGAGGCATCCGACCTGAATGCCCATCTGTTCCGTGTCACAGTCACGGTTGACGAACCCGATCCGAACGGACAGATCTTCCGTTTGCCCGCCTGGATACCGGGCAGTTACATGATCCGCGAATTCGCGCGCAATATCGTGCAGATTCAGGCGCACTGCAAGGGAATGCCCGTCTCACTGGAAAAGACCGACAAGCATACCTGGCAAGCCGCACCCTGTTCAGGACCGCTCGTCGTCGGCTACGAAGTCTATGCATGGGACTTGTCCGTACGCACCGCACACCTTGACCAGACGCATGGCTTCTTCAATGGCTCCAGCGTTTTTCTGGAAGCCGTCGGCTATGGCGAATATCCGCATTTCGTCGATATCCGCAAACCAGCCGATACGGCAGCGGCCTCATGGCGCGTGGCGACAGCCCTGCCGGAACACGAGGCGCCGCAGTACGGCTTCGGCAGTTATCGCGCCGGCAATTACGATGAACTGATCGACTCCCCGGTCGAAATGGGGAACTTCATGCTTGGCCAGTTCACGGCATATGGCATCCCGCACGATATCGTCATAACCGGACGTGTTCCGCATCTGGATATGGCGCGTCTGGAAAACGATCTACGCAAAATCTGCGAAACCGAAATCGCCCTGTTCGAGCCTGAAACACTGAAAGCGCCGGTTTCCCGCTATGTCTTTCTCGTCATGGTTGTCAAAAATGGATATGGCGGGCTGGAACACCGAGCATCCACCGCATTGTTATGCTCCAGGTCATCCCTTCCGGTCATAAACAATTACCGGCAATCCGCCGGCAAAATCAGTGACGACTATCTGCAATTTCTGGGCTTGTGCAGCCATGAATATTTCCACACATGGAATGTCAAACGGATCAAGCCTGCGGTTTTCACACCCTACAACCTGCGGGAAGAGACCTATACACGGCTTTTATGGCTATTTGAGGGATTCACCAGCTACTATGACGATCTGACCATCGTACGCAGCGGACTTGTCGATACAAACACCTATTTGCAGCAAATCGCCTCCGCACTCAATCAGGTCATGCGGGGACGGGGTCATCTCAAACAGAGTGTGGCGGAATCGAGTTTCGATGCATGGATCAAATATTACCGGCAAGATGAAAATGCACCGAATGCGCTGGTCAGCTACTACACCAAAGGCTCGCTCGTCGCGCTGGCACTTGATCTCATGATTCGTGAAAAGACCAGACACACCCGTTCGCTTGACGACGTCATGCGCGTGCTGTGGCAACGTTACGGCAGGAATTTTTATCAGGGTAATGCACGCGGCATAACCGACGCCGACGCCAAAGCGATCACCGAATCCGTCTGCGGCGAGGATTGCACGGAATTTTTCAACCGCTATATCGACGGAACCGATTTGTTGCCCTTGCCGGAACTTCTCGCACCTTTCGGAATCACCCTGCTCGATACCGCGACATCCGCACCAGGTCTGGACATCCGCGTCCGGCGTTCCGGATCAGATTGCGTCGTCACGCACGTCTTCGAAGGGGGAACAGCCCACCGTGCCGGCATTGCGGCAGGCGATGTCCTGCTGGCGATAGATGGTCTGAGAGTATCGGCGGACAATCCGGCAGCCAATCTTGAAAAACAGTTGTCCTCTTACCGTGCGGGCGAAACGATCCGTATCCACGTTTTCCGGCGCGATGAACTGATGCAATTCGATGTGATACTGGCGGATGAACACATACCGAAATATGCCTTGTCCGTCTCCGAAGAAGAAACCGCCTCCATGCGGGAAGCCCGCAGAAACTGGCTGCACCTTCCGGCGGCATAAACCCGCCGCAAATCCCGTTGAAAACTGTCCGTGCCGTCAAGCGAACAGTTTCGCCAGTTCCTCGCCGGGTTCTTCCGCACGCATGAATGCCTCGCCTACAAGAAAGGCATTCACGCCGGCTGCACGCATTTTCAGCACGTCGTCACGCCCCAGAATACCGGACTCCGTCACGACCAGTTTGCCTTGCGGCAATCCGGGCAACAATCGGATCGTATTGTCGATCGAGGTACGGAATGTTTTCAGGTCGCGGTTGTTGATGCCGAGCAACGGCGTCTCAAGCGACAGGGCACGTTCCAGTTCTGCGGCATTATGGACTTCGACCAGAACATCCAGCCCAAGTCCCGATGCGCAGGCTTCCAGTTCAGCCATTTGACCATCTTCCAGAGCTGCCACGATCAGCAAAATACAGTCCGCCCCCCATGCCGCCGCTTCATATACCTGATAAGGATCGACGATGAAATCCTTGCGCAAGACCGGTAACGAACAGGCCGCGCGTGCCTGAACCAGATAATCGGGATCGCCCTTGAAAAATTCTCTGTCAGTAAGCACTGACAAACACGCTGCGCCATGCTTTTCATAGCTTCGTGCGATCTCAGCTGGATAGAATTGTTCCCGGATAATACCTTTGGACGGCGAGGCTTTCTTGACTTCGGCGATGACGGCTGCCGAACCGATCGCTATTTTTTCGCGGAGTGCCTTTTCAAAATCACGGCGATTTTGCCGTAATCCGGTATCGTTTTCGACCTGTGCACGCAAAGACTGCAATGACCGTTTCGTTTTGGCTTTTGCGATTTCTTCCCTTTTGACGGCAAGAATCTTCTCCAGAATATCCGACATGACCGCCCCCTATTTCCTGTTGACTGATTGCGTAAAGCCGACAAACTGATCCAGTTTCATTCTGGCCGCGCCGGACTCGATCGCCGCTCTGGCCTGTGCCAGACCATCGGCAATGGATTGCGCCTTTCCGGTCGCATAAAGTGCCGCACCAGCATTCAGGGCAATAATATCGGCTGCCGGAGTCGGCTTGTTGTTCAGGGTATCCAGCACGATCTTTTTCGATTCTTCTGCATTGGCGACCTTGAAATTCCGGCTGGCATACATCCGGATACCGAAGTCTTCCGGATGAATGTCATACTCCCGAACCTTTCCGTCGGACAACTCGCCGACCAGCGTACTGGCTCCCAGCGAAATTTCGTCGAGATTGTCTCGTCCCCAGACGACCAGCGCCCTTTTCAGTCCCATTTTTTGCAAGACACGTACCTGAATGCCGACCAGATCAGGATGGAAAACCCCCATCATCATGTTGTCGGCATATGCCGGATTCGTCAGGGGACCCAGAATGTTGAATATCGTCCTGACGCCCAGTTCTTCCCGTACCGCCCTCGCGTGTTTCATCGCGGCATGGTGATTGGGCGCATACATGAAACCGATACCGACTTCCTCCACACAACGTGCGATTTCTTCCGGCGACAGATTGATATTGGCATTCAGGGCTTCCAGCAGATCCGCACTTCCCGACGAGGAAGACACGCTGCGACTGCCATGCTTGGCGACCTGCGCGCCGCAGGCTGCCGCCACGAACATGGCTGCCGTTGAAATATTGAACGTATGGGCGCCGTCTCCTCCTGTCCCGACGATATCGAGCAGATTTTCCGGATGTTTCACTTTCACTTTCACCGCAAATTCGCGCATGACCTGCGCCGCCGCAGCAATTTCGCCGACTGTTTCCTTTTTGACCCGCAAGCCGACCGTCAATGCCGCAATCATGATCGGCGACATTTCTCCGCCCATGATGCTGCGGAACAGGGACAGCATTTCATCATGGAAAATTTCCCGATGTTCGATACATCTTAAAAGCGCTTCCTGAGGTTTGATCGATGTCATGATTATTCCCCGATAAAGTTTCCGAGCAGCAAATGACCATGTTCGGACAAAATGGATTCCGGATGGAACTGGACACCTTCGATAGCGTATTGCCGGTGACGTACCCCCATGATTTCCCCATCTTCAGTCCATGCGGTGACCTCGAGACAATCGGGCAAACTGTCACGGTCGATCGCCAGCGAATGATAGCGCGTCACCGTAAACGGATTGGGCAGCCCTTTGAATACGCCCGTATTGTTGTGAAACACCGGAGAAGTCTTGCCATGCATAACTTCTTTTGCATGGACAATCTTGCCGCCGAAAGCCGCACCGATGGCCTGATGCCCCAGACATACGCCGAACAGCGGCTTCTTGCCTGCAAAATGCCTGAGCACATCCATCGAAATGCCCGCATCATAAGGCGTTTTCGGCCCTGGCGAGATACAGATATGATCCGGATTCAGTTTTTCGATCTGTTCCAGAGAAATTTCATCATTGCGATACGTTCTGACATCGACGCCCAACTCGCCGAAATACTGAACCAGGTTATAGGTAAAGGAATCGTAATTGTCTATCATCAGCAACATGACATTCACCTTGCATTCGTTTGTGGAAATGTAAACGGCTCGTGCTTATACCGACAGCGGCAGACTGTTTTTCAGACACGCTCGGCAAGGAAGTGCGCGCACGAAAAGCGCATAGGGGAGGTATCAGGCTCTTGGCTTGCGCCAACGCCAGTGCTGGGTGAGGAGAATGACTGCTGATGAAATGACTTTGCACATAGTGCAGATTATTGCCCAAGTGCTTTGACTAATCAAGCGTGAACTGTCGCTTTCAAACGTCATGGCATGCCAATCGGCATGGAATCGTCTTCGTCTTCATCTTCCGTCGCAGGAACCTTGTATTTTTCTTCCGCCCATGCTCCCAGATCGATCTGTTTGCAACGTTCGGAACAAAACGGACGATACAGACTGGTTTCTTTCCATTCGACATCTTTACCGCATACCGGACATTTAACTATCGTGACCATTTTCAACACAACGTCAGTTCACAAGGAATATCTTCTTCTATCGGTTTGGGTTTCACAGAGCCATCCTGCTTGGTAAACCGGATCCAGAGCATGTATTTGTTGGCCGAGACCTCAGGTATGGCACCACACCGCGCATCAATCCGCAATCTGAGCAGCTGGTGCACTTTTCCTTGCAACATTTGCTGGTAACTTCCGGAGTGCGCGATTATCTTGAACTGGAGACCGGATGCACGCATCAGCCGCAAGAGCAAACCGACTGCATCGATCAGCGACTGCATGGGTGCGAACCAGCCGGCAATATCCGCCGCACGTTCATCCGGTGCACGATGCTGCCAGGTATAATACGACGGCAAGTCGAACTCACAGGCCCCGCCGGGAATGCTGGTTCTGCTCCGGATACTCATGAGCCATTCGTTTTCCCGAATGCTTTGTCCGGTTTTTCCAAGCGTATTGACAAGCGCCGAACTCGTTTTGTCGATTTCCCGCAGAACATCGTCAAGAACATCTTTCTGGATATTCGGATGAGACTGGAATCCGGACAAGATCTGTTTTTGCCGTTCGAGTTCCTGCAACAAATCCGACTTGAGATCAGAACGGCTGGCGACTTCGAGCATCTCGAAAATCGTCGTCAGCGCGACATGATGCTGCAGGGCATGCGTCTGCTGCAAAAAAAACTTGTATCTCTCATGCAAGTCCTCCAGCCGCAACATGGTACGGATACGTTCGTTGAAAGGGTATTCGTAAATAATCAATGCAAGCCTCTTTCAATATCTGGATACCATCTTTCTGGAATTCTGAACGAACCGTTTAAAAAACACAAACCCGTATCTGCTTATGATGCCAGATTTTCGGCCAGTTTTTTATATCTGGCATGCAATACCCTGACTTCTGCCATCACTTCTTCGATACTTTTGTCGTTTTGGATCACGTCATCCGCCACTGCCAGACGCTGTTTTCGGGAAGCCTGTGTCGCCATAATGGCCCTGACCTGATCTTCCGTCAGATTGCTGCGCTTCATGACCCGAGAAACCTGCAATGCTTCCGGGCAATCGATTACCAGCACCCTCGTCCCCATACCGTGCCATATCGGCAATTCGACCAGCAACGGATTGACGAAAATGACATAGTCCCCCTTCGCTTGTCTTGCCTGCTGAAAGGAAACATCCCTGATCAGCGGATGCAGAATCGCTTCCAGTTTCAGACGTTCTTCCGGATGGGTGAACACATGCTCCCGCATCATGGCCCGGTTCATGGCGCCGTCTGGCCCAATGAAAGCGTCCCCGAACTGCCTGCGTATCGGTTCAATACCCGCACCACCCGGTAAAGTCAGGTTTCTGGCCACTTCGTCGGCATCGACAATTGCCGCTCCAAGACCGGCGAACAGATTGGCCACAAGCGTTTTTCCGCTCCCGATACCGCCGGTAAGACCTATTGAAAAATCCCGGTAATCCATTCTGGGTACATCTCCAGTAAAAAACTCAAGAAAAATCATCAATTACGGCCATAGCCTGTATCACATGAAAAGCGATCTTCCATCACGACAGGCTGGTTCCATCCGGACATTGATATCATCATGGGCAAACTGCCATTTTAATGCACGCAACCGCGATTTCCATGATCGTCATGGTCAGTCGTCGCTGTCTGTTTGTTTCATGCCGCCTGAAAAAAATCACAAGTCCATAATATTGCGGAACATCACGCAAGAATATAATTGATCTGGTCTTGCATGCCGTCAGTCGGCTTTTCCCTGAATTGCGTTTTGACAAACCTGAACAGTTTACCGATAACATAATTCATGATCAGGTTGCTTTTGAGCTGACTCATCTCGTCTCTGGAATGCCCCTGTGTTGCGGCAAGACGCAAGCATTGTCTCAAACTCAGTTCCACCCTGTCGAAAAACTGGTTCATCCGCAGCTGCAACCGCCCATCTTCATTGACCAGTGCATCGCCGATCATCACACGCGTCATACCCGGATTGCGTTCGGCGAAATTGAGCAACAACATGGAAACCGATTGCGCTTGCAACAAGCCGTTTTCTTCCTTTTCGCAAATCCGGTTGATAACGCCGAACACACTCGACTCGATAAACTCGATCAATCCCTCGAACATTTGCGCCTTGCTTGCGAAATGCCGATACAAGGCAGCTTCGGAAATGGAAAGATGCCGTGCCAGCGCAGCCGTCGTTATTTTTTCTCCGCGCGGATTCTCGAGCATCTGCGCCAGCGCCTGTAATATTTGCAGTTTTCTTTCTCCGGATTTGCTTGTACCCATAATCGACGACATCTATAAAAATTAACGAAAACGCTTCACATCATGCATCAGGCATCGAACCGATGGCATTTTCACATCCACATATACCGGCCGTGCAATCTGTTTTTGCCTGAACGGATGCGGATACGCATGTTCAGAATAATGATCCGTATTCAGGTATCTCGTTACCAGTACCGTTTGCATTCCCACCGTTTTGGCCACTTTCAGAATATGGATGTTGTCATCGACCAACACACAGTCGTCTGAGCGGACCTTGAGCATGGCAAACAACTTCCTGAAAAACCTGGCAGACGGCTTTGGGCTGATACGTCCGAATACACGCATCCGCTCGATGGCGATATGCCCATCAAAACAACGATGCAACCCCAGCCGTTTCAGAACCGCTTGCGAATAACGGTATGCGGAATTCGTCAAAAGCACCTTTTTGCCCGGCAATTTCCGAAACAGCGCCGGCAATCCCCTTTCCGCTTCGACAAGTGCGGACAAATCATCGAACCGGTGCGCTGCTTCCAGAAAATCCCTCGCCCTGCTATCCAGCATCCGGCTTATACCCAGCAAGGTGGCACCGAAGCGTTTCCAGTATTCGACACGCAAGGCATTGGCCTGCACGTCCGATAGCATCGATCCATCGGCGTTCGTTGCATGTCCCTTCAGATATGCATTCATATTCGCGCTGATTCTCGGGAAAATGGCCTGCGACGCATTGTGCAGGGTATTGTCCAGATCGAACAACCAGATCATGCCTCGTCCATTGCAGTCGGTTTCACACATAAAAAAGCCCATGCATGCACGGGCTTTTCGGGAAAATACCGGAAATCAGGCCGGTTTCTTGGTCGGCGCATTTCCATACCGTTTGTTGATCCAGTACTGCTGAGCTATCGACAACAGGTTGTTGACCAGCCAGTACAACACCAGACCCGACGGGAAAAAGAAAAACGTGATCGAGAAAACGATCGGCAGGAACATCATCAGTTTCGCCTGCAACGGATCCGGTGGTGGCGGACTCATTTTCTGCATGAGGAACATCGAGCCTGCCATGACCACCGGCAAAATGAAATACGGATCAGGTGCGGCCAGATTCTGGATCCAGCCCAGCCAGGGTGCATTTCTGATTTCGACACTGGCCAGCAACACCCAGTACAACGAAATGAACACCGGAATCTGGACGACGACCGGCAGACAGCCTCCCAGCGGATTGATCTTTTCCGCCTTGTACAGCGCCATCAGTTCCTGATTCATGCGTTGTTTGTCATCCTTGTATCTTTCACGCAATTGCTGGATTCTCGGCGTGAATTGCTTCATTCTGGCCATGCTCTTGTAGCTTGCTGCGGAAAGCGGCAGGAAAATCAGCTTGATCAGACAGGTCAGCAAAATAATCGTCCAGCCCCAGTTGCCCACTTCCTTGTGAATATGGGTCATGAGCCAGAAAATCGGTTTGGCGATGATCGTGAGCCAACCGTAGTCCTTGACCAGTTCCAGTCCGGGCGCAGTCTGTTCCAGAATGACCGATTCCTGGGGACCAACATAAAGCCTTGTATCATTGCTTGCAGATGCTTTCGGAGCCAGCATACCCAGCGGAACGACCGTGCCGATCGCATACAAATCCTCACCGACCTTCTTGGTATAGTTTTCGCGCTTGACCTGATCACCCGGAATAAAGGCTGAAACGAAGTAATGCTGGACCATGGCAACCCAGCCATTGTCGGTTTCGGTAGCATGGCTTGCGCCCCGGGTTTCGGTGATATCGTCGAACTTGAGCTTCTGGAACTTGTCTTCTTCGGTATAAACCGCCGGTCCGGTAAACGTACTGATGAACCGCGACTGCCCTTCCGGTTTGCTGCTGTCCCTGAGCAACTGGAAATACAGGGAAGCATCGATCGGTTCGCTGCCCAGATTCGTGACTTTCTGATCGACATCCACAATATAGCTGCCGCGTTTGAACGTGTATGTCTTGGTCAGGCGAACACCGTTCTGTTCCGCATCCATAACCAGTTTGAGCTCGTTTTCCCCTTCGGCAAGCGTGCGTTTTCCGGGATGGATCGTAAACCGCGTGGCATGGTTGGGATAAGCGCCTCCGGTCAGCCCCGTCTGTGCCAGATAAACCCTGGGAGGCGCCATATCGAAGAGCACCATATCTTTTTCCGGATCGACCGTATCCGGATAATGCAGCAGTTCCAGATACTGGAAGACACCGCCTTCCGAGTTCACTCTGGCTTTCAGGACATCCGTCGTGATGGTAACCAGTTCCGGCTGTTTTTCCTGTACGGCTTTTGCGGTTTCCGTCGTGGCCGTAACCGGCGTGTCGGTTTCGCCCTGAACGGGCACGGCTGTTTCTATCGGCACTTCCGGCAAACCGGCATTCGAATCGGTCTTTTTGGCTTCGTGCTGGAAAATCAGAGATGTACCGCCACGATACACTTGCCAGTTATCCCAAAGCATAAACAGCGCTATCGCCAGAATCAGCAACAACGTAGTACGTTTTTTGGTGTCCATAATCTACTTTTCAAATGTTTTTGCCATCACTTCCGGACGACACGCCACAACCGGATTTCTTTTCGGGTACCGGATCGAAACCGCCTGGATGAAAAGGATGGCACTTGCACAAACGTATCAGCGTTAGCAGGCTTCCTTTCAAACAGCCATGCACGGAAATCGCTTTCAGTGCGTACTGCGAACAGGTCGGATAGAAACGACAATTTTGCCCCAGATACGGGCTGATACACAACTGATATCCCCGGATTAAAACGATCAGCAGCCATTTTAAAGGAGATTTTTTCATCATCGTTTTTTCGGAGTGATCCCACGCGAAGTCATCAGGCGCTCCAGTTCCTCATGAAGCATTCGCCTCAATCCGGTACCGGTAGCGGGACCGTTTCGCGTATTGACAGGCGAAGTCATGCGGACAATGCAATCCCTTGCCGGCAACTGCATACGGCGAAACACTTCGCGGCATATTCTTCTTACCGTATTGCGTGTGACCGCACGTGGCGCAAACCGTTTGGCGACGACAATCCCCAAACGGGCATACCCCAATCCGTTGGCACGTGCATAAAACACAAAATGTTCGGTCCGTGCACACGGACGCATACGAAAAACGGATGAAAAATCATCCGTTTTGTTGATGCGCCGATCGGAAGAAAATCCTGTATTCACACAATCAGCTTGATGTCATGCCGGTTTACACCGTCAGGCGCTTGCGGCCTTTTGCACGACGTGCATTCAGAACGGCCCGGCCATTCTTGGTTGCCATGCGGGCACGGAAACCGTGAGTGCGTTTACGACGCACGACTGAGGGTTGATAAGTACGTTTCATGATGGTCTCGCTAATCAGCAAAAAATTTCAGAATATGATGCTTTTCCGCCATGGTCAGGCTGGCCAGCCGGTCTGGCAACCGCATTAACCACAACAAAACATCAAGATATGCGCAAAGAATCAATGATTAGACCGTAGTTTCCCCTATTCTGTCAATATGAAACTGTATTGACTTGCGTAAATCGGCCAAAATTCAGACATACCCTGTGGATAACTCGACTGATTCAAGGTAAAATAGACCTTTGCAAAGAACTTTATCCGCTTCTTCGGACTTCTTTAGATCATATCATTATCTACTCGTTTGTATTTCGGCATCACTGTCGGCAGCCAGTGATCGGCAGTGTCTTATTTATCGCGATATGGAAAACTTCTGGCAGAACTGTCTTGCGCAACTGGAGCTGGAATTGACGCCCCAGCAATACAGTGCATGGATCAAACCGCTCGTTCCGATAGAGTACGACGGCAATATCCTGCGTATAGCAGCGCCCAACCGTTTCAAGCTGGACTGGGTAAAAACCCAGTATGCCGACAGAATCGCTGCATTGGCATCCCAGTTTCTGGATGCTTCCGTAGAAGTCCAGTTCATCCTGAATCCCCGTTCCCGTACCACATCGCCGGCACAAGCGACATCTCCCGCACGGAAAGCACCTGTGTCTGCATCGGGAAATGTCCCGCCGGAGACCGGACACAAAATTCCGGTCGCGGAAACACCGGTTCGGGAACAAAGCCGGATCAATGCCGACATGACGTTCGACAGTTTCGTCACCGGCAAAGCCAACCAGCTTGCCAGAGCCGCCGCTATCCAGGTCGCAAACAATCCCGGTGTTTCCTACAATCCGCTTTACCTTTTCGGAGGAGTGGGACTTGGAAAGACTCACCTGATTCATGCCATCGGCAATCAGGTTCTGCATGATATGCCATCGGCGAGGATCCGCTATATTCATGCCGAACAATATGTCCGTGATGTCGTTACCGCCTACCAGCGCAAGGGATTCGACGATTTCAAGCGGTACTACCATTCGCTGGATATGCTGCTGATAGACGACATCCAGTTTTTTTCCGGAAAAAGCCGGACACAGGAAGAATTCTTTTATGCTTTCGAAGCGCTGATCGCGGCGAAAAAACAGATCATCATCACCAGCGATACCTATCCGAAAGAAATTTCCGGCATGGATGACCGGCTGACATCACGGTTCGATTCCGGTCTTACTGTTGCGATCGAACCGCCGGAACTTGAAATGCGCGTAGCCATTCTCATCAAAAAAGCGGGTCAGGAAGGTATCCGGCTTTCGGATGACGTTGCCTTTTTCGTCGCCAAGCACTTGCGTTCCAATGTACGCGAGCTGGAAGGCGCCTTGCGGAAAATCCTCGCCTATTCCCGTTTCCACGGGCACGACATCACGATCGAACTGACGAAAGAGGCCCTGAAGGACTTGCTGTCCGTCCAGAACCGGCAAATTTCCGTGGAAAACATCCAGAAAACGGTAGCCGACTTTTTCCGTATCAAGGTAGCGGATATGTATTCCAAAAGACGCCCAGCCAATATCGCCAGACCGCGCCAGATCGCCATGTATCTTGCAAAGGAACTCACGCAAAAAAGTCTTCCGGAAATCGGCGAACTGTTTGGCGGACGGGACCACACGACGGTTTTGCATGCGGTTCGCAAAATCGCACAGGACAGACAGAAAAATCCTGAATGCAATCATGAATTGCACGTACTGGAACAAACGCTGAAAGGTTGAGCTACCATCGAATCATCCGGAATCCATGTAACCATTTTTCAAGGAAAAGCATATGCAACTGGTAAAAACCGGCAGAGACAATCTTCTTCGCCCCTTGCAGACTGTCAGCGGTATTGTGGAACGCAGACATACCTTGCCGATCCTGGCCAATATTCTGATACGCAAGGAAGGCGACACTGTTTCGTTTCTCTCGACCGATACGGAAATCCAGATCGTCACCCATGCCGATATCGGTGCTCCCGGTGAAGATGCGACCACGACTGTCGCGGCACGCAAACTGCTCGATATTCTGCGTGCCCTGCCGGAATCTTCCGACATCGTCATATCGCTCAGCGACAAACGTCTCGTCGTATCTTCCGGAAAATCCCGTTTTTCCCTGCAAACACTGCCGGCAGACGATTTTCCGACAGTCTCGCAACCGACCGAATACGAAACTTCGGTCACATTACCGCAAAAATCCCTGAAAAATCTTTTGGGTATGGTCTATTTCGCCATGGCCCAGCAGGATATCCGTTACTATCTGAACGGCCTGCTTTTGCAAGTCGATGGCAATACCATCAAGGCTGTTGCCACCGACGGTCACCGCCTGGCCTTCTGCCAGATGGCCACCGATCAGTCATTCCCGAAAAACGATGTCATCATCCCCCGGAAAACCATTCTTGAACTGCAACGCCTGCTCGAGGATTCGGAAGACCCTGTCAAAATCGATTTTTCAGGCGCACAGGTTCGTTTCGTCTTCGGTGATGTCGAACTGATTTCCAAACTGGTCGAAGGTAAATTCCCCGACTACACGAGGGTCATTCCGAAGGGGTACAAAAACCGCTTCACCATTTCCCGCGAACAGTTGCAAAAAGCCCTGCAACGCGCCGCCATCATGACGAGCGACAAATTCAAGGGAATCCGCTGCATTCTGGCACCTGGAAGCATCAAGATCAGTTCGACCAACGCCGACCAGGAAGAAGCCGTAGAAGAAATCGAAATCGGCTATACCGGGGACAATATCGACATCGGATTCAATGTGACTTATCTGCTTGACGTACTGGGAAATCTGAAAAACGATGAAATCGGTATCGAACTGGGCGATGCCAACTCGTCTGCCCTTGTTTCCATCCCGGACAATACCGACTTCAAGTATGTCGTTATGCCGATGCGTATTTAAATAGTACTGTAACCTGCTTGCCGAAAGTTCAGGCAAATTAGGGTATAACCCGCTTTGCGTTGCCTTTTCCGGGCAACACGCGTCCCGGTGTTTTAAGGAAAACCGTTCCATGTCGAAAAATACACAAAACGATGCACAGCAACATGAAAATGCCTATGGAGAATCTTCCATTCAGATTCTGGAAGGGCTTGAGGCGGTCAGGAAACGCCCGGGCATGTACATAGGCGATACCTCGGACGGCACCGGGTTACATCATCTCGTCTTCGAAGTTCTGGACAATTCCATCGACGAGGCACTGGCAGGGTACTGTACCGAAATCCACGTTACGTTGCATACGGACAATTCCGTTTCGGTTGTCGATAACGGCAGGGGTGTCCCGACCGGTATCAAATTCGACGACAAAAATACGCCCAAGCGCAGTGCGGCAGAAATCGTCATGACTGAATTGCATGCGGGCGGAAAATTCGACCAGAATTCCTACAAGGTATCCGGCGGTTTGCATGGTGTGGGCGTTTCCTGCGTCAATGCCTTGTCCACAACACTGAAGCTGACGATCTGGCGCGATGGCAAGGAACATTACATGGACTTCAGCCATGGCCATCCCCAGAATTCGACCGTTGAAATCATCAATGGCATAGAATGTACTCCTATCAAAGTCGTCGGAAAATCCGACAGACAAGGTACACGCGTCCAGTTCTGGCCGGATGCCACCATCTTTTCGACGGTCGAATTCCAGTATGACGTACTGGCAAGGAGAATCCGTGAACTTTCATTCCTGAACAATGGCGTGCATATCCGCCTGACGGATCAACGTACCGGGAAAGATGAAGTCTTCGCCTACGAAGGCGGTACACGTGGTTTCGTCGAATATATCAATCGCGGCAAAAATGTATTGCATCCGACCATCTTCCAGGCAACCGGAGAACGTATTTCCGAACTGAATACCCCCATTTACGTCGATATTTCGATGCAATGGAATGATTCGTACAACGAACAGGTACTCTGTTTCACCAACAATATTCCGCAACGCGATGGCGGTACCCATCTGACCGGACTTCGCGCGGCCATGACTCGCGTCATCAACCGCTATATCGAGGAAAACGAACTGGCGAAAAAAGCCAAAGTCGATGTGACCGGAGATGACATGAGAGAAGGCCTGACATGTGTTTTGTCCGTCAAGGTACCCGAACCGAAATTCAGTTCACAAACCAAGGACAAACTTGTTTCGTCCGAAGTAAGAGGCCCCGTCGAGGAAATCATCACCAAGACCCTGACAGACTTTCTTCAGGAAAAGCCCAACGATGCCAAAATCATTTGTTCCAAAATCGTGGAAGCCGCGCGTGCACGCGAAGCCGCACGAAAGGCGCGCGAACTGACACGCCGCAAGGGCGTACTGGACGGACTGGGATTGTCTGCGAAACTCGCCGATTGCCAGGAAAAGGATCCGGCGCTTTGCGAATTGTATCTTGTAGAAGGCGATTCGGCAGGCGGCTCCGCCAAACAGGGACGTGACCGCCGTTTTCAGGCGATTCTCCCCTTGCGCGGCAAGGTCTTGAACGTGGAAAAATCACGGTATGAGAAAATGCTCTCGTCCGAACAGATCACGACACTGATCGCCACACTGGGCACCAGTATCGGCCCGGATGAATTCAACATCGACAAGCTGCGTTATCACCGTATCATCATCATGACCGATGCCGATGTGGACGGTGCGCATATCCGTACCCTGCTGCTCACACTTTTCTACCGGCAGATGCCGCAGCTTGTCGAAAGAGGTTACGTCTATATCGCGCAACCGCCTCTGTACAAGATCAAGAACGGCAAGGATGAGCGTTACCTGAAAGACGACATGGAAGAAGCCAGCCATATGATGTCCATCGCCTTGCAAGGTGCCTCCCTGATACCGGAAGACAGCATGACGCCGATTGACGGTGAACAACTCAAATCCATGGCTGAACAACATACAGTCGCATACAACATCATCCAGCGACTTTCCCGTTTGATCGACATGGACATTCTAGCCGCCATCATGAACGGTGTGAAATTAAGACTGAATACACCTGAAGATGCCGAAAAATCGGCCGAAGAATTACGCAAGGCGATCAACAATCCTTCAGTTTCCGTTTCTGTTGAGAAAGGTGCCAATGACACTTTTTCTCTCGTCGTGAAAAAGACCCTGTACGGCAATACGCATGTCACCGTGCTCGATGCCGATTTCGTTTACGGAAACGATTACCGCATTCTGGAAAAAACGGCTGCATCATTCATCAGCCTGATCGGATCCGGTGCCATTATCCGACGTGGTGAAGGCGACAGGATGAAACAGCAAGTCGTCAAGAATTTCCATGAAGCCATGCAATGGCTAAGAAATGAAGCCGAACGCGGTGTCAACAAACAGCGATACAAGGGACTCGGAGAAATGAATCCGGAACAGCTTTGGGAAACCACCATGGATCCAGGCATGCGCAGGCTTTTGCGTGTCAGGATCGAGGATGCGATCGCGGCCGACCAGATTTTCACGACCCTTATGGGAGACAATGTGGAACCGCGTCGCGCTTTCATCGAAAATCATGCTCTGCAGGCCGGCAATATCGACGTCTGATTTCGACTGCTTTTCTCATGGCAAAAAGCTGTTTTACGACAAGTAAAACAGCTTTTTTCTGGCCAGATCCCATAATCCGACAAACTGCCGGACGGACATAAAACGAATTTTCAACGATACCTGAAAACCGCTTCAGATAACACCCGATACGGCTTGGTCAGTTTCCGGAAGATATTTCAGACATAGCCGTACAAATGCATTTCGGCCGGTTCATATCACCACCATCGAAAATCAATGTTGTTCCAGCAGGACAATCCCTGTCCGTCAACTCGGCGGTTACCTGACTTGCCGGTGCTTCGTCGATAATCAATGAGGAAGTACTTACTACCGTTACATTTTCCGGTGGATTCATCATCGTGCCGACAGAATATGCCTGTGCCATGGCTGCGCCTGATATTCCCAGCGCTGCCAGCATAATGACTGGTTGCAATTTTTTCATAAACGTTACCCCGCTGAATGATAGTTGTTCGTTTTTGCGTTGTGACTGATTCACTTGTATCTGACAAAAACAAATCCTGTCGGTTTCATCATCCTTTCTTTTTATTGCATGTACATGCGCCCGGTCAAATTTCATTTCTCAAACAGGCTTTGTCCTCTCTGCCAGCCAACCCCTGACATGGTCTGGAACCAGAGGCATCAGACTCTCGCGTACCTTGTCATGATAACGATTCAACCATGCTGTTTCTTCTTCTGTCAGCAGTGACCGGTCAATACACCGTGTATCGATCGGACACAATGTCAACGTCTCAAAACATAAAAACCGGCCGAATGCCGTATCCTGAAACGCCTGATTCACGACAAGATTTTCCAAACGTATTCCCCATTTGCCTTCACGATACAGACCGGGTTCGATGGATGTGACCATTCCCTCTTCCATTGCCGTTTGAGGTTCCGGCCGGGCATGCCAGGAAATTCCCTGAGGACCTTCGTGCACATTGAGGAAATAACCTACACCATGACCGGTTCCATGACCATAATCAAGTCCGCAACGCCACAAGGGTTTTCTGGCGATAGTGTCAAGCATTGCGGCTGGAATGCTGCGAGGAAATCCTGTCTCAGACAAGGCGATCAACCCTTTAAGTACCAGGGTAAAATCTTTCTTTTGTGCCTCCTGCGGTTTACCCACGGCGATCACACGGGTCATGTCGGTCGTACCACCGAGATACTGGCCTCCCGTATCGATCAGCAACAACCCGTCGCCTTTGATAACGGCATGTTTTTTCTCTGTCGCCTGATAATGCGGTAATGCAGCATTGGCATTGAATCCCGCAATCGTACCGAAACTTGGTGAAACATAGTCTGGACGGACTCGCCTGAAAGATTCGATCTTTTCGGAAATCGTCCATTCCGTGATCGTTCCGTTTCCTCCATCAGCTGTTTCAGTATCAAACCAGGCCTGAAATTCACAGAATGCAGCTCCGTCTTCCAGCATCGTACGACGAATATGCGCGATTTCAACAGGTGTTTTCCTTGACTTGAACAATATGGAGGGATTGATTGCCTCAACTCGTTTGATACCGGCATCTAGTACTTCACTCAAGGCATAAGATGTTCTGCGTGGATCATAAAGCAGCGCTGTTTTTGCCGGCAACTTCGCCAGTACATCCGGAACGGAATCATACGGTTTTATTTCCACACCGTCTTTCCCGAGCGCTTCAAAGAGGGAATGCGGTATTTTTTCTTTGTCCACCATCAGCACGACACTGCTTTCCCCCAACAATAAATAGGAAAGAAATACCGGATTGTATGCAATATCATTACCCCGCAAATTCAATATCCAGGCGATATCATCCAGAGACGATACGAAATGCCATTGCGCACCCGTTTTCTTCATTTCGGAACGTATCAGCGTGATTTTTTCCTTGCGGGAACGTCCGGTATATTCAAGCGAATGTTCGAAGACCGCTCCGCCCGGCATACCGGGCCTGTCTTTCCAGACATTCGAAACGGGATCGATATCCGTCCTGAACGACATATGGGCGGCTTTTAACTTTTCCGCCAGCATCCGTCCCTGTTCCAGCGAAACCAGATAACCATCGATAGCAACACAACTTTCGACAGAAAAATTGTCCGCTATCCAGTCAACGTACGGTAATGCACCTTTTCCGCTTTCGATCCTGCACATATCGATTCCAGTGCCTTCAAGTTGCTGTTCGGCCTGTGTCCAGTATCGGCTGTCCACCCATAAAGAAGCCTTGCGTTCTCCGACAACCAATATTCCGGCAGAACCCGTAAACCCGGAAAACCATTCCCGGGTACACCAGTGATCCGGCGGATATTCCGACAAATGCGGATCGGAACCCGGAATGATCAGCACGTCGATGGCATTTTTCTGCATTTCCTTGCGCAAACTGTCCAGACGCCTGCGAATATCGTTGTACTGCTTCTGACTGTCGTTCATGATATTCTTTCAAGATAATGAAGATGATCCGGATTTTAACCAATATCGACACCGTCGTGACGACACCGGATCACAAGACCACTTTCAGGTCGGGAAGCTGAACGGATTGAAGCATTGGATGTCCGGTCGCTTCCGTTTTTATTGTCAAATTCGAAAATTCTGACATATAGTCGTACCAATCCATTCAGGTTACACAATCTCGTTATATTATGGCTGAATCGATCAATGAAAAAGCACGGGCTATTCTGAAAAATTCAGAGAGGATTTATTCTCCTGAACAGATCCGGCAAGCCATTATCGCCCTGGCATCCGAACTGAACAGGCATTTCGGTTCACCGGACCAATCTCCTCCCCTTGTTTTGAGCATTATGGGAGGTGCTGCCGTCTTTACCGGACAACTGCTGCCGCATCTGGATTTTCCGCTGGAATTCGATTACATCAATGTTTCACGTTACGGAAACGAGGAATATGGCGGTGAATTTATCTGGAAAGTGATTCCCCGGCAAAATGTCATCAACCGGATCGTCATCGTGCTGGACGATATTCTAGATGAAGGACAAACACTGTTACATGTCCGTGAAAAATTGCTCGACATGGGAGCGGCAAAAGTAATTCTGGTCGTACTGGCGGAAAAAAACACAGGTGTTGCCAAACCTGTCAAGGCTGATTACATCGGTTTGACACTTCCTAACCAGTACGTTATCGGATTCGGAATGGATGCTGAAGGTTTCTGGCGTAATCTTCCTGATATCAGGATATTGAAAAAAAGTTCATAAGTTGTTGTTTTATTTAAACAAATTATGGATTCTGCCGGATTTTCCGAATCAATCCGTCCAACACATCCAGATCGGAAAAATCAATGACAAGTTGTCCACTTCCTTTGGCATTGAGCTTGAAACTGACTTTCGTCGCCAACATATCGGAAAGCTCTTCTTCAAGCTGAACGAGATCGGCAGATTTTTCCTTTACGGTTTTTCTGACGACACTACGATCATTCAATTCCTGCGAGACAAGTCTTTCCGCTTCACGCACAGACATTCTTTTGGAAACAATTTGAGTCGCCAGCGCAATCTGCTTTGCACCATCTACCGACAGTAAGGCTCTTGCATGCCCCATATCGATATCGCCCGCCACGAGCATCGTTTGAACAGGACGGGTCAGATTGAGCAAACGCAAAAGATTCGTCACGGCACTTCTGGAACGACCTACTGCGGAAGCGGCCTGTTCATGCGTAAAATTGAAATCTGTAATCAGACGATGAATGCCTTGTGCTTCTTCCAGTGGATTGAGGTCTTCACGCTGGATATTTTCAATCAGCGCCATTGCCGCTGCCGTCTGATCATCCACGTTTTTCACGATCGCGGGAATTTCCTGCAAACCGGCCATCTGGGCAGCACGAAAGCGGCGTTCTCCGGCGATGATTTCATAAACCTTTCCAGTACCATCCACATCCGCCGGTCTTACGAGAATCGGTTGCATGACACCCTGCTCCCGAATGGATTGTGCCAGTTCATTGAGAGCACCCTCATCCATACGTGTTCTTGGCTGATACTTTCCTGCCCTGAGCCGTGATATCGGCAAGGAAGATGCAGACGGTTCGGCTGAAAAATCAGGTGTCGATCCCAGCAAGACTTCCAGTCCTCTGCCCAAACCTTTTTTTCGCTTTGATGTTGCTTCACTCATTTTTCTGATTTGTTGTAAAGTGATTAACGTTGCCGCCGGAGCCATTCCAGCATTTCTTTTGCAAAACTCGTATATGCCTGCGCGCCACGTGAAGACGAATCAAAATCGATTCCCGGCAAACCGTAAGAAGGTGCTTCAGCCAGCCGGACATTGCGCGGGATGACCGTCTTGAATACCTTGTCACCGAAGTGTCTTTCCAGTTGTTCGGAAACATGCTGGGATAAAGTCGCTCTTTTATCGAACATCACTCTCAACAGACCTATGATTTTCAGATTTCTGTTCAGATTGGCATGCACATGTCTGATCGTATTTACCAAGTCGGACAAACCTTCCAGTGCATAATATTCACATTGCATCGGAATGATTACGCCATCTGCCGAACAAAAAGCATTCAAGGTAAGCAATGACAAGGCCGGTGGACAATCAATCAATATGAAGTCATATTCATTCCGGACTGTGTCCAGTGCGGACTTCAAACGTCCCTCACGGTTTTCGAGATCAACCATTTCGACTTCCGCACCGGACAATTCCCTGTTGGCAGGCAACACCATGTAATGACCTGTCGATGATTTTTTGCACGCCGATGTAATACTGGACAAACCTAGCAATACCTCATAAACGGAGATATCCAGTTGTGCTTTCTGGATACCGCTACCCATCGTTGCATTGCCTTGAGGATCGAGATCGACCAGAAGAACCTTTTTCTCTAGCCTTGCCAGACCTGCGGCAAGATTGACAGTCGTGGTGGGTTTTCCGACCCCCCCTTTTTGATTGGCAATACAAAATACAGTAGCCATTGGATATTTGCCCACAGTTATCGATTATCGACTGATTCCGGCCCGATCACGATCAAATGTCTTTGTGCATCAAGTGACGGAACGTTCAATGCTTCAATGCGCTCAACTTCCCAGCCTGAAGGTAGATTACTGATTTCATCTGAGGGAATCAATCCCTTCATGGCATAAAATCTGCCATCCTCAGCCAACAAGTGTTCAGAAAGTCCTACAAAATCAGACAAACTTGAAAACGCTCTGGATATGATGGCGTCAAATTTTCCGTTCACTTCCAATTTTTCGACACGGCCCGTATAAACCATCACATTATCAAGCCCGAGTTCGATACGCACCTGATTCAGAAAAGCTGTTTTCTTCTGAATGACGTCGATCATGGAAACAAATTTTTCCGGATAGACTATCGCAAGCACCAGACCCGGCAAGCCGCCACCGGAACCTACATCCAGAATATTTTTGCTTTTCGAGAGAAAAGGAACAACAGAAAGCGAATCCAGCACATGATGCGTCAACATATCACCCGGATTTTTGAAAGCTGTCAGGTTGTATGTTGCATTCCACTTATGCAATAGATAAATATAATCGACCAGCTTTTCCAGCATTTCATTCGCCAGAAAAACTTTCATCTCTTCCGCACCGTATTTCAACCTTTCCGCAATATCGCTTCGGTTGGTTGTCTCTGTTTTTCTTTTACGCATCTGCTACCGAATCCGTTTCCGCAAAACTGATGACGCCTCTTTTTTTGAGATATATCAACAACAGGGAAATCGCCGCTGGCGTCACCCCGGAAATGCGGGACGCCTGTCCAAGTGTTTCCGGTTTCTGTTTATCCAGTTTTTGGCGTACTTCAAAAGACAAGGCACCTACTTCGGAATAATTCATATCGGCAGGCAAACGCAGATTTTCATAGTACTGCTGCCTTTTCACTTCACGAACCTGTCTTTCAATATACCCGGCATACTTGACCTGTATCTCGACCTGTTCTTTTACTCTGGAATCCAGTATTTCTTCAGTCCGCCAGTTTTTTCCATCAACAGACGTCAGGCTTTCCAGCCTGTCGTAACTGATATCCGGGCGTCTGAGCAAATCGGCGAGAGAATATTCCCTTTCTATTTCCTTGCCGATCACCCTTCTTGATTCTTCCATCGACAACATATAAGGATGTACCCAGGTCGATTTCAGACGTTCTATTTCTCTGGAAATCTTTTCCCTTTTTTCTTCAAACGCTTTCCATTGTTCCTGACTGACACATCCGAGTTTATAACCTGTTTCTGTCAGACGCATATCCGCATTGTCTTCTCGCAGACTCAATCTGTATTCTGCACGGCTGGTGAACATCCTGTACGGTTCATTGACACCTTGTGTTATCAGATCATCCACCATCACACCAAGATAAGCTTCACTTCTTTTCGGAATCCAGGCTTCATCACCCGATACATAACGTGCAGCATTGATTCCTGCCAGCAAACCTTGTGCAGCCGCTTCTTCATAACCGGTTGTCCCATTGATCTGTCCCGCAAAGAAAAGCCCTTTGATCTGCCTAGTTTCCAGAGAAGACTTCAGACATCTCGGATCATAAAAATCATATTCGATTGCATATCCTGGTCTCAGAATGTGCGCATGTTCCAACCCCTGAATCGATTGCACCAGTTTCATCTGAATATCGAAAGGCAAACTCGTCGAAATACCATTCGGATAATATTCATTCGTTTTCAAACCTTCCGGTTCCAGAAAAATCTGGTGCGAATTTTTATCGGAAAACCGGTGTATCTTATCTTCGATAGAAGGACAATAGCGTGGCCCGACTCCTTCAATGACTCCTGTAAACAAGGGACTTCTATCCAGACCGGACCGGATAATATCGTGCGTTTCCGTATTGGTATGTGTTATCCAGCACGGCAACTGCTGCGGATGCATTGAAGCATCCCCCCTTAAAGAAAATACCGGTACAGGATCGGAATCACCCTGCTGTTTTTTCATGACAGAAAAATCGATCGTTTTTCCATCTATCCTTGGCGGTGTCCCTGTCTTCAAACGACCTTGTGGCAATCCCAATTCCTTCAAGCTTTTCGATAAAGCCAATGCCGGCACATCACCCGCGCGTCCGCCCGGATAGCTATCCAAACCGACGAATATTTTTCCGTCGAGAAAAGTACCTGCAGTCAATACAACCGCCGATGCATGAAATTCAACACCACCTTGCGTCCTGACACCGATCACCCTGTCTTGTTCGATAACCAGATCATCGACCTGCTGCTGAAAAAGAGACAAATTTTTCTGATTTTCCAATTCATAGCGGATAACCTGTTTATACATTACCCGATCTATCTGTGCACGAGTCGCCCTGACAGCAGGACCTTTTGACGAATTCAGTACACGAAATTGAATTCCCGCTTTATCGGCCGCCAAAGCCATGATTCCACCAAGCGCATCGATTTCTCTAACCAGATGACTTTTACCGATACCACCGATAGATGGATTGCATGACAATTGTCCCAGCGTCTCAAAGTTATGGGTTATCAATAGCGTTTTTTTTCCCATCCTCGCGGAAACGAGCGCCGCTTCCGTACCCGCATGTCCCCCACCGACAACAATTACATCAAAATTCACTGAATAAAGCATATCAACCCGAACTGACTACAGAATATGTTTCACGTGAAACATACAATCTATCTGACAAATGGTTTGTATTGTAGATCGAATCCAATAAAAAATGGTCTTGATACAACTAATTGAATGTAATACCCCACACTGTTGCAAAAATCATTACAATATGTGGATAACCTTGTTGATAAGTTGTGGGTCAGATGGGTACAACACCCTGTAACCCGATACCCAAAAAGATATACAAAATATGTTCTTTACTTATCCAAAAAGTTTGTTTTGTGTAACGTATTGATTTTAAATGAATTAAATTACTTGTACACAGGTTTTTTCCGTATCACTATTCCTATATATATACATGAATTACTGGTATGGAAAAGAATTTTTCATCACCAAACGGACAAATTCGGATTTCACAGTGGTATCTGTTAGAATGATATGTCTGTGTATAACTTACCCTTTACATTGAAGAAGACTGAAGAAATGAGTTCTCAAGACCAAAAAAAAGAGCTTCTCAAGAAAAACGCTCTTGCTTTCCACCGTTTCCCCATTCCCGGAAAAATCAGCGTCGAACCGACCAAACAGGTCAGAGATCAGAACGAACTGGCTCTTGCCTACACACCGGGCGTAGCTTGTGCTTGTGAAGAAATTCACGCCAATCCGAAGGAAGCTTATACCTATACGACCAAAGGCAATCTGGTTGCCGTAATTTCCAATGGTACCGCCGTTCTCGGACTCGGCAATATTGGTGCCCAGGCATCGAAACCTGTCATGGAAGGCAAAGGCGTTCTCTTCAAAAAATTCGCCGGTATCAATGTCTTCGATCTGGAAATTGATGAACTGGATCCTGACAAACTGTGTGATATCATTGCATCGCTCGAACCGACATTTGGCGGTATCAATCTGGAAGATATCCGCGCGCCGGAATGCTTCTATATTGAAAGAAAACTCCGCGAAAAAATGAACATTCCTGTTTTCCATGACGATCAGCATGGAACAGCGGTCATTGTCGGTGCTGCAGTTCTGAACGCACTGAAAATCGTCGGCAAGGACATCAAGAATTGCAAAATGGTCGTTTCCGGTGCGGGTGCCGGTGCGCTGGGCTGCCTTGAACTGCTTGTTGATCTGGGATTCCCGGTCAAGAACATCTGGGTTACCGATATCAAGGGTGTCGTTTATAAAGGCCGCAAGGAATTGATGGATCCGGACAAGGAAATTTATGCACAGGATACATCCGCACGTACGCTGATGGATGTCATTCCCGATGCAGACATTTTCCTGGGCCTGTCTGCCGGTAATGTTCTGAAGCCGGAAATGCTGTTGAAGATGGCAAAAAATCCGATCATCTTCGCAATGGCCAATCCGATTCCTGAAATTCTGCCGGAAATCGCTCACGCCACCCGTGACGATGCGATCGTCGGTACGGGTCGTTCCGATTATCCGAACCAGATCAACAATTCCATGTGCTTCCCGTATCTGTTCAGAGGTGCACTGGATTGCCGTGCAAAAACGATCAATCGTGAAATGGAATTGGCTGCCGTACGTGCTATTGCCAGCCTGGCTGAAATGGAATGTCCGCCTGAAATTGAAGCGATGTATGGCAAGAAATATTCCTTCGGTCGTGATTACCTGTTGCCGTTCCAGTTCGATCCACGTCTGTTGTGGACGGTTGCACCGGCGGTTGCACAGGCAGCGATGGATTCCGGTGTCGCACAGGAACCGATTGCTGATATGGAAGCCTATCGTCAGAAACTGAAAGATTTCGTGAAATAATCGCTTTCAGAAACAAAAAAGCCGTGCTTTAGCACGGCTTTTTTAATTATCATCGTTTCAGTTTCCAGTGTATGGATTCACCGGCCATCAGAGGAACGACCTTCTCATGACCGAATGGCAATTCATCGGGGATTTTCCATTCTTCTTTTACGAGGGTGACTTTGTTCCTGTTGACTGGCTGATTGTAGAATTTCGGACCGTTGATACTGGTGAACCATTCCAGTTTGTCCAGTTCTCCGATTTCCTCAAAAGTCTGCACGTACAATTCGATGGCATGTGAAGCGGTATAGCACCCTGCACAACCGCAAGCATTTTCCTTGGTACCTCTGGCATGTGGTGCAGAATCTGTTCCTGCAAAAAAACGGGAGTTTTTGTGTGTGATTGCTTTGAGCAAGGCCTGACGGTTTTCTTCCCGTTTCAAAATCGGCAGACAGTAATAATGTGGACGGATTCCCCCGACGAACAGACTATTGCGGTTGAATAGTAAGTGATGGGGAGTAACGGTTGCACCGATATATCCATCTGCTTCCGCAACATATTCCGCTGCCGCTTTTGTGGTGATATGTTCGAAGACGATTTTCAGATCGGGAAGTTTCTTGCGAAGCGGGATAAGCACTTTGTCGATGAATACAGCTTCCCTGTCGAAAATATCGATGGAAGGGTCGGTGACTTCGCCATGCATCAACAGGGGGATTCCCTGTTTTTGCATTTCTTCCAACGTCCTGATACAGCGTTCCAATGAAGTGACACCGGCATCCGAGTTTGTCGTCGCGCCGGCAGGATAAAGTTTGATGCCGTGAACAATACCACTTTCCTTCGCTTTTCTGATTTCTTCGGGTTGGGTATTGTCCGTCAGGTACAATGTCATCAACGGTTCGAAGTCCGTATTGTCGGGTAATACATCCAGTATCCGTTGACGATATTGTCTTGCCGCTTCCGTCGTCGTGACCGGAGGACGCAGATTGGGCATGATAATGGCACGTTTGAACTGCCTTGCTGCCTGCAGCGCTGTGGATTGCAGGACATCACCGTCCCGCAAGTGAAGGTGCCAGTCGTCAGGCTGGATGATAGATAACGTTTGAATATCGGATTGGGGCATGATAAGACTCTCTTTTTCCATATAGCCTTTTATTTTATTTTAATTATTCTTTTCCATTCAGAATTTTTTGTCGGGATAGCCAGTATGGGAAATCGTATATCGAAGGTCGTCACCAGAACGGGAGATGCAGGAGAAACTGGACTTGCAGACACGCGACGTGTCGGAAAAGACAGTTTGCGGATAAATGCAATCGGGGAAGTCGATGAACTCAATTCGATGATAGGTCTGGCCGTTTGCAAAAGCATCAGTGAAGAAGTGAAGACAGAATTACGGCAGGTGCAAAACGACTTGTTCGGTTTGGGAGGAGAGCTGGCAGGAAGTCGAAATACAAGAATCGGAGAAAAACAGGTTTTGCGTATTGAAAACGCTGCCTTGCATTTCAACAGGGACTTGCCGCCGTTAAAAGAATTCGTATTGCCTGGCGGTTCCGAAGAGGCATCCTTGCTTCATCTTGCCAGAAGTATATGCCGACGCGCAGAGCGCAGCATTGTTGCTTTGGGGAAAAAAGAAGAAATATCTCCTGTGCAGATACAATATCTGAACAGGTTATCCGATTTGTTGTTTGTTCTGGCAAGGTTGGCCAACAAAATGGCCAACCATCCTGATGTTATCTGGGAAAAAAAGGATTATTCGGAACGTTTGTCGAATTCGATGCAAGCGTAAGCGGAATGATTGTGACTCGACTCGAAGTTTTCCGCTTCCAGCGTGTAAGCCACTATCCTGTCGTCCCTGTTCAATACACAGGCCACATCGCGCACCAGATCTTCGACGAATTTCGGATTGTCATAAGCATGTTCCGTAACATATTTTTCATCCGGCCGTTTCAAAAGACCGAATAACTCACACGATGCCTGTGCCTCAATACTTCTGATCAATTCCTCGACGGAAAGATCACCGTTCAATACAGCATGGACGGTGATATGTGAGCGCTGGTTGTGAGCGCCGTAGGAAGATATTTCCTTGGAGCATGGGCAGAGACTGGTTACCGGAACGACGACTTTCTGCGTGATCTCAACAGTTCCGTTTTTGACTTCTCCCTTGAAACCGACTTCGTAATCCATCAGACTTTTCACTCCGGATACAGGAGCGGTTTTTGTCATAAAAAAAGGAAAAGACAATTCAATGCAGCCGGATTCAGCATCCAGAAGCTTCAGCATGTCACGAATAAGTCGCGTAAAAACCTCGACGTTCAATGGACCGGATTCCGATCCTGTGAATTCTTCCAGCAATGCGATGAAACGGGACATATGTGTGCCTTTTTTCTGGTCAGGCAAAAGAACATACATATTCCATGTCCCGACAGATGGCTGGATACCGTTGCTGGTCTGGATCACAAGGGGATGACGAACGCCTTTCACACCGACTTTCTGTATGGCAATGTGTCTGGTATCCAGCGTGCTTTGGACATCCGGAATGGAAAGAATATCAGAATTCATTTTGGTAGCCGATGTACTCGTTATAGTCGTATGGATGTTTGAGCAGTCATCCCAGTTACATTCAAAAGAGTGAGAATCTCGGAAATTCATGTTAAACCTTAAAAAACCGCTTCAGCCGGAGAATCATTGCATCTGACCGGAATCCGGAAATTGTCCGAAGCGTTTTTGAATTGACGTAATGATGCCATTTTTATCGAGTTTGTGCATGGCCAGCAGTTGACCGACATCACCGTGATCGATGAATTTGTCAGGTAATCCCAGTAAAAGAACAGGTGTCGTCATTTTTTCGTCAGAAAGAGTTTCGATGACGGCAGACCCGGCTCCGCCGCACCGGGTACCTTCTTCGACAGTAACCAGCGCATGGTGGGTTTTGGCCATCTCGAAAATCAGTTCGCGGTCAACCGGTTTGACGAAACGCATATTGACGACGGTGGCATCAATCGCTTCGCCAGCTGCAAGAGCCGGTTTGACCATGGTTCCGAAAGCGAGAATGGCGATATGTTTGCCTTTCCTGACGATTTGACCTTTTCCGATCGGCAATGGCGATGGGTTTTTTTCAACAACGCTGCCGGGGCCTGTGCCACGCGGATACCTGACTGCTGCCGGTCCATTGTACAGGAATGCTGTCGTGAGCATCCGGTACGATTCGTTTTCATCGCAAGGCGCCATGATAACCATATTCGGGATGCATCTCAAATAAGCCATATCGTAATTGCCGGCATGGGTTGCGCCATCGGCACCGACAAGACCCGAGCGATCCAGTGCGAATGTCACATCAAGATTTTGCAAGGCGACGTCGTGAATGAGCTGATCATAGGCTCTTTGCAGAAATGTGGAATAGATGGCGACGACAGGTTTGAATCCTTCGCAAGCCAGTCCGGCAGCGAAAGTCACGGCATGCTGTTCCGCGATTCCGACATCGAAAAAACGGTCGGGAAAATCTTTTGCGAACCGGACCATACCGGAACCTTCTTTCATGGCAGGTGTAATACCGATCAGGTTTTTATCGGTAGCTGCCGTGTCGCAAAGCCACTCTCCGAAAACTTCCGCATAAGTCGGTTTGGTAGTCTGGACAGGCTTGATACCTTCTTCCGGGCTGAAGCGTCCCAGACCATGATATAGGACGGGATCGGCTTCGGCCAATTTGTAGCCGTGTCCCTTTTTGGTCACGATATGCAAAAATTGCGGACCTGTCCGTTTTTTCAGATTTTGCAAGGTAGGAATGAGCGTTCCCAAATCATGTCCATCGATCGGACCGACATAATTGAAACCGAATTCCTCGAACAAGGTCGCTGGCGCGATCAGACCTTTTGCATGTTCCTCGAACCGTTTTGCGATTTCCAGCATCGGACCGCGCAAAACGGTCTTTCCGACATTTTTCGCCGTGGCATAAAATTTTCCTGACATCAACCGGGCGAAATAGTGGTTCAGGGCACCGACGGGTGGTGATATCGACATATCGTTGTCGTTCAGAATGACAAGCAGCCTGATATCGTCGTAGATACCGACATTGTTCATGGCTTCGAAAGCCATTCCGCCTGTAATGGCACCGTCGCCGATGACGGCAATCGACATGAAATTCTCTTTTTTCAGTTTTGCGGCCAGCGCCATGCCCAAAGCAGCTGAAATGGATGTCGAGGAATGAGCCGTTCCGAAAGCATCATATGGACTTTCATCCCGTTTGGGAAAACCGGAAATACCGCCTAACTGCCGCAGTGTCCGCATCTGCTCTTTTCGTCCGGTCAGAATCTTGTGGGCATAGCTTTGATGACCGACATCCCAGATCAGACGGTCATCGGGTGTGTCGAATACATAATGCAGTGCAATAGCCAGTTCGATGGTACCCAGATTGGATGAAAGATGTCCGCCCGTTTTCGAAACGGACTGGATAATATATTCGCGCAATTCGGCAGCCAGTTCTTCGAGATCCGAATATTGCAGTTTGCGAAGGTCTGCCGGGCTGTTGATGGTATCGAGCAAAGTCATTATTTTTTCCGCTTTACGATCAGATCGGCAAGTTCCCGCAAATAATCCGCTTCTTTTCCGAAATGTGCCAATGCATCGTGCGCCTGGCATCGTAATTGTTCCGCCAGATTTTCGGAAGATTCCAGACCGAGCAGGGAAACATAGGTAGGCTTGTGATCGGCGGAATCCTTTCCCGCCGTTTTTCCGAGAACGGATGAATCGGCGGTGACATCCAGAATATCGTCAACGACCTGAAAAGCCAGGCCGATTGCTTCGGCATAAAGTTTCAGTGCCTGTTTTTCTTCTTCTGCCGGATCGCCGGCACAAAAGGCACCCAGCATGACGGAAGCCTTGAGGATGGCGCCGGTTTTCAGGCGATGCATCTGTTCCAGTTGTTTTATCGACAATGTTTTACCGACGCTGTCCAGATCGATGGCCTGTCCGCCACACATGCCCATGGAACCGGCAGCGTCTGACAGAATCCGCAATCTTTCGATTGCCAATCCTGCATTGTCATCCATTTCCGACAAAACGATGAAAGCCTGTGCCTGCAAGGCGTCACCGGCCAGCAATGCGGTTGCTTCACCGAAACGGACATGCACAGTCGGTTTTCCACGTCTCAGGACATCATTGTCCATGCATGGCATATCGTCATGAATCAATGAGTAGGCGTGGATCATTTCGACGGCAGATGCGGCTCTGGCCATAACAGCCGGTTTTGCACCGAATAACATACCTGTTGCGAATACCAGCAAGGGACGGATTCTTTTTCCTCCGTTCAGGACGGCATAACGCATTGCCTGATGCAGCTCGACAGGAATCAGGTTTTCAGGCGGCAAGAGTTCATCCAGCGTTTTTTCGATGGTGGCTTGAACCGACTGCATCCAGTTTACGAAAGATTCAGTCATTGTCGTTTCCGTTCCGGTCTTCCGGAGAAAAAGGTTTCAGAAGTTCGCCGTCCAGCATCTTGACCTGCTGTTCGACCTTGTCCAGCCGGGCCGTACAGTATTTGATCAGTTCGACGCCTCTTTTGTATGCATCAATCGACAATTCCAGAGAAAGTTCTCCCGCTTCCAGTTGGGTTACCAGTGTACCCAATTCCGACATGGCTTCCTCGAATGAGGCCGGCGTTTTGTTGAAATCATCATTTGACATAGAAAACAGATACCTGCAAGGATTCCGGTAAAGAAGGTGTAAAATTCAATAAAAATAAGGTGTTGTTATTCAACCTGAATCTGTCATTATACGCCATGCGCTCTTGCGACATGGTTTTTCGGTGGGCTGATTCAGGGTTCTTTTTTTGTTTTGCTCCAAAACGAAATACAGGCAGGCTTTTTTACCCGATATATGGAGTTTTTCGGCAGTCGGAAGAATGCCGGCAGTTTGACAGGTTTTATCTATGCAATCTCTCTGGATGCTTTTTGCGACTTTTCTGTTTTCACTGATGGGAGTTTGCGTGAAACTGGTATCCGATGAATATTCGACACCTGAAATCGTCATGTACAGAAGTCTGGTCGGTGCCGTTTTTCTGGGATGTCTGGTAGCCGTCAGGGGGGGATCTCTCAAAACGGCGTATCCATTCCAGCATTTGTGGCGTGGTGTCGTTGGCGCGACGGCATTCGGACTCTGGTTTTTTTCATTCAGGGGATTGCCACTGGCGACAGCCATGACACTCAATTACATGTCGCCGATATGGATTGCCGGAATTTTGTTTGCCATGGGTCTTTATCATGGCAAGGTCCGTTTCGAATGGAAACTGGTTTGTGCCATCATCGCCAGTTTTATCGGTGTTGTCTTGCTGTTGCAGCCAACGATTCATGCCGACCAGTTGCAATCCGGAATGATTGCACTCGTTTCCGGTGTTCTGGCTGCGCTGGCCTATCTTCAGGTACGGCATCTGGGCAATCTGGGCGAACCGGAATACCGTGTCGTATTTTATTTTTGCATGATCGGTACGGTCGGCGGTGCGCTGGTTTCAATGGCTTTTGCCCGTTTGCCCGGAAGCGACGGTATCGCTTTCCATAGTCACAGTGTTCGCGGAATCGTCCTGTTGACACTGATCGGTGTTTTTGCCGCTGTCGGACAAATGGCCATGACCCGCGCCTATCATCTGGGCAAAACGCTGGTGACGGCCAATCTGCAATATTCGGGAATCGTATTTTCCAGCATATGGGGTATTCTCATATGGCAGGATTTTCTCGGATGGGTTGGATGGCTCGGTATGATAGTCATTATCGGCAGTGGCGTTTCCACGACATTTTTCGATGTACGCCACAAGATGGCATCCACCATGAAAACATACGAAAAAGCCAAAAAGATGCTGGAGCAGAAAACCGGCTGACGATAATCAGTGCGCTTCTCCCCAGTTATTGCCGAAACCGACTTCCGCGATCAGTGGAACATTCAGTCTGGCGACGCCGGCCATCAGTTTCGGCAAGTGGTACTTGACCATATCCAGTTCTTTTTCAGGAACTTCCAGAACCAGTTCATCGTGAACCTGCATGATGAGTTTCGATTCCAGTTTTTCGTTTTCGAGCCAGTTCTGGACGGCGATCATGGATAATTTGATGATATCGGCAGCAGTACCCTGCATCGGTGCGTTGATCGCTGCCCGTTCTGCAGCTTGCCGGCGTGGGCCGTTCGGCGAATTGATTTCAGGAAGCCACAATCTTCTGCCGAAAACCGTCTCGACATATCCTTGTTCCCGTGCCTGATGGCGAATGGAATCCATATATTGCGCGACACCGGGATAGCGCTGGAAATACCGGTCGATATAATTTTTGGCATCATTGCGACTGATACCGAGATTGGATGCGACACCGAAAGCGCTCATGCCATAAATCAGACCGAAGTTGATGACTTTGGCATAACGTCTTTGTTCCGATGTGACTTCCAGCGGTGTGACGTCGAAAATTTCGGAAGCTGTTGCACGATGCACATCCTGTCCATCATGAAAGGCTTTCAAAAGGTTTGCGTCTCCGGAAAGATGCGCCATGATCCTCAGTTCGATCTGGGAATAGTCGGCTGACACAATAAAGCATCCGGGCGGGGCGACAAACGTTTCCCGGATTCGCCTGCCCTCTTCTGTTCTTGCGGGAATATTCTGGAGATTCGGATCGCTGGAGGCCAGACGACCCGTTACGGCAACGGCCTGCGCATAATTTGTATGGACTCTTCCGGTACGGGAGTTGATCATTCTGGGGAGCTTGTCCGTATAAGTCGATTTCAGTTTCGACATACTCCGGTAATTCAGAATGATACCCGGCAAGGGATAGTCCAGCGCCAGTTTTTCAAGTACATCTTCGCTTGTCGAAGGCGTACCTGAGGGTGTTTTCCTGACGACGGGGAGTTTCAATTTGCCGAAAAGAATTTCTCCGAGTTGCTTCGGAGAATTGAGATTGAACGGCTGTTCTGCGGCAAGATAGGCTTCTTTTTCCAGTGCATCCATTTTTTTCTCGAGTTCGGATGATTGTTCAAGAAGCCGTTTCGGGTCGATAAGGACGCCATTGCGTTCCATTTTTTGCAGTACAGACAACACCGGTATTTCGATTTTTTCGTAAATGAAGCGCAAGCCGTCATATTTTGCCAGTTGTGGCCACATGTGCCGGTGCAGTTGCAAGGTGACATCGGCATCTTCCGCTGCGTATCGGGTTGCCAGTTCCAGTCCGACCTGATCGAAACCGATTTGCGAAGCACCTTTTCCGCAAACTTCCTCGTAAGCGAGAGGTTTGTAATCCAGCAACCGTTCCGAAAGACTATCCATGTCATGCCGACGGTTCGATTCCAGAACATAGGATTCCAGCAAGGTGTCATGTGCGATACCCTGAAGGCGAATATGGTGATTTCCGAAAATGTGGGCATCGTATTTGAGGTTTTGTCCGACTTTCTTTTTGTCCGGATTTTCAAGCCAGCCTTTCAGGCGAGCCAGTACCATATCGACAGGCAGCTGTTCGATGGCTTCGATACTTTGATGCGCCAGTGGAATATAGGCGGCAATACCCGGTTCAACGCAAAGGGAAATGCCGACCAGTCTGGCATTCATGGCGTCCAGCGAAGTCGTTTCCGTATCGATAGCGGTGAGTTCCGCCCGGTTTATCCGTTTTAGCCAGTCTTCAAGCTGCCCGACAGTCTGTACGGTTTCATAAACCTGACTGTCGATGAATTTGCCGGAATTTTCAGCTGGTCCACCAGATGTTGCCGGCTGTGTTTCTTTTTCCTGATGCGATGCGTTCAATTCACGCAACCAGCTTTTGAAACCGTATCGTTCATAAGCTTTTTTCAGGCCGGCAATATCTTGTGGTTGTCTGGCAAGGGTTTTTTCAATGGATTGGAATTGTCCTTGCAGATCGCAATCCGTGCGGATCGTAATGAGTTCACGCGCCTGGGGGAGCCAGTTCAACGATTCACGCAAATTGTCGCCGGCAGTTCCCTTGATGCTTCCGGCGTGTTCGATAATGCCGTCAAGCGAACCGTACTGGGTGAGCCATTTGGCCGCAGTTTTTGGGCCGACCTTGCTGACGCCCGGAATATTGTCGGCGGTATCGCCGATGAGGGACAGGTAATCAATGATTTTTTCAGGCGGTACGCCAAACTTTTTCGTGACGCCTTCCGTGTCCAGAATTTCATTGTTCATGGTATTGACCAGCGTGACACGGTCTTTTACCAGTTGAGACAAATCCTTGTCACCCGTCGATACGACAATGTCGAATCCCTCTCCGGTACCGATGGAAACCAGCGTACCGATTACATCATCGGCCTCGATTCCCGTGACGGAGACAATCGGCCAGCCGAGCATGCGGACCAGATCGTGGATGGGAGCGGTTTGCCGCGCAAGATCGTCGGGCATTGCAGGACGGTTGGCCTTGTATTCCTGATAGAGGTCATGGCGGAATGTTTTGCCTTTTGCATCGAATATACAGGCAGCGTAGGCTGTGGGATAATCTTTTTCAAGACGGTGCAGCATATTCAGGAAACCGTATATGGCACCGGTCGGTTCGCCTTCGGCATTGCGCAGATCCGGCAAGGCATGGTAGGCACGATAGAGATAGCTTGAGCCATCAACCAATAACAGAAGTTTGCTCATATGGAAGAGAACACAAAAAGCGTGCACAAGTTGCACGAAATAACGGATGTCCATTATGCAACGATTCTCAAGGCCAGAGAATCATGGAGCATGTTTTCCATTATGTCAGAATTTATCGAATCGACCGAACGTCTCTCGGATATAAATCCGGCGGTCACGATTTTCGGTTCGGCCAGAATTCATCCTGACAATCCGTACTATATCCAGTGCATGGAATTGTCCAGACGTCTTTCCGATGCCGGTTTTGCCGTTATTTCCGGTGGAGGTCCGGGTATCATGGCGGCTGCCAACCGCGGCGCCTATGAAGGCAAATCGCTTTCTGTCGGTCTGAATATCGAATTGCCGCAGGAACAACGCCCCAATCGCTGGCAAAACATTTCCCTGAATTTCAGGCATTTCTTTGCGCGGAAAGTGGCATTTGCGAAATATGCCGATGCCTTTGTTCTTTTTCCGGGCGGATTCGGAACACTTGACGAAATGAGCGAAGTCCTGACCCTGATCCAGACAGGAAAATCCCGGCGTATTCCGGTAATTCTCGTCGGCAGCAAGTTCTGGAAAGGATTTATCGACTGGTTGCATGATTCGTTGCTCGCTGAAGGAATGCTGGCACGCGAGGATATCGAATTGATGCAGATCATAGATGATACCGACAAGGTACTGGAAGCCATTTTCTCGTTTTATGAAAAACGGACGACTGGTCCGTCAGAAGAAGAAAGACAGAAAATGCTTTACCTGTAACAGGTATCCGTTTGTTACAATAGTTTGTCTGTTCAATTTATTGACGTTACCTCCATGCGATTATTTTCTCATTTCAGAAAAACCATGGCGCTGGCCGCTCTGGCGGTTGCGTCCGTGGCTTCGGGACAGGATTCGCAGTCTCCGCAGGTGCAGGAACTGGAAGTGATCGATGAAGTCGATCAGCCGGCGATCACCATTCGCAAGCCGGACATGACAGGTGAAATTACCGAAAAACGGCAAGGAGGTATCGTCGAGGAAATCAAGGTAAAAAGCGGCCCCAGTACCTATTATCTCTACCCGAATGGTCCAGGTGGTGTACCGGGGTCTTTCGAAAGTTCCGAAGTTCGTCCGGCACTGTGGAAGATACATGAATTCGATATCGGCGAAGCACCGCAGGAAAAACAGCAGCAGGAAATGAACGAGCCGTTGAATGCGCCGCCCTTGCCGCCGCCCTCGATGAATAACTGACAAGGCGGCATGAGATCTTCAGTTTAACGTTCTACACATATCATGGCAGTTTTTACACCGGTCAGTCTCGATGATCTGGTTCCCTGGATGGCTTCTTTTTCGCTGGGCACAGTCAATGGTATCAGGGGTATCAGTTCCGGTATCGAGAACAGCAATTTTTTCGTGACTATGGAAAAAGGGGAATTTGTCCTTACGCTTTTCGAAAAGCTGACATTCGATGAATTGCCCTTTTATCTTAACCTGATGCAACACCTTGCCAGAAAAGGGATCAAGGTACCTGCTCCTGTTCCTGACAGGAATGGCAGGATCTTGCATATGCTGTGCGGGAAACCGGCGTGTCTCGTGACCAAACTCGAAGGTGACTGGCTGCCGGCTCCCAAACCGCTTCATTGCGCACAGGTCGGAGACATGATGGCGAAAATGCATCTGGCCGGTCGTGATTATCCACTTGAACAACCCAACCTTCGTGGTATTGCGTGGTGGCGGAAAACCGTCCCTGAAGTGCTTCCCTTCCTTCCTGCGGAAGCATCCTTTCTGCTTCAGAACGAAATGCGTTTCCAGGAAGAATTCGCAGCCTCGAATTTGTACTGGAAACTGTACAGGGGGCCTGTTCACGCCGATCTGTTTCGCAATAACGTTATGTTCGACGGCGATGAATTGTCAGGATTCTTCGATTTTTATTTTGCTGGCTGCGATACATGGCTTTTCGATGTCGCTGTGGCGATCAATGACTGGTGCATTGATCTCGAAACCGGCGCTTTCGATCCGATTCGTGTAAGAGCTTTCCTTGATGCCTATCATGCAGTGCGTCCTTTCACCCTGGATGAATGCGCTGCCTGGAAAGCGGTACTGAGAAGTGCTGCATTGCGTTTCTGGATTTCGCGTCTTTATGATTTTTATATGCCGCGTGAAGCCCAAATGCTCACACCACATGATCCCCGCCATTTCGAACGCATCTTGCGATTGCGGGTGGCATTGCCTGCTCCGGAATTGACAACATGAATCAGTCAAATGCTCGCGCCGGATGGGACTGGATCATCGGCGGCTGGAATCTTTTCAGAGTGCGTCCTTTTTTTCTGACCAATCTGTTTTTTGTTTACGTGTTCGGAATGATTCTTCTTGGAGTCGTGCCGGTGCTGGGGCAAATTTTGCCGGTTTTATTGTCTCCTGTATTTACTTTTCTGTTCATGCATGCCTGTTTCAAGACAGAGGCAGGTGAACAGATCACTTTCAGGGACTTGCTCGCTGTATTGAATCGCCAGATTCTGTTTCGCCTAGTTATGGCAGGAAGCTGTTATCTGCTTTTCGCTTTTCTGGCGGTCGCGCTCTCTTTTCTGATTGACGGCGGCAATATCTTCGTATTGTTTTCGGAGCAGGCAAAAGAACAGTCATCCACTGAAATGTTCCCGCTTTTTATCACGGTAAGCCTGATCCTGCTCGCCTACATTCCGTTTTTGATGGCGATGTGGTTCGCCATTCCGTTGATCGGCTGGAAAGATATGAGTCTTGGAAAAGCGATGTTCTACAGCTTTTTCGCCTTTTCCAGGAATTTCCGTCCATTTCTGGTGTATTTCGGTATCTGGATTGCCCTTGTTTTCGGTTTCCCGTATCTGATTGCCGCCTTGTTCGGCATCATTGCTGGACAAGGTATCGCAGTGTTCGTTGTCTTCGTTTTTTCCTTTATCCTCTCAGTGTTGATTTACTGTTCCTTTTATCCCACTTACCGCGATATTTTCGGTCGTCCCAATGCAAACATGTAAATTTTTCCGTGTTAAACGGTAGAATGCAACAAACGGATTTTTCCGATATCTTTTACTGCCATCGCTTTAATTTGTTCTGAGGATATCCCATGAGTGATCTTGAACCCAAAATGAAGGCGGAGATTCTTGCCGAGGCATTGCCGTATATCCAGAAATTTCACGGCAAAACCATCGTTATCAAGTATGGCGGCAATGCCATGACTGAAGAAAAACTCAAACACGGATTCGCGCGCGACGTCGTTTTGCTCAAACTCGTCGGTATGAACCCCGTCGTCGTTCATGGCGGTGGTCCACAAATCGATAATGCCCTGAGAAAAGTCGGCAAAAGCGGAACATTCGTTCAGGGTATGCGTATCACCGATGAGGAAACCATGGAAGTCGTCGAATGGGTTCTTGGCGGCGAAGTGCAACAGGACATCGTGATGCTGATCAATCAGTATGGCGGTCAGGCAGTCGGCCTTACAGGCAAGGATGGCGGTCTGATTCATGCCGAGAAAATGCAGATGCCCAACAAGGACAAACCGGGCGAGTTCATCGATCTCGGATATGTCGGCAAGATTACGTCCATCAATCCTGCTGTCGTCAAGACCCTTCAGGATGATGCCTTCATTCCAGTCATCTCGCCTATCGGTTTCAGCGATGATGGACAGGCATACAATATCAATGCAGATGTCGTAGCCGGTGAGATTGCCCAGATCCTGAGAGCCGAAAAATTGATCATGATGACCAATACTTCCGGTGTACTGGACAAACAGAACAGGTTGCTGACAGATCTGACGGCACGTGAAATCGAAATGCTGTTCGAGGATGGTACGATCTCAGGCGGAATGCTGCCGAAAATCGGATCCGCACTGGATGCTGCCAAGTCCGGTGTAAATTCGGTACATATCATTGATGGTCGGATCGAACATTCCCTGCTTCTCGAAATCCTGACCGAACAGCCTTTCGGCACGCTGATACGTTCCCACTGAATCTGGCTCTAACAAAAAAGGCAGCGCAAGCTGCCTTTTTTTCTGGAATGTGAAATCTCAATGTTTGCGCCGCAATTTCTTGATCATGGACAGCTGTGCCACGGCCATGGCGATTTCAGCCTGTGCCTTGGCGTAGTCGATTTGTGATTCACGATTCAGGATGGCGTCTTCAGCCAGTTTCTTCGCTTCATTAGCCTTGGCTTCGTCAAGATCTTTTGCACGAATTGCCGTATCGGCCAGAACGGTGACGGCATGGGGTTGTACTTCAAGAACACCGCCAGCCACGAAGACATATTCCTCATCCTGTTTGCCGCTGATTTTGATACGTACAGCACCTGGCTTGATACGGGTAATCAGGGGTGAGTGCCGCGGAAGAATACCCAGTTCACCCATTTCACCCGGCAACACGACGAATTCAGCTTCTCCGGAGAAAATCAGTTCCTCGGCGGAAACGACGTCAACATGTATGGTGTTTGCCATGTTAGAAACCTTTATGATCGTTCAGTTGCGTTTCGATCCTGCATTCCGTGCGGAAATATCCACACCGGAATGCAGGTCACAACCGATTACATTCTTTCTGCTTTTGCGATTGCTTCTTCAATGGTACCAACCATATAGAATGCCTGCTCCGGCAGATGGTCCAGTTCACCGTTGGCAATCATCTTGAAGCCCTTGATCGTGTCTTTCAACGGAACGTATTTGCCAGGAGAGCCGGTAAACACTTCTGCAACCGTAAAGGGCTGGGACAGGAAACGCTGCATTTTGCGGGCACGTGCGACGACCAGCTTGTCTTCCGGTGCCAGTTCGTCCATACCCAGAATGGCGATAATGTCGCGCAATTCCTTGTAACGCTGCAAAATACCCTGTACCTTGCGGGCGGTTTCGTAGTGTTCTTCGCCGACGACATGCGGGTCAAGCTGACGGGAAGTCGAGTCCAGCGGATCGACGGCCGGATAAATACCCAGAGAGGCAATATCACGCGAAAGAACGACAGTGGAATCCAGGTGGGCAAATGTCGTTGCAGGAGACGGGTCGGTCAAGTCGTCGGCTGGAACGTAAACGGCCTGAATTGAGGTAATGGAACCCGTAATGGTCGAGGTAATACGTTCCTGAAGTTTACCCATTTCTTCTGCCAGCGTCGGCTGGTAACCCACAGCGGATGGCATACGGCCAAGCAGTGCGGATACTTCGGTACCGGCCAGTGTGAAACGGTAAATGTTGTCAACGAAGAACAGCACATCACGACCCTGGTCACGGAAACTTTCCGCAATCGTCAGACCGGTCAGTGCCACACGCAGACGGTTGCCCGGAGGTTCGTTCATCTGGCCATAAACCATCGCAACCTTGTCCAGAACGTTGGATTCCTGCATTTCGTGATAGAAGTCGTTACCTTCACGGGTACGTTCGCCCACACCTGCAAAAACCGACAGACCGGAGTGCTGTTTTGCAATGTTGTTGATCAGTTCCATCATGTTAACGGTCTTGCCAACACCGGCGCCACCGAACAGACCGACCTTACCACCTTTTGCAAACGGACAGATCAGATCGATCACCTTGATACCCGTTTCAAGAATTTCCTGCGATGGGGAGAGCTCGCTGTAAGCCGGTGCCTTGCGGTGAATCGAAGCCCGTTCTTCCGTCTGGATCGGACCCATTTCATCAATAGGTTCACCCAGAACATTCATGATTCGTCCCAGAGTTGCTTCACCGATCGGTACCATAATGGGGTTACCGGTGTTTTGAATCAACATGCCACGACGCAAACCGTCGGATGAACCCAGCGCAATAGTACGGACAACACCGTCACCAAGCTGCTGCTGAACTTCCAGGGTCAGGTCGGAACCCTCCATTTTCAAAGCATCGTACACCTTCGGCATATTTTCACGTGGAAATTCCACGTCAACCACGGCACCGATACACTGAACGATTTTGCCTTCCGCCATTTTTCGTTCCTCTAAATAAATATATTCGTTTAATCAATACTCATTGGCCGCCGGTTAAACCGCAGCTGCGCCTGCAACAATTTCCGACAGCTCGGTAGTAATGGCTGCCTGACGGGTTTTGTTGTAAATCAACCTCAAATCCGAGATGACGTTACCCGCATTGTCGCTGGCCGCTTTCATGGCTACCATGCGTGCAGACTGTTCTGACCCGATATTTTCCGCTACCGACTGATACAAAAGCGCCTCGATATAACGCTGCAACAATGTATCGATGACCGATGCGGCATCCGGTTCATAGATGTATTCCCAACTATGGCTTTTCGTCTCTACTTTCAGAGTGTCCTTGGACAATGGCAACAACTGGTCGATCACCGGTTCCTGTCTCATCGTATTGATGAACTTGTTGTAACACAGATAGATCGCATCCAGATTTTCGGCATTGTATTCATCAAGCAATGCCTTGAAAGGTCCGATCAGCTGTTCCAGCCGGGGAGCATCTCCGAGCTGGACAACTGACGAGACAACTTTCGCGCCGATACGGTTCAAAAAACCCAGACCCTTGGTTCCGATCGCCACTGTAATGATACTGTTGCCCTTGGCTTCTTCTTCCTTCATCTTGTTGGTAACGACTCTCAACACATTGGTATTGAGACCGCCACACAGACCCTTGTCGGTCGTCACCACAACCAGACCGATACGCTTGGATGATGCGCGTTCGATGGTAAACGGGTGAACATAGTCAGGATTTGCCTCTGCCAGATGAGCGGCAATATTGCGGACAATTTCACTGTAGGGACGGCTGGCACGCATTCTGTCCTGCGCCTTGCGCATTTTGGATGCTGCCACCATTTCCATGGCCTTGGTAATTTTTCTCGTATTTTCTACGCTGCTTATCTGGCTGCGTATTTCCTTGCCTGATGCCATGAGGCTTTACTCCTTGTCGCGTCAGTTATATCGTTAATCAGGCAGCTTCCTTCGCCCGGACCTGTTTGAAATCGGTAATCGCTGCTGCGAGTGTCGATTCGTCATCCTTGTCCAGCTTCTTGTTTTCGTCGATTCTTCTCAGAAGATCGGAATAGTTTTCTTTCATGTAAGCATGCAATTCTGCTTCGAACGGAAGAACATCTTTCACTTCGATATCATCGAGAAAACCGCTGTTGACCGCGAACAGGGAAACCGACATCAGCGAAATCGGCAACGGGGAATACTGGTTCTGCTTGAGCAATTCGGTAACGCGGGCACCCCGGTCGAGCTGACGTCTCGTCGCTTCGTCCAGATCGGAGGCGAACTGTGCGAACGCTGCCAGTTCACGATACTGCGCCAGGTCGGTACGAATACCGCCGGAGAGGCTCTTGATCGCTTTGGTCTGTGCGGCACCTCCCACACGGGAAACCGAAATACCTGCGTTAATTGCAGGACGGATACCGGCGTTGAACAGGTTCGTTTCCAAAAAGATCTGACCGTCGGTAATGGAAATAACGTTGGTCGGAACGAAAGCGGAAACGTCACCTGCCTGGGTCTCGATGATCGGCAGTGCGGTCAGGGAACCGGTACGACCCTTGACTTCACCGTTGGTGAACTGTTCGACATAGTGTTCGTTGACACGTGCCGCACGTTCCAGCAGGCGGGAGTGCAGGTAGAAAACGTCACCCGGGAATGCTTCACGTCCCGGCGGACGGCGCAAAAGCAGGGAAACCTGACGATAGGCTACGGCCTGTTTGGACAGATCATCATAAACGATCAGTGCATCCTGACCGCGATCACGGAAATATTCTCCCATGGCACAGCCTGCATATGGAGCGATATATTGCATTGCAGCGGATTCAGATGCTGTTGCGGCAACAACGATCGTGTAATCCATGGCGCCGTTTTCTTCCAGAGCGCGCACCGTGTTTTTGATGGAAGACGCTTTCTGGCCGATGGCAACATAAATACAGACCATGTCCTGACCCTTCTGGTTGATGATGGCATCAATCGCAACGGCAGTCTTGCCGGTCTGGCGGTCGCCGATGATCAGTTCCCGTTGGCCACGTCCGATCGGAACCATCGAATCAATAGCTTTCAGACCGGTTTGCATTGGCTGGGAAACGGACTGACGTGCAATAACACCCGGAGCGATCTTTTCGATCGGGCTGGACAGTTTGGTATTGACAGGACCCTTTCCGTCAATCGGCGAACCCAGAGAATCCACGACACGTCCGATCAGCTCGGGACCTGTCGGCACTTCCAGAATACGACCGGTACATTTGACCGTATCACCTTCGGAAATGTGTTCGTATTCACCGAGAATAACCGCACCTACCGAATCACGTTCCAGGTTCAATGCCAGACCGTAGGTATTTCCCGGAAATTCAAGCATTTCACCTTGCATGACGTCGGAAAGGCCATGTATACGACAGATACCGTCAGAGACGGAAATAACGGTACCCTGATTGCGAATCTCAGCGGCATCGCCAAGATTCTCTATCCGATTTTTAATCAGATCACTGATTTCGGACGGGTTTAGTAACATGCTAACTCCTAATGTTGTTCTATCGGTTCGCACCGCTCAAGCAGCTGGATTACGAAACAAGGGTTTCCTGCATTTTTTGCAGCTTCCCACGTACTGACAAGTCAAGAACCTCATCGCCGACGGTAACACAAACACCGCCGATCAGGGATTTGTCTATTTCAATAGTAGGAATAAGCTTGCGTCCAAACCGCTTTTCCAATTTGCTGACAAGTTCATTCGTTTGAGCTTCCGTTAATGGAAAAGCGCTGACTATTTGCACAATAGCCGAACCCTGACTTGCGTTTTTCAGCTCCTCGAACTGCCGGGCAATTTCAGGTAGCAGGGCAACACGATCGTTTTCTACCAGCACACGGATGAAATTCTTCACGGGTTCGTCATTTTCACAGTGGAAAATCTGGAAAAGAACGTTGGCGATCTGGTCTTTTCTCAGCTTGGGATTGTTCGCAACCTCAAGTACCTGAGGGTGCGAACCAATATCGGCCAGTGCTTCGATCAGTTGGGACCAGTGCAGTAGATCCTGTTTCTGTGCTATCTGAAACAGTGCCTCGGCATATGGGCGCGCTACAGTAGCTATTTCCATAATTAAAGTTCAGCAGAAAGTTTGTTTAACAGATCAGCATGGGCTTTAGCGTCAATTTCGCGTTTGAGAATCTGTTCAGCGCCCTTGACAGCCAGCGAAGCCACTTCTGCACGAAGCTGTTCCCTGGCCTGCTTGATTTGCAATTCTGCCTGAGCTTTTGCCTGAGCGATGATTTCAGCGGCTTCGTTTTCGGCATCGTGCTTGATGTCGTCGGCGATTTGCTGTGCACGTGACTCAGCTTCCTGAACACGTTTCTGACCTTCTTCCCGTGCTTTGGCAAGTTCGCTCTGAACATGCTTTTGCACTGCAATCATTTCTTGTTTGCTGCGGTCGGCTGCAGTCAAGCCTTCCTGGATTTTTTTCGCGCGTTCGTCTAGTACTTTCACCAGAGGTGGCCATACTACTTTAGCCGTGAATATGGCAAGAATAATAAAGACCACAAATTGCGCGAATAAGGTCGCATTTAGATTCACGGTAAATTCCTTCTAAGAAATAAACTTACAACAATCAATTGTCCGGTTTGTTTCCGGATATCGTGTCGGAAAATTACTTAATGAATGGATTGACGAATGCAAACATAACTGAAATACCGACAGCAATCAGGTAAACTGCATCAACCAGACCGGCCAGAATCAGAACGTTAGTACGCAGTGGGTTCATCAGTTCAGGCTGACGTGCGGATGCTTCCAGATATTTTGCAGACATGATTGAAATACCAAAAGCAGCAGCAATAGCAGCAAAAGCGATAATCAGACCACAGGTTAAAGCAATAATAGCAGTATCAGTCATTATATTTCCTTCCAAGTTAATAAAAAGTAAAACAAAAATAATATAAAAATTCAGTTGCAATTATTGTAATTAATGACCTTCATGAGCAAGACCAAGATAAACAAGTGTCAGAATCATGAAAATGAATGCCTGCAGGAAAACAATCAGGATATGGAAAATCGCCCAGATTGTACCAGCGATAACATGACCCACAAAGAGGAAAGATCCGCCAATCGACAAGGCTGCATAGGCGCCCAGCATAGCGATCATTAAAAAAAGCAGCTCACCAGCATACATGTTACCCCACAAGCGCATTGCCAGAGAAATAATTTTTGCAATATACTCAATAATGTTAAGCGCAAAATTGAACGGAGCAAGCCAAATACCAAACGGTGCGGCAAACAGTTCATGCAAAAAACCTTTTAAACCCTTTACCTTAATACCGAAATAAAACATCAGAACAACAACGCCAAGCGAAATACCTACGGTACCATTCAAATCGGCAGTTGGCACGACACGATGGTACGTAATATATTTGCTCAGTCCAGTCCAGGTGAAAAGTTGTCCAAACAGATCGACTGGCAAAAAGTCCAAGCAGTTCATCAATGAAATCCAGACAAAAATTGTCAGCGCAAGCGGCGCAATGAAGCGGCGATCGCCGTGAATTTGTGCCTTTGATTGTGTATCGGCCATTTCTACAAGAACTTCAAGTATGTTTTGAATCCTGTTAGGCGTTTCAGATGTTGCCTTGCGTGCAACAATATACATGAAAACGCATGCAACAATACCACAAAAAACAGACCAGAACACGGTATCAAGATTGATAATAGAAAAATCTACAATCTTATCTTGATGTCCTGTTCCGAAATTTTGAAGGTGGTGCGAAACGTATTCTGCCAATGAAGGCGTATGAGCATCTGCAGACATAATCAACTCTTCATTTTTAACAATAAAAAAATGTAACTTTTAAGAACCAGGATGTAACTTACTATAAACGTTACCCATTTAACATCCCGGTAAAACCAGAAAACCAGAATTAGCAGTAAAACAGAAACCGCAATTTTAAAAAACTCAATCACAAAAAATGTAGCAGGTATGATTTTGTGAAATATTTTTTGCGCGAAAAAAAGACCTGCAAAAAAACACACATTCGGAATCACACAACACAGGCCGGCCAAGGCCGCCGCAATTCCGGAAGGAATTCCTCCTATTAACACCGCAATCAGCGCAGCGCCTGTTGCAAATACCGACTGCCACAAAAGAACTCGCCCCATTTTTGATCTCAATTTGCCGCTGTCATCAAATCAGGAGCTACAACCGAAGCCAGTTCCTCATGACATTGAGAATCTGTTTCCGGATTGCCACCAAGCCCCCGAATTATACTGGTGTTACAAATTTGCGGTCAATGAAATTTTGCCTACAAAATATGCAATTTTTTTCTTATTTGGTGGTCGCTGAAAAAACTTTTTTTCTTTTGAAAAGAACCGGTTCCAAACAATATCTGATGCAAATTCCCGGAATTATTTTTTGTCTCTGACAAATGCGTTGTTGCGTCGTTCATGACCGATTGACGAGACGGGTCCATGACCGGGAATGAACTGTACGTCGTCACCCAGTGTGTACATGTTTTCCCGGATGGATTTTTCCAGTGCCTTGAAGCTGCCTTTGGGCAGATCGGTGCGTCCGATCGATCCTGCAAAAAGCACATCGCCGGAGATGGCGACTTTTGTCGGAGCATGGAAGAAAATGACATGGCCCGGTGAATGACCGGGGCAGTGAAAGACTTTCAGGGTTTCGTTACCGACGGTGACTTCATCGCCCTGATTGAGCCAGCGGTCAGGTGTAAAGGGTTGTCCCGGCGGCAGTCCCCACATACGGGTTTGTTCCGAACCGAGTTGTTCAAGCAGCCAGTCATCGGCCTTGTTCGGTCCTTCGATGGGGACGTTGTAGAGGTCAGCCAGTTTTCTCGCCGCGCCGCAGTGATCCAGATGACCATGCGTTACCAGAACTTTTTCCAGTGTCAGGTTGCGCTGTTTGATGGCATCGCTGATTCGTTCGATATCACCGCCCGGATCGACGACGGCGGCCTTGTTTGTGTTTTCGTCCCACATCAGGGTGCAGTTTTGCTGGAAAGGAGTAACAGGAATGATTTGAAACTTCATGGTTGCTCGCAGTTATAAGGTGGATAGGGGGAAAGTGCAGGCTGAATCACTCAATCGCCCGTTTTTGCTTCATTTTTACTGAATGTAAAAAAACAGGAGCATTATAGCCAACTTTTCCAGTTTCAGACGCTTGTAATGAAAATACTCCGGCTATTGCGGTGTTTCATCCGGCAAGGGACAGTCTTTGCGGGTGATTTGCGGAAATTCGGATAGTAGTGCATTGATTTGCCCGACCTGTTGCTGATCCGGATTGTTTATGCTGAGCATCACCATTTCTTTTTGCTTGCCACGTCCGGCAATGGCGAGATCACTGATACCTTGTTCCTGCAATTCTGCCAAAAGCTTTCTGGCTGACGCTTCAGTTTTGAAAATGCCCAGTGAAATGGCATTCCGGAATTTGCCATCCTGAATGAGAAAATAATTGGTAATATGCTTCGCTTTCAGTTCGGCAATGCGTGCTTCTGCCGCTTTCATGTTCTTGGATGGTGTTATATACACCATATAACTTGATGTCGTGATGACGGTTGTACGCTTGAAGGTTCCCGCGGGAAATGACAGTTTCTTTTCAAACAGATCTGCGCTTTCCGAAGCAAAACCGTCAAAAGCCATGCAGGTTACCGCAGGGTTTTCTTGTGTATTCCGTTCGGATGCCGATGCTGTGGTTGCGGGTGGCGGCAAAACACTGATCCGTTCCGGAAAGACCGGACGGGTTTCTGTGGATACGGCCCGGGTTCGGGGCGTGCCTGAAAAGTCCAGTGCCGAGGCAAATGCGACGATATTGGCTGCCAGCAGAATCCAGAAAGCGAATTTCAGCATAACTTCAGTAGGTTGGTCGTGTCGAGGATGTATGCAAACCGATCAGGACAAGATTATCTATTATTCTGCAAGGGATAGAAAGATTTGGCGCAATATATGGTGCGGCACCGCCGGACAAAAGACAGTGCGCATCGGAAAAACGCTTGCGATGGGTTGTGACGGCACGTTCGATGGCTCCCGCCTGTGCGTTGATGCATCCGCTCAGGATAGCGCCGCTGGTATTATCGGCAAACTGTGGCAGATGGCGAAGCGTCTGGTCTGTTTCAGGTAACAGCGCAGTATTGTGTGCCAGTGAGTCCGCCATCAGTTTCAGTCCTGGCAATATCATTCCGCCGAGAAAAGTGCCGTCCGGCGACAAGGTATCGATAGTGGTGGCTGTACCGGCGGTTACGACGACCAGTGCCTTTCCGGGCAGGAGTGCGTGTGCGCCAATCATCGAGGCGAAACGGTCGCAGCCCAGTTTGCGATAATCCTGATAGGTATTGGTGATGCCGCCCAGTGATCGTGCGGAACGGAACCATTCGACGGATTCCGGGAGAGGATTTAATGTTTCCAGCAGTCCGGACAAGGTATTTTCGAGTTGTTGTCCGGCAACGTTGGAGATCAGGACATGGCGGATCGGTGTTTCTTCATGGAGCCTGTGCCATGCCTGTTTCAGGGCGGCCATTTCATGATGTCGAACCGTTCCGAAATTTTGCCAGTTGACGGATTCCAGCCGGAAGGTCTGGTGTGGTACCGGTCTGGCCCATTTGATAAAGGTATTTCCAGCATCGACAAGCAACATGATGATCCTGTTTTTTAACGGAATTGGAAACGGATTGTACCGGTTATTCTGCCACGCAGCCAAAATCCTGATATCCGGATCATGTTCCGGAACCCTTCGGAAGTTCTACGAGATTGGTTCAGTGGCCGGATTCGTCGAGAAAAAGCGGTATGAGCGTTATCATATGCCTGGACGGCAATGGCGGAAATATGCCATTTTTCGTGTAATAATACCGGACGATACGGTATAAATAACGTTACGTTCCTGACAGGAAAAACGGATAGGTATGTCGATTAATCAGGATCAGACTCCCAGCATTGACAGAAATGGAAGCTCATACGTCGTGCTTCGCGGGAACTGGCGTGTCGAATCGCTGGCGGCTTCGGGAGCTGTCGACCGGATCCAGTCGTCTGTTTTGCTTATTGCGGAAAAAGACGATATGACATGGGACCTGACGCAACTGTCGGGTCTGGATTATATCGGGGCGCAGTTGTTGTGGGACGGCTGGAAAAGGATGCGTCCGCCCGGTCTTTTGCTGACCGTCGAACAGGACAGACTTTTCGCCAGACTGGAGCACGCAGGCAGTCTGACGATGCCGGAGACAGCCAAGGCGCGCTGGGTGCCTTTTTCCAGACTGAGGAATTTCCCGCATCTGGCGATGGATCATATTTCCGCCATGGTCGCCATGCTGGGACAGCTGATGATTGATTTGCTTCGTTTCGTCCGTGCGCCGCACAAGGGACCTTGGACGGAAATATCAGCCAATATCTATCATGCTGGGGCACAGGCGTTGACGATTACTGCGATTGTCGGTTTTCTGATCGGGGTCGTCCTGTCGTATCTATCAGGCCAGCAGCTGCATATATTCGGCGGGGATATATTTCTGGTCAACCTGTTGGGCATGAGTGTGGTTCGGGAATTGGGCCCTTTGCTGGCAGCCATTCTCGTTGCGGGTCGTTCCGGGTCGGCCATGACGGCCCAGCTTGGGGTCATGCGTGTGACGGAAGAGCTCGATGCCATGCAAGTCATGGGGATGTCGCACGGGTTCAGGTTGATATTGCCGAAAGTCATCGCCCTGTCTATCGTCATGCCGTTACTGATTATCTGGACGGATATTCTGGCATTGCTGGGCGGTATGCTGGCAGGAAGTTTTGAGATCGGTCTGTCCATCCCCTACTTCATTTCAGCGTTGCCCAAAGCCGTTCCTATCGAGAATTTCTGGATAGGTCTCGGCAAGGGGTTCGTTTTTGGCATACTGATCGCGCTGATCGCCTGCTATTACGGTATGCGAATCAAGCCCAATACGGAAAGTCTGGGACAGGGAACGACCAGCGCCGTCGTCACGTCCATCACGGTCGTCATTCTGGCCGATGCGATTTTTGCGATAGTACTTCAGGGCGTGGGGTTCTGATGGAGGCGAATGCGATAGAAATTCAGGGCTTGTGGACACAGTTCGGCAGTCATGTCGTTCACAAGGATTTGAACCTGACAATCAAAAGAGGCGAGATTGTCTCGATTGTAGGTGGTTCTGGCTCCGGCAAAACGACGTTGCTTCGTGAAATCCTCGGATTGCAAATGCCGGCAAGAGGGACCGTGAAGGTATTGGATACCGATATTGGTATGGCCAGTGCGCAACAAATGCGCAGACTCAATGACCGTTGGGGAGTATTGTTCCAGCAAGGCGCGCTTTTCTCCGCCATGTCGGTTTTCGACAATGTCGCGTTGCCCATGCGTGAATTGCACGGATTACCAGAAGATTTGATTGCCAATGCCGTCATGCTGAAATTGCAAATGGCCGGACTGTCCGCAGAAGATGCAGGCAAGATGCCGTCCGACTTGTCCGGCGGCATGATCAAGCGGGTGGCATTGGCAAGGGCGTTGTCGCTCGAACCGGATTTGCTGTTTCTGGATGAGCCGACTGCCGGTCTGGATCCCGAATTATCCGACAGTTTTGTAGAGCTGGTAAAAAGTTTGCATGATGAATTGAAACTGACGGTTGTTATGGTTTCCCATGATCTGGATACCATTCTGGATTTGTCGACACGAATCGTAGTATTGGCCGACCAGACGATCATCGCCAGCGATTCACCTGAAAAGGTTCTGGCAGTACGTCATCCCTTTATAAAAGCTTTTTTTCTGGGACCGAGAGGCAGGAAAGTGCTGGACGGCATGCCACAGTTAAATGTCGGAAAAGTATTGAGAGGGTGCGATGGAAAATAAGTCTCATGCGTTTATCGCCGGATTGTTTACGGTCTGTCTGGTCGCAGCGGCTCTGTTTATCGTCTGGTATCTGAATATGGACAAGACCGTTCAGCTGCCCTACATGATTTCCACCGATCAGTCCATTCCCGGGCTGAACCCGCAGGCTACGGTGCGCTATCGCGGAATGGATGTCGGACGGGTGACCAGTATCGGGTTCAATCCTGACAAACCGGGAGAAATCCTGATTCATTTCGAAGTCAAGGAAGATACTCCCATGACGAAATCGACCTATGCCACCCTGACATATCAGGGCGTTACCGGAATCGCTTCGGTGGAATTAAGCGATAGCGGTACAAATATGACGAAACTGGAAACGTCGCCGGAAAATCCGGCGGAAATTCCAATGCATCCAGGTTTGCTTGCGCAACTCCAGCTGCGGGGCTTGCATATTTTGCAGGAAGTGCAAAGCATTACATCGCGCCTGTCTTATATCTTCAACAAGGAAAACAGCCAGACGCTGATCGAATCTTTCAAAAATATCGGCAGTGTTGCCAGAAGCTGGGAAAAGGTGCCGAAACAGCTAGAACCGATACTGACAGAAATGCCGCAAATGACAAGAGATGCACGGCAGATGATTCATTCCATTACCGAATTGTCGCAGGAACTTAAGAAGTTGAGCGAAAAGGCGAATATGATGCTGGTAAATGATGTGCACAGCGATACCGTTCCCCACCTTGAATCGCTGACGCAGGAAGCGAAAATAACGTTGAATAACCTCAACAAGGTGCTGGAACAGTATCAGCAGCGACCGGCAGGACTGCTTTTCGGAGCCAGAGGACCGGCTCCGGGCCCCGGAGAAACCGGATTTGATGCAAATGGGCAATAAGAAACGAGTTCTAAGGAATCGGTCATGATGAAGCGGATAAGATTTTGTTTTACACTGATGTTTGCGGCAGCTGTGTTGACAGCTTGTGCATTGGGGGACAATCGTCCGGCAGCGATGTTGTATGATCTGGGACCGTTCGAAACGGAAAGCAGAACACCTTTGCCGACAGGCATGCCCGCAGTCCAGACCAAGGTCAATGCTCCGGGATGGATGAATGACAATCTGATGTTTTACCGGCTGGATTACGTCAATAACCAGCAAATCCGCTTTTATACGGAAAGCAGCTGGAATGCTGCGCCATCACGGCTGTTCAAAAGCCGGCTTGACGCTTTTCTGGTTTCATCCGGAAATCCGGTTGCCAGCGCAAGGACTGCATCTCATCCACTGGTATTGCGTATTCATGTCGAGGATTTCAGCCAGCATTTCAGCAGTCCGAACGATAGTGTCGGGCGTATCGCGCTTTATGCTTCCCTGTTTAATGGACGTGATCTGATTGCGCAAAAAGTTTTCCGCAAAGATGTGGTATCGCAGACACCCGATGCGCAAGGAGGCGCACGCGCACTTGCAGAAGGAAGCGATGCGCTTATTGGGGAAATCATGCAGTGGATGCTTGAACAGCAGTTATGACAAGCCTTGTGCCGTGCAGGAAAATGATAGGGGATATGAATGAATGCGGATACGAAACAGTTTTTTCTGACCGGAGATGCCGGCAATCTTGAGTGCGCGCTGGATTTGCCCCGAGCCGAGCCTGTCGGCATTGCCTTGCTTGCCCATCCGCATCCGCTTTATGGCGGAACCATGAACAACAAGGTCGTTCAGATGATGGCGCGTTCTTTTGTCGGTCTGGGTTATGTATCGGTCAGAATGAATTTTCGCGGAGTCGGTCGTTCTGCCGGAATGCACGATGATGGAAACGGGGAAACGGATGATATGGCACTGGTTCTGGATTATATGAAGAAGTTGTATCCCGGCTTGCCGTTCGTACTGGGGGGATTTTCTTTCGGAACCTATGTCCAGTCCCGTTTGCAGCAACGTCTTGCGCAAGAAGGACTACAGCCGGAAAGGATGGTGTTTGTCAGCGCGACGGCAGGCAAATGGGCTGTGGAAAATGTACCGGGAAATACAATACTGATTCATGGAGAACTTGATGAAATTGTACCGCTGCCGGATGTGTTTGACTGGGCGCGTCCACAAGATCTGCCGGTGACGGTCGTTGCAGGAGCCGACCATCTGTTCAATCACAAATTGCACCATATCCGCAATATCATCACGGCATTTTTCCGCAAATAATTCCCGGGCGTTACGCCACTCCGGATTGCATTCCCATGAGAAAAAGTTTCTGGCAGCTTTGTGCGCTCTTTTTTGTCTTGCTGGTATATCCGGCATATTCCCAGACAGTTCCGAAAATGACGGCGAAAGCCTGGTTGTTGATGGATACTGTCAGCAATCAGGTACTGGCTTCCAGACAGGCTGATATGAAAATGGGTTCGGGAACAGTGTCGAAGCTGATGACGGCCTGTCTGGTATTCGATGCACTAAAAGACGGGAAAACAGGGCTCGATCAGGAAGTGGAAATATCGGAAAAGGCCTTGCCGCCCGCTACCAATGGCCCCAGCATGTTTTTGCAGCCTGGACAGACAGTGACAGTTCAGGAATTGTTGCAGGGAGTACTGGTTCATGGTGCGGATGATGCTGCGCTGGCACTTGCGTTGGAAATTTCCGGTGATGAACGGAAATTTGTCGAACTGATGAATCATGAAGCCACCAGAATCGGCATGAAATCGACGCGGTTTGTGCATCCCTATGGATCTTCCGGCAAGAAAGGCGATTCCACGCCGGCCGATCTGGCGATTTTGTCCCGGCATATCATCCGGAATTATCAGGCATATTACGATTATTTTTCGGTACGCGAGATAACTCATAACCGGATCAGGATGCGCAACCCCAATCGTTTGTTATGGCTGGATGCCGCTGTCGATGGTCTGATGGCGACAAATCATGCCGGTGAGGGACATACACTGGTGGCCTCCGCGAAACGCCAGAGTGTATCGGGTGAACGCCGGATGCTGGCGATCGTAACGGGATTGTCATCCGATCAGGTTTGCGCGCAAGAGAGTCTGAAATTGCTGAACTGGGGATTCCAGGATTTCGACATGATCCGTCTGTTCGAGAAGGGGCAGGTTGTTTCTTCACCAGTGGTCTGGAAAGGATCGTCAGGAGAAGTGGATGTCGGTTTCGAGGAAGATACGTATATTTCCGTGCCGAAAGGAAAAGCATCCAGATTGCGTTCTGTTCTGGTCAGACAGGATCCGCTAATCGCACCGATTGATGAAGGGACACAGATCGGTACGCTGAAAATCATGGTCGATGATCACGTGATCGCCGAATTGCCGGTTGTTGCGCTGGAACAAATCAATGTCGCCAGCTTTCTCGGGCGATTGTGGGATACTATCTGCCTGTGGTTCAAATGAAGGAAATAGGAGCTCACGATGAGTTGTTTTCTTGGAAATGAAGATCCGATCGAATATCCCTGCGATTTTCCCATCAAGATCATGGGAGCAAGAAAAGACGAGTTTGCCGATACTATTGTGGAAGTGATCCGCCTGCATGATCCGTTATTCGATGCAGCGTCTTTGGATATGCGTCTTTCTTCCAAAGGAAATTATCTGAGTCTGACGGCAGTGGTTCGTGCGACTAGCCGTCAACAGCTGGATGATCTCTACAATGCCTTGTCCTCTCATCCGATGGTCCGGGTAGTTTTATAGTCCGTTGATCCGGAGATTGGTGTCTTGCAAACGATAAGTGCCGAAACGATCAGGGTGCGTCAGCTTGGGCGGGTATCCTATGTACCCGTTTTCCAAAAAATGACCGAATTCACTCGCACGAGAAATGCCTTGACACCCGATGAGATCTGGGTGGTCGAGCATGATCCGGTTTTCACTCTGGGACAGGCCGCTTCGCGTAGTCACATTCTGGATGCACACGGCATTCCCGTGTGCGAAACAGATCGTGGTGGCGAAGTGACTTACCATGGGCCGGGACAGTTGGTGGTCTATTTACTGATTGACCTGAGGCGCAGGTTCAGGAAATTGTATGTGCGCGAACTGGTGTACCGGATAGAAGAAACGATTATCCGGACATTGTCCGTTTTTGATATTGCCGGCGAACGTCGGAAGGGCGCACCGGGCATTTATATTCCGGCGCAGCCCGCATATGCAGATTGGCAGGGCGCAAAGATCGCCGCGCTGGGGCTGAAGGTCAGAAGCAACGGTTGCATGTACCACGGTTTTGCGCTGAACGTCGCCATGGATCTGGAACCGTTCAAATGGATCGATCCGTGTGGTTACCATGGATTGGCCGTTACCGATATGCGTTCGCTTGGCTTCTCCGGCGAAAGCAGGCAAGTCATGCAAGCGGTTCTGGCATGTTTGTCTTCCGAACTGGAATCGAGGCTGAAAACAATGGATATCATGGAGACAGAAGATGGCCGATGATACCGGCAAGACAGAAACGGCATTTCTGTCGCAAAAGCAAAAGGGCGCCCTGAAAACGTCGAGAATCCCTATCCGGATACAACCGGCGGAAAAGTTGCCGAAACCGCCATGGATAAGGGTGAAAGCCGGTACATACCGTTCACGGTTTTATGAAGTAAAAGATCTGATCGCTTCACACAAACTGGTGACGGTTTGCGATGAAGCCAGTTGTCCGAACCGCGGGGAATGTTATGGAAGCGGGACGGCGGCTTTTATGATTATGGGCGACAAATGCACGCGTCGTTGTCCGTTTTGCGATGTGGCGCATGGTCGTCCGGATCCGCTCGATGCCAGCGAGCCGGGACAGCTGGCCGATACGATTGCGCTGCTGGGACTGTCCTATGTCGTGCTGACATCGGTCAATCGTGATGATCTCAAGGATGGTGGTGCGGCCCATTTCGTGGCCTGTATCAAGGCGATCAGGGCTGCGTCTCCGAAAACGAAGATCGAGATACTGACACCGGATTTCCGGGGACGGATGGATCGTGCGCTGGATGTACTGTGTGCCGATCCCCCCGATATTTTCAATCACAATCTCGAGACGGTGCCTCGTCTGTATCTTCAGGCAAGGCCGGGTGCCGATTATCTGTCGTCACTGGCCTTGCTGCGCGCTTTCGGGGAACGGTGTCCGCATATCCCGACCAAGTCGGGATTGATGGTCGGACTGGGAGAAATGGATGAGGAGATTATCCAGGTGATGTCCGATCTGAGAGCACATCACGTTTCCATGCTGACCATAGGCCAGTATCTGATGCCCTCTTCCGACCATTTGCCGGTTTTAAGGAATGTCAGTCCGGAAACATTCGCCAGATTCGAACAGGTAGCTTCCCGGATGGGGTTCGCCCATGCCGCGGTCGGTCCGCTGGTGCGGTCGAGCTACCATGCCGATATACAGGCAAAAAAAGCGGGAATGACATAATCATTCCCGCTTTTGCGAAAGGTTGAACGGATCAGATCGTTCTTTCGATCAGATCGATTTCATCCGGACTCAAGCCGAACAATTCGTAAACGATCAGGTCGATTTCCTTTTCGGCACGGGCGATGTCGGCGTTCATATTGAAGACTTTGTTTCTTTCCTGATAAAAATAGTCGTTCCAGAGCTGAAGGTCATCTGCCGGGATATCCGTCTTGAAGGAATCGATGATTTCGTTGCGGAATACATCGAATTCATGAGCGAACCAGTTGTGCAATCGCTGGGTCAGTTTCGAGGACAGGCCGTCTGGAAGCAGATTGTAGGCGGTCATGCCACGGAAGTGTCTGACCAGATCGTCTCTTGAAACAGAAGCTTCCTGACAAAAGTCGGAAAGTTGTCCCATACGGGCACGAACCAGGCCTGGCGCATCGGGAACCGGCAGCGTTTCTATACCGGAAACGCTCAACTCATAAGTTCCGTCAGGCTGTTTGATGGAATTGTTCCGGATCAGATACCAGAGTACGGAAGAATTGAGCAACGCGACAAGGTAATAATCCTGTTCGGTCGTGTAAAAGCTGGAATGGTCGAATACACCACCGTTCTTGTCGATGGAAAATGTCGGATTGTGAGATTGTTGTGAAAATCCCAGTTTGGTTCCGAACATTTTTTCCGGATTGTCGCTGACTTGTTGCAGTTCAAACCATTTCTGCGTACCGGGCCTTGCTTCCAGTTTTTCACGGAACGGCAGCAGATGTTTTTTGACCGCCGGATATTTTTCGATATCGTACTGGTTCTGCGGTGTGTAAATGAGCCACTGCGAACGCGATTCAGCCGTCCATTTATCCATGTTTTCCTTGCCGACATAAGGTTTCAGAATATCGGCGGAGTTCGGGTCTTCCTTGACAAGACTTTCTTTGGTTTTGTCGTCAACGATAAAGGCTTCGTCAAGTCCGGTGACGATACCACGATATACGGGGCCGTACATTTGGCGGAGTGTCTGATAAGAGCCTTTGAGCTTTTCATCAAGAAAGCGGCGCGCGCTTTCCTGCAACCAGCCTGTCGTTTTTCCCGAAAGCAGATTGATGGCGTTTAACAGCAGATAAAATCGGGAGAATGCCGCACTGTCTTCGAGCATATCCTTCAGAACAAAGCGTTCATATACCTTTATCTTGCGGTTTCTGGGGTACAAACGGATTTCGTTGAGATCGCTCAACAGATAGAAACCGTCTTTTTGCAGTTCACTGAATTTCCAGGCCTCCTTTTCAAAAAGCTGTCCGTCTT